>JBMLPD010000452.1:0-20619 GCA_049242285.1 Rubrivivax sp.
GGCGCCCCCGCTGTTCTTCCAGGTCATGGCCTGGCAGGACGTGGGGCCCGAGCAACTGCCGCCAGACGGTGCCCCCGCCGAGATCCTGGGCGGGCCGCCCAACGCCCGCAGCATGGGGGGCGCCAGCGAATTCACCATTCACCGCGCCGCCCGGGCGGGCGAGACGATCAGCGTGTGCTCCACCTTGCTGGGTGTGCACAGCCGCCAGGGCCGGCACGGGCCCCTGCACCTGGTGACCAGGCAGACCACCTTCACCGACGCCGCGGGGGCCGAGGTGGCCCGCGAACGGGCGACCTACCTGCGCAGGCCGGCGTGAGGGCCGCACCTTTACCCGCCCAGCAAGGCCAGGCGGCCGCCCCGGAGCTGCTGGCGGCGTCCGCCCAGGAGCTTCTCGATCTGCCTCTTGGCGCGGGTATCGAACTTCCCTTCGACCTGCCTCTGATGCTGCCGGACCTGCGTGTACACCCCAGCGCGATGCAGATCTTCATGTTCAGCGCCGTCACCTGGAACCGCCACCACATCCACTACAGCGCCGACGCGGCCCGGGCCGAGGGCCACCCCGACGTAGTGGTGCAGCGTTCGCTGATCGGCAACTACTTCGCCCGGCACACAGGGGCCTGGCTGGGAGCGGCCGGCCGCGTGGCCTGCTTGTCCTGGCGGGTGACGGGGTCTGCCGTGCCGGACCAGGGGCTGTGTTGCCACGGTGTGGTGCGGGAGCGGCTTGACTGCACTTTCCAGCCCGCACACCGGGCCACCGCATCGGTGCCCCTGCGCTACCAGGGCTGGCTGACGGCTGATGACGGGCGCGAAGTGGCTTCTGCGGAGGGGGTCCTGTGCATCCACGCTACTTTCTGAGGACGATGGTCGAGACCTGGCGCCGCCATGGCCCGTGGGCCGCCTGTCAGGTGGCGCTGGAGCAACTGCTGAACGGGCTGGTGTACTTCGAGCGGCTGCACGTCGTCGAACTGCATCGCCCGGCAGCGCACGCAGGGCAGGCCCCGGTTCGCCACGCCTTGTCGGCAGGCGAGGCCGTTGAAGCCCCCCCCGACACCCTCGTGGCCGATGAGCCGACCTTGCGCCGCCTGCAGCACGAGGGGGGCTGGGGCATCGACGACACCAAGTGCGCCCTCTGGCGCGCGGGAGACACCTGCCTGCTCAGCCGGGTGGACGGTCGCATCGCCGGCTACACCTGGGTGCACACGGGCGGACACCCTGAAATCCTGCCCGGTCTGCGGCTGCAACTGCCCGCGGGGGTCTTGTACAACTTCGCCGGCTTCACGCACCCTGCCTTCCGGGGCGCAGGGCTGCAGTCCCGACGCCACCTCGCGGTGTGGACGCGTCCCGAGTGGGCCGGGTATGACCGCATGTTGGGCTACGTCAAGGCGACCAACTTCGCTTCCCGCCAGGGACAGGCCCGCAGCGGCTACCGCAGGATCGGATCGGTGGTGCTCCTGGGCACGCCCCGGCACTTCGCCGCCTGGCTGTCCCCGGCGCTGCGGACCCGCGGTTTGCGCCGGGTGCAGGCGCCTCCCCCATGGATCTGGCGCCTGCTGCAGGCATGGCGTCGCCGCCGGCAGCGCGCCTGGGTGGCTTTCGTCTCCCTGACGCTCGGCCCCTGGCTGCACCGGCGCCTGCTTGATCAGTCGCCGCGCTCCACGCAGCATGCCTTCACCTGCTTCTACCGCGCCCCGACGCAACTGTCCGCCTTGACGGGCCCGGTGCTGCAACACCTCGGGCTCGGTGCTGTGCAAGCCAGCGCGGCAAGAAGGCGGCTGAGGGTCCTGCTGTACGCCTGCTCGAACGGTGCCGAGGCCTACACCTGGTCGGCCTGGCTGGCTGTCTTGCGTCCGGATCTCGACGTGTCGATCGAGGCATCGGACCTGCATCCGGCGCTGGTGGAACGTGCGCGCCGCGGGCGCTACACCTGGGAGGAGATCACACAGCACCAGACGGTGCCGGCATGGTTCATCGACGAGGTCTTCGATCGCGATGGCGACGGGTTCGTCGTCAACGGGCGCACCCGAGCCCGGGTCCGCTTCTCCTGCGCCGACATCGTGCAGGACGACCTGCGCGGTCGCTTCGGTCAGGCCGACATCGTGCTGGCGCAAAACGTGCTGTTCCACCTGCCGCCCGATGCGGCCCGGCGGGCCTTTGGCAACGTGTTGCAGACCCTGGCTCCCGCAGGCGCCTTGTTCATCGAGGGCATGGATCCGGACCTGCGGGTGTCCCTCACCCTGGCCAACGGGCTGCGGCCCCTGGTCTGGCGCAACCGGGAGATCTACGAGGAAAGCCGCCGGCTCATCCCCGCGCGTTGGTGGCAGGTGTACTACGGGGCCGAACCCTGGCTGCCGCTTCGGCGTCACCGCCTGCGCCGTTACGGCACCATCTTCCTGGCTGAGCCCCCGTCTGGCATGGTGCCCCAGCAGGCGTGGGCGGCGTGAGCCGCACCTCTGTGGCGCACCCGGGCGCGGCCCTGCGGGTGTCGTTGCAGCCCTGCCCGGACCCGGCCGCCCTGGCACCCGAGTGGCGGGCCTTGCAGGCGCAGGCCGAGCCCAGCTTCTTCACGGGATGGACCTGGATCGGCTGCTGGCTGGCGCACCTGGAGGCGTCCTCGCGGCCGGTGCTGGCTCGGGTGCATCTCGGTCAAGAGTTGGTGGGCCTGGGCGTGCTGGTGCCGCAGCGGGTTCGGCGTCTGCGCGGCTGGCCCAGCGTGGCGCTGCACCTGCACGCCACCGGGCAGCGGGAGCGTGACGACATCACCGTGGAGCACAACGGCTGGCTGGTGCGGCGCGGCCTGGCCGAAGCGGTGCAGGCTGCGGTGGCCACGCAACTGTGGGCGCTGGCACCTGGGGTGGATCAGGTGTGCCTGCCGGGGGTGTCGCAGGGGCATGACGGCTGGCGTGCCGCCCCGCCCCCCGTGGCCTGCGTGCGTGAGACGAGTGAGCCCGCCTTTCGGGTGGACCTGTCGGCCCTGCGCGCAGCAGGACAGGACTACCTCTCCACATTGGGCGGGCAGACCCGGCCCACGGTGCGGCGCAGCCTGCGGCTGTATGAAGGCCTGGGGGCGCTGAGCCTGACACCGGCCGCCGATGTGCCGCAGGCCCTGCAGTTCCTGGACCGCCTGAAACACTTCCACCAGACGGCGTGGACCGCGCGGGGCCTGCCCGGGGCCTTCGCCAACCCCTTGTTCGAGCGCTTCCACAGGCGCCTCATCGCCTCGGCCTGGCCCGCGGGCGAGGTGCAGTTGCTGCGTGTCGCGGCGGGCAGCGCGGAGGTGGGGTATCTCTACAACTTCGTCGAGGGCGGGCAGGTGCTGGCCTACCAGAGCGGCTTTCACTTCGGCCTGACGCAGCGCAACCACCACCCCGGCCTGGTCACGCACGCGCTGGCCGTGCAGCTTGCCCTCGATCAGGGCCTGGACGGCTATGACTTCCTGGCGGGTGAGGCCCGCTACAAACGGCAGCTGTCGCACC
Organism: Rubrivivax sp.; assembly: GCA_049242285.1. GTDB lineage: Bacteria > Pseudomonadota > Gammaproteobacteria > Burkholderiales > Burkholderiaceae_C > Rubrivivax. The sequence continues at coordinate 3,474 of JBMLPD010000452.1, forward strand.
AGACCTATGCCATCGCCAGCTTCACGCTGCACCGCCCCAGCCTGGGGCTGCGGCTGGAGCAGGCCTGGCGCCGGGTGCGCGGCCGGCTCAGCGGGCCGGCCGCTGCGGGCGCTTCCCGCGCGACGCCTTCTTGAGCATGCGCAGCGCGGCCCCGGCCACCCCGTGGCGCAATGGGCAGGTCGCTTTCCGGAGATGCCCTGACGTGCTGAAACTTCCCTTGCAACGATTTCCCCAGGTGCGGCCCGTCCGTTGGTGCAGCGGGCTGCTGGCCGCGGTGGGCGCGGCGGCCGTCATGAGCCTGGCGGGACCAGCGGCCGCGCAGGCGGCGGCCGACACCGCAAAGGATGTGCGTGCCCCCGAGGAGTACCGGCTTGCGGCCGGCGATGTGCTGCGCATCGCCGTGTACCAGAACCCGGACCTGTCGCTGGAGTCCCGCCTGAGCGAGGCCGGGGCGCTGAACTTCCCCCTGCTCGGCCCGGTGCGTCTGGCGGGCTTGACGGTGGGCGCTGCCGAACAGCTGATTGCCCGCGGCCTGCGCGAGGGGCAGTTCGTGCGCCAGCCGCAGGTGAATGTCTCGGTGGTGCAGGTGCGGGGGCACCAGGCCAGCGTGCTGGGGCTGGTGAACCGGCCGGGCCGCTTCCCGCTGGAGGTCACCGGGCTGCGCCTGACCGACCTGCTGGCCATGGCCGGCGGCACGTCGCCCGGGTCTGCCGATACCGCGGTGGTGACCGGCGTCCGGCAGGGCCAGGCCTGGCGCGTGGAGGTGGACCTGCCCGCCCTGTTCAGCCCTGGGGGGCAGGCCCGTGACGTGGCCATCGTGCATGGCGACACCGTATGGGTGGACCGGCAGCCGCAGGTCTACATCTATGGTGAGGTGCAACGCCCTGGCCCCTTGCGCCTGGAGCGCGGCATGACCCTGATGCAGGTGCTGGCCACGGGCGGGGGCCTGACGCCGCGCGGCACTGAAAAGGGCATCCGTGTGCATCGGCGCGGGCCCGATGGGCGCCTGCAGGTGATGCAGCCGGCCATGGACGACACCGTTCGCGAGGGTGACGTGGTGCACGTGCGGGAAAGCCTGTTCTGAGGTTTGCGGGAGCTTGATGATGAACATTGCGTCCTATCTGGCGACCTTGCGCGCCCGTGCCGGGCTGGCCCTGGGTGTGCTGCTGCTGACCGTGGCGGCGGCCCTGGGGGCCAGCCTGCTGTTGCCCCGCAGCTACGTGGCCACGGCCAAGGTGATCGTGGACCAGGGGCGGCCCGACCCCCTGTCCGTGTCCGGGGGCTGGCAGCCGCCCGTCATGACGGCCCTGTCCACGCAGATGGACATCATCCGCAGCGAGCGCGTGGCGGCGGAGGTGGTGCGGCGCCTGGCCCTGACCGCCGACCCCGCCCTGCGTCAGGCCTGGGAGGACCGGCAGGCCGCCGCCGCCCCCACTCTTTCAGGCCGCGACGAGGCCCATCAGGCGCCCGGCCTGCCCAGCGCGCTGCAGGCCTGGCTGGTGGCGCAGGTGCTCTCGGCCGTGGATGTCAAGCCGGCGCGGGATTCCGACGTGCTGTCCATCTCCGTGCGCTGGTCGTCCCCCGAGCAGGCCGCGGCACTGGCCAATGCCTTCGCCCAGGCCTACCTCGACACCAGCGTCAGCCTGCGTGCCGACCAGGCGCGTCGCTTCTCGGGCTTCTTTGAGGGCCGCGTGCGCGAGGCACGCCAGCAACTGGAGCAGGCGCAGGCGCGGCTGTCCACCTTCCAGCGTGCGCGCGGCGTGGTGGTGGGTGACGAGCGGGTGGACATGGAGACGGCGCGGCTGAACGAGCTGTCCTCGCAGTTCACCTTGCTGCAGGCTGTGGTGGCCGAGTCGGGCAGCCGGCAGGCGCAGTCCCAGGGCGCCGCGGCGGACCGGCTGCAGGAGGTGCTGTCCCATCCCGCCCTGCTGGGCCTGCGCGCCGACCTGACCCGCGCCGAGGCGCGCGTGCAGGAACTCAACGACCGGCTGGGAGACAACCACCCGCAGGTGTTCGAGGCCCGGGGTCAGGTCAGCCTGCTGCGCTCACGTCTGGAGACCGAGACGCGGCGCGTGGCCGGGGGCGCTACGGTGTCCAACACCATCAACCGGCAGCGCGAGAGCGAGATGCGCGCGGCGCTGGAGTCGCAGCGGCAGCGCGTCTTGAACCTGAAGGCGGTGCGTGACGAGGCCATGGTGCTGGCACGCGATGCCGACAGTGCGCAGCGCGCCTATGACAGCCTGTTGGCGCGGCTGCACCAGACCAGCCTGGAGAGCCAGGCCACACAGGGGCAGGCTCATCTGTTGTCGGCTGCTCCCGTGCCCTTGACGGCCGCCACTGCCGGCTGGACGGTGCGCGCGGGTCTGGCGCTCGGTCTGGGCCTGGTGCTGGCGCTGGGGACGGTGGCCCTGGTCGAACGCGTGGACACCCGCGCCCGGCTGCCCGTGGCCACGGCGCAGTGGCTGGGTGTCCCTTTGCTGGGCGTGCTGCCCGGACCGAAGGATCGCGGCGGTTTCGCATCCAGCAAGGCGGCGCTGGTCCAGCCCTGGCGCATGGGCCGTCTGCCCGCCCCGACCACGTCCTCCAAGGAGTAATGCGCGATGGCGAGATTTCGTGAGGGATCGTCCCCTTCGATGATGGGGGAGACCGCTTCGCAGGCGGCCGTGCAGCCTGCACGGCAGGGCCCCGTGGTGCGTGCCGACATCACCGAGGTGGCGGAGCTGGGCGCGATACCCGCCCCGGGGCGTGACAAGCCGCTGTGGAGTGACGGCCGGCTGGGGGAGATCCTGGCGCGCAACCGTCAGCTCACGCCTCAGCAGGTGGAGCGTATCGCCGCGGTGGCGCGCGTGCGGCGTGTGCGCTTTGGCGATGCGGCAGTGGCCCTGGGCCTGGCCTCGTCGCAGGACGTCTTTCAGGCCCTGGCCGCGCAGTTCCGCTATGCCTGCGCCGCGCATGCGCCGGGGCGTGACCGGGCCGAGCAGGTGATGCTGCACCGGCCCCGGTCGGCCCAGGCCGAGGCGGTGCGCGCCCTGCGCAGCGAACTGTCGCGTCAGGTCTTTCGTGATGGCGAACCCGCGGCCTCGCTGGCGGTGGTGAGTCCGCAGGCCCAGGACGGCAAGTCCTTCCTCAGCGCCAATCTGGCGCTGGCGTGGTCGCAGGCCGGGCGCCGCACCCTGCTGGTGGATGCCGATCTTCGCGGCCCGCGCCAGCACCAGATCTTCGGCATGGATGCGGGTGCGGGGCTGAGCAGCCTGCTCAGTGGCCGCGCCGGCACGGAGGTCATCGCCCGCGTCCAGGATGTGCCGGGGCTGTACGTCCTGCCCGCGGGGCCGTTGCCGCCGAATCCGCTGGAACTGGTGGATGGACCGGTGTTCCGGGACCTGATGGGTGAATTGAGCAGCCGCTTCGATCAGATCGTCGTGGACACGCCAGCCAGTGCCTACGGTGCCGATGCCGGTGCCATTGCCGACCGCTGCGCCGCTGCGCTGGTGGTGGCCCGGCGCGATGCCAGCCGGCTGGCATCGCTGGCGGCCCTGACCGCACGGCTGTCGCAGGGCCCGGCGCGGCTGGCGGGCGTGGTCATGAACACCTTCTGAGCCTGGCCTGCGGCATGACCAAGGTGTGCTTCGTCGGCCTGGACAACCTGCCGGTGATCTCGCGCGAACACAACCACCACGGCATCGGGGGCGAGCAGGTGCAGCACACCTTGCTGGCGCGCGCCCTGGCCCGCCGCGGGTTCGACGCTTCGATGGTGGTGGCCGACTACGGCCAGCCCGACGGCCTGGAGATCGACGGTGTGCGCCTGCACCGTGCCCACGCCCTGGACGAGGGGGTGCCCGTCGTGCGCTTCCTCCATCCGCGACTGACGGGCCTGTGGCGCGCCCTGGGCCGCGCCGATGCGCAGGTCTACTACGTCAGCACGGCCAGCTCGCAGCTGGGCGTGGTGGCCGCCTTCGCCCGCCGACATGGCCGGCGCGTGGTGTTTCGCATCGCGCATGACCTGGACTGCGACCCGAAACGCCTGCTGATCCGCTTCTGGCGCGACCGCAAGCTCTATGAATGGGGTTTGCGACGGGCCAACGCCGTGCTGGCGCAAAGCCGGCAGCAGCGCGCGGCACTGCGGGCGAACTACGGCCTGGACAGCCGTGTGGCGGCCATGCTGGTGGAGCCGGCCCGACGCGACCTGGCCTTCGGGCAGCGCGACGTGCCGGTGCTGTGGGTCAACAACCTGCGCCCGTTCAAGCGGCCGGACCTGGCGCTGGCCCTGGCGCAGCGCCTGCCCGAACAGCGCCTGCACATGATCGGTGGCCCGCAGGACGGGCACGAAGACCTGTTCGACGCCACCCGCCGCCAGGCCGCCGCTATCGGCAATCTGCAGTTCCATGGCCGCGTGGCGTACCACGACGTGAACGATTTCTATGAGCGCGCGCAGGTGTTCGTCAACACGTCGGACTCCGAGGGCTTTCCCAATTCCTACCTGCAGGCCTGGCGACGGGGCGTGCCCACGGTGTCCTTCTTCGACCCCGACGGGCTGATCGCCCGCTTCGGCCTGGGGCATGCGGCCCGGTCGCTGGAGGACATGGCCTTGGCCGTGCAGCGCCTGACCCACAACGCTGACGAGTGGCATGCCGCCAGCGCGCGGTGCCGCCACTTCATGGACGAGCGCTATGGCGACGACACCGTGCTGCGCCCCTATCTGGAGGCCCTGGGTGGCTGAGCTGCGCGCCGTGGCGCCTTCCACCCAGGCGCCGGCCTTTCTCGTCACCATCGACACCGAGGGTGACGACCTGTGGGGCCGCCCGCAACTCATCACCACCCGCAACGCCCGACATGTGCAGCGCTTCCAGCGGCTGTGCGAGTCCTTCGGGCTGCGCCCCACCTGGCTGACCAACTACGAAATGGCCCGCTGCCCTGACTTCCTGGCCTTCGGGCGCGACGTCGTGCGCCGCGGTGCGGGTGAGATCGGCATGCACCTGCACGCCTGGAACAGTCCGCCCCTGGAACCGCTGACACATGACGACCTCACGGCCCAGCCCTTCCTGACCGAGTACCCGGCCGAGGTGGTGGAGGCCAAGATCGGCTACATGGCGCAGTTGTTGCGCGACCGCTTCGAGTGCGACATCGTCAGCCACCGGGGCGGACGCTGGGCCTTTGACGCCACCTGCGCGCAGTCGCTGGTGCGCCACGGCATTCTGGTGGACTGCTCGGTGACACCGGACGTGCGCTGGGTGCGTCAGCCTGCCGCGCACGAAGGCCCGTCCAGCGCGGCGGTGGTGGACTACCGCGGCTACCCCTCTCATCCCTACGTGGTGGACCTGAGCCAGCCGCGCCAGGCGGGCCGGTCCCCTTTGCTGGAAGTGCCCATGACGGTGGTGCCCTCGACGCTGTACCGCTGGCTGCCGCAAGCCTATGCCGTTCCCCTGCTGCGGCGCTGGGCCTGGGCCTGGCAGCCCACGCACCACTGGCTGTACCCCGACGGCCGGAACCTGCAGGCCATGCTGGGCATCGTCCGGCAGGCGGTGTCGCAGCGCTGGTCTCACCTGGAGATGGTGCTGCACTCCTCGGAGCTCATGCCGGGTGGCAGCCCGAGCTTTGCCGACGGACGTTCCATCGAGGCGCTGTACCGCGATCTGCGGGTGCTGTTCCGCTCGGTGTCAGCCCACTTCCGGGGCCTGACACTGATGGAATTCGCTGCGCAGTGGCGGTCCTGCCATGAGCGGGCTGACGCACGGGATGCCCCCGTGGCGCGACCTGTGGCCACGGGGGTGAGGGCTTGAGCCTGCCGCACGTGTGCTTCATTGCCGTGCACATCTACCCGGTGCTGGCGGGCCATCGGGGCATCGCCTTCGTGGGCGGCGCAGAGGTGCAGCAGAGCGTGCAGATGCGCGCGCTGCTGCGCGCCGGCTGCCGCATCTCGGTGCTGACCAAGGACCACGGTCAGCCCGATGTGGTGGACTGCGACGGGATCACGGTCTACAAGATCCCGGACGCCGGCCGGCGCGGCTGGCCGGGCCTGCGCTTCTTCCACCCCCGCATGTCCGACCTGGTGCGCCTGCTGCGGCGCATCGGCCCCGACATCGTGTTCATGCAGACCGCCGGCGAGCAGGTGGCCTCGGCCGCGGTGTACGCGCGCCTGAGCGGGTGCCCCTTCGTGTTTGCCGGTGCCAGCGACAAGGACTTCGTCATGGGGCCGCTGCCGGGCATGCCGCCGCAACACACGGCCCTGTACCGCTGGGGCCTGCGCGCAGCCCAGGCGGTGGTGGTGCAGAACGTGGCGCAACTGGAACTGCTCAAGCGCCACTTCCACCGTGACGGCCACCTCATCCAGAACGGCTACGAGGAACCCCTGGCGCAGCCAGCGGCCTTTGACGGCCCGGTCCTGTGGGCGGCGACCGTCAAGCCCTTGAAACGGCCCGATCTGGTGCTCTCGCTGGCCCGGCGCCTGCGCCACCTGCGCTTTCTCATGGTGGGGGGGGCGGGGGTGGACCGCGGCGCACAGGCCTATTTCGACGGCATCGCCCGCCAGGCGCGCGGCCTGTCGAACCTGACCATGACCGGGCATGTGCCCTTTCGTGACGTGGGTGCGGCCTTCGACGGCGCCAGTGTGTGCCTGAACACCTCGGACTACGAAGGGCTGCCCAACACCTTCATGCAGGCCTGGCTGCGCGGCATTCCCACCCTGTCCTTCGTGCGGCCGGAGTCGGCGCCCGGTGTCAGCGGCACGCTGGCCTGCGATGACCTGGACCACATGGTCTTGCGCCTGGACCGCCTGACGCGCGACCGCGCGGCCTGGGCTGCGTCCAGTCAGGCGTGCCGCCGCCATTTCGATGACCACCACACCATCGACGTGGCGGTGCAGCGCTACCTGGAGGTGTTCGACCAGGTGTTGCTGGGCCGACGTCCCGCCGTGGCTGTTGCCGCCGCAGGGGGAGGGTCGGCATGATCGTCAAATCGCTGGGCTGGGGCAGCGCCATGGCCGGGGTGCGCCTGCTCACCAGCTTTCTGAGCATCAAGGTCACGGCCGTGGCCCTGGGGCCGGGCGGGCTGGTGCTCGTGGCCCAGTTGACGGGCTTCATCAGCCTGTGCCAGAGCATGCTGGGCCAGGGCCTGGTGGCGGGTGCCGTGCGGCTGGGCGCCGAACAGGCGGCAGACCGCGCGGCGCGCGGGCGCGTCTATGCCACGGTGCTGCGCATGGGCCTGGTGATGGTGGGTGTGTGGGCGCTGGTGGTGGCGGCCGCGTCGCCCTGGTTGGCGCAGGCCCTGCTGCACGACGTGCGGCTGGCGCCGGTGGTGGCCGTGGCCGGGCTGTCGGTGGCCGCCGCCATCTTCAATGACCTGATCTTCGGTGCGCTCGGCGTGACCAAGGAGGTGGGGTTGATCGGACGTGCGTCCATCGCTTCGGCGGTGCTGGGCCTGCTGATCTTCTCCTCCTGCGCCATGAGGTGGGGTCTGGATGGTGCGCTGTGGGCCTGTCTGGTGGTCTACATCGCCGGGCTGGCCTTGAGCATCGCGCTGGTCCTCTGGCGCTCCAGCGGGCTGCGGTGGAGCGACGTGCAGGGCCGGTTCGACCCGGCCATCGCCCGCCAGGTGCTGGGCTTTTTCCCGATGCTGGTGGTCAATGGCGTGCTGCCGGCCTTGGCGCTCATTGTCGTGCGCGACCTGCTGGCCGGCCAGCTCGGCCTGGAGGCCGCCGGCCTGTGGCAGGCCAGCTGGCGCCTCTCCGAGGCCTGCCAGGCCCTGGTGGTGGCCTCGGTCTCACTGCACTTCATGCCCGGCATGGGCGAGCGGGCCCGCGACCCCGAGGCCTGCCGGCGGTACGTGCTGCGCACCCTGGCCGGAGCCTGCGCGGTGTCGGCCCTGCTGGCCGCAGGCTTGTGGCTGGTCCGCGGGCCCGCGGTTCAGCTGGTCTTCAGCGCCCGGTTCGAGGGCGTGATCGACCTGCTGCCCCTGCAACTGCTGGGCGACGTGCTGAAGACCGCGGCCTGGATCCTGTCCATGGCGCTGGTGGGCACCCTGCGCACGGCCTGGTTCATCACGGCCCTGGCCGCTTACACGCTGGCGTTCATCTTCCTTTCCTGGCAGCTGGTGCCGGTGCTGGGCACGGCCGGAGCGCAGTGGGCTTATGGGGCCGCTGCCGCGCTGCAGGGGCTGGTGGCGACCTGGGCCTTGCGCGATGTGTTGTGGCGCTCACGGGCCGGCGCGCCGTCCGTCGCGCCTGTCGCACCCGTGGTGCCCGGCGCCGAGAGGCCCGCTGCGGCCGGGAGGGTGGGTTTGTCATGATCGAGATGCACGAGCGCGGCAGCGCGCGACAGGCTCTGGGCTGGAGCCTGGTGATGGGGGCGGTGGCCCTGGTGGCCGGGGCGGCCCTGGGGCTGGCTCCTCCATCGCGGGTGCTCCTGGGCCTGGCCGTGCTGGCACCGCTGCCCTTCATCCTGCACGACTACCGGGTGGGGGTGGTGCTGCTGGCCCTGGTGCTGCCGGTGCTGCCCATGCTGCCCTCGGTCAGCGGTCTCAACCCCGCCAATTACCTGGTGCTGGCCAGCTGGCTGGGCTTTGCGGCCCGGCGCTGGCGCCTCGGCCCGCCGGGCCCGGGCGTTGCCGCGTTGCCCGTGGTGCCCTTGCCGGCACTGCTGTGGCTGTGCTTTGCCCTGCCTGTGGCCGTCGGCATGGTGGTGGCCTGGCCTCACATCGGCGAGGGGGTGCGCAACTACCCGACGCTGGCGGATGCGCAGCGCGAGTTCCATCCGCCCACCTACCTGGTGGACCGCTTCGTCAAGCCGCTGCTGTACTTCTTCTCCTTCGCCTTCCTGCTGGCCAACGCCGTTCGGGACAGCCGCCACCCAGAGCGCTTCATCGCCGTGCTGGCCTTGTCTGCCGTGGTGCCCGCCCTGGCCGTGTTCTGGACCGTGGCCCGGTACCCCGGCAGCCTGGCCGAGCTGGCACGTGACCGCGAGTTCATGGCCCCACGGGGCATGCACGCCAATGAGTTCGGGCTGCTGCTGGCCCTGCTGTGCGGGCCGCTGCTGTTCGTGGCCGGAGACGCGGGCCGCGGGCGCTGGCGTGTGCTGGCGCTGGGCACGCTGGCCTTGGTGGTGCCGGCGCTGTTGCTGACCTTTTCGCGCGGCGGGCTGCTGGCCGCGCTGATCGCCTTCGCCGGCTTCCTGTGGCACCAGCGCCGCTTGAAGACGCTGGTGCTCAGCGCCGCGCTGGCCGGGCTGGTGCTGCTGGCTGCCCCCGAGGAACTGCAGGAGCGGTTTGCCACCGGTCTGCGCGCCGGGGCCTTGACCGACACGCAGCGAGTGGACCGCGACGACCTCACCGCCGGTCGGGTGAACGGCTGGCTGCTGCTGGCGCCCGAGGTGCTGGACAGCCCCTGGATCGGCAGCGGCCTGGGCTCCACGCAGTGGTCTTCGGCCGTGGCCGCGGGCCGCTACAAGGCCAACCACCCGCACAACATCTACCTGGAAGTCTTGATGGACCTGGGGCTGCTGGGCCTGGCGGCCATGGTGCTGCTGCACGCGCAGTACCTTCGAAGGCTGCGCCGGCTGGCGGGTGATGAGGCGCTGAGCCCCTTGCTGCGCAGCTTCTTCCTCGGCGCGCGCTGGTCGCTGTGGGGAGGGCTGGCCATGGCCGCCACCACCGCCTTCTACATGCCCAACCCTGCCCAGGCGCCGTGGTGGTTCTGCCTGGGCCTGCTGTTCGCCTACTGGGCGCAGGCCGCGGCCCCCGCCCGTGCCCCCGCCCGCACCGCCGCGCGATGACGCTGCGCGCGCTGTTCCTCGTCAACTCCCTGTGCGTGGGCGGGGCCGAAAAGCATGTGGTGTCGCTGGTCAACGGACTGGATGCTGCACGCCACCGCCTGGCGCTCACCGCCCTGAAGCGCGACGAGGCCCTGCTGCCGCAGATCGCCCCGCATCGCCTGGCCGATGGCGTGGCGTGCCTGGATGTGGGGCAGGGGCTGTCCGGGGGGGCGGTCCGGCGTCTGGCCCGCCAGCTCGATGCGCAGCGCACCGATGTGCTGGTGTGCACCAACATGTACGCCCTGCTGTACGGCTGGCTGGCCCGCGCCTTGTCGCGTCGCGGCGCCCAGGTGCGGCTGGTGGAGGTGTTCCACAGCACGCTGCCCGAGTCGCGCAAGGAAGCCCGTCACATGGTGCTGTACCGCCACCTGGTGCGCCGGGCCGACCTGCTGGTTTTCGTCTGCCAGGCCCAGGCCGACCACTGGCATGTGCACGGCTTGCGGGCGCGCCGGGACGCCGTCATCCACAACGGCATCGACACCGTGCGCTTCACCGATGTCTGGAGCGATGAGGACAAGCACCGCCTGCGGCAGCAGCACGGCTTCGGCCAGGACGATCTGGTGGTCGGTCTGTGCGGGGTGATGCGCCCGGAGAAGGCGCATGGTGACTTCCTGCGGGCACTGGCGCTGCTGGCCGCCAGGGGGCAGCGGGTGTGCGGCTGGCTCATTGGCGACGGCCCCCTGCGGGCCGGGCTGGAACGTGACATCGATGCGCTGGGGCTGCGTGATCGCGTGCGCATCAGCGGCTTCGTGCAGGACGTGCGTCCGCTGGTGGCGGCCTGCGATGTCATGGCCATCACCTCCCTCACCGAAACCTTTTCCCTCGCCGCACTGGAAGCCATGGCCTTGGGCAAGCCTGTGCTGATGACGGATGTGGGCGGGGCCCGCGAGCAGGTGCGCCACGGCCACAACGGCTGGCTGGTGCCCGTGGGCGATGTGCCCGCCATGGCCCAGGGCCTGCAGCAGGGGCTGGACCCGGCACGGCGGCGGGCCATGGGCGTACAGGCCGCCGCCGACGTGCGTGCGCGCTTTGACCTGTCCACGATGGTGCAGGGTTTCGAGCGGCAGTTCGCGACTCTGCTGCTGCCGCGGCTGCCGGCTCAGCCGATGCCGCAGGTCCTTCCGTAGACCTGCAGGGTCTGCCGCGCGCTGTCGTCCCAGTCGAAGCGCCGGGCCGCCTGCCGCATGCGCTCCAGTCGGTCCTGTGGGCCTTGCGTGCGTTGGACCTGATCGGCCAGGCGCACCAGCGCGGCTGACAGAGCGGCCACGTCACCCAGCGGGAAACAGCTCTCGGGCGGCAGGCCCATTTCGCGGTGGGGTGCGATGTCGCTGACCAGGGGGGTGATGCCCCAGGCCAGGGCTTCGAGCAAGGCGATGGGCAGCCCCTCGTGGGAGGAGGGCAGCACGAACACGCCCGCGTGGGCCAGCAGGGCCTGCAGCGGGGCGCCGGTTTGGAACCCCGTCATCACCACGCCGGCCGTGCGCGACGCGGCGTCGGCCACCTGCCGCGCGTAGGGGTCGGCATGGTCGGCTGCCCCCACCAGGGCGAGATGCCAGTCCGTCAAGTGGCCCGCCTGGCGGGCGCGTGCGTAGGCGTCGATCAGGTCCAGGTGCCTCTTTTCCGGCACCAGGCGGCTGACCAGCAGCAGGTAGCGCTGCGGGCGCAGGCCGAAGCGGGCCAGCAGGGCCGGGTCTGCGGGGGCGGACGGCGGCGTCAGGCCGTTGGGAATGCAGGTGCTGCGCCGACCATGGCGTGCCACGACATCGGTCTGGATGGTGCGCGAGATGACGATCAGCTCATTCGCCCAGCGCACAGCCAGGGCTTCACCCTGCCGGAGCACCCAGCGCGCCAAGGGGCCCCACTTCTGGCGCTCGTAGTCTGCACCGTGGTGGGTCACCACCACCCGCAGGCCCAGCAGGCGCGCCAGAGGCGTCCACAGCCCCGGGCCGATGGCCTGGATGTGCAGCACGTCCGGCCGGATGAACAACCCCGCATGCAGGACGGCCAGGAAGGTGTGGACCACGGCCTCCAGGTGCTTGTGGCTGGGCGCCCACAGCGGACGCAGTTGCACGCCTTGCCAGCTCGCGCCGGCGCTGGTGCCCGGGTAGGGGGATCGGCCCAGCACCGTGACCGCGCAGCCCAGGGCGTGCAGGCGCGGGCACAGCTGTTCGGCATGGGTTTCCACGCCTCCCTGCACGCCGGGCAGGCCGCGCAGCCCCACCCAGGCCACGGACAGCGTTGCGGGGCGCGGGTTCACGAGCTCCACGCCGGCAGGGCGCAGCGCTGCTGCGGCGGCGTGCAGGCGCTGATCACCTGCTGCGCCAGGCGCTGCCAATCGTGCCGGCGGCGCACCAGTTGCACGGCGCTGCACCCGAGAGCCGTGGCCCGGTCGGGGTGGTCGGTGAGCGCCAGCACGCGCTGGGTGAAGTCGTCCAGATCGTTGGGGGCCGCCAGCGACCCCGTGCAACCTTCCACCACCAGCCCACCGTAGAACGGAAGGTCCCACACCACCGCCGGCAGGCCTGTGGCCATGGCCTCCAGGCAGGTGCCGGGCAGCCCTTCGTAGTAGGAGGTCGAGGCGTAGACGCGGCTGCGCTGGTAGAACAGCGGCATCGCCGACAGCGGCACCCGGCCTTCGAGGCGGATCGCCCCACCCGGCCCGCTGAACTCGGCCAGACCCTGCCTCACATGGGCCTCGTCGTCGCCGTAGCCGACGATGCAGATGCGCAGACCGGGGCGCCGGGCCAGCAGGCGGCGGCACACCTCCACCAGCGGCCGGCTGCCCTTGCGGCGCTCGATGCGCCCGCAGAACAGCACGTCGATGTCCGGAGCCACGGCGTTGTCGGCGCGGAAGGTGGCGGTGTCCACGCCGTTGGGAATCACCACCACGCCGCCCTGGCGCCCGTAGCGGGCCAGCTCCTGCCTGCCCTGCTCGGTCAGGGTGATGACCTGCGCGGCGCGCTTCAGGATGTGGCGCTCCAGGGCCATCTTGATGGCCACGGACAGCCGGTTCCAGGGGCTGTCGAAATGCCGGGGCTGGTCGAAGCGGCCCGACATGCCCAGGTAGGTGGTGTGGGCCGTGAGCACGATGCGGTGGCGACGGCTGAACAGCAGCGCCGGGATCAGCGGCGGGATGTGCAGATTGATCGCGCTGACCGGCCCGCGCTTGCGCTCCAGCCGCGCCAGCGCCACGCGGGCCCGCAGCGTCCACCACACCAGACCCAGGCGGTGCGGCCGCATGGGCAGCAGCTGCACCTCCACCCCGGGCGGCGCATGCCATCCCGCAGGGGTGCCGGCGGTGATCAGCACGATGGGCGGTGCGCCGTGGGGCAGGTGCGCCAGAAAACTGTCCAGGTAGCGGGCAATGCCGTGCACACCGCCGAATTCCGGGTAGAAGATGACGATCAAGCGGCCTCTCCGATGGGTTGATCTGCAGCGCGGGCGGCCGTGCCCCGCGGCCGTTGAGGGAAGCGGGGTGCCTCGGGCGCAGGCGCGCCGCGCAAGGTGTCGCCCAGGGCGTTCATGGCGCCTGCGAAGCCGGCCAGCCCCTCCTGTCGGGACAGCGCCTGTGCGCGGGCCTGGCGCGCCAGGCGGCGGCGCAGCCCGGGGTCGGCCGCCAGCCGGTCGTAGGCCCGGCCCAGGGCGTGGGCGTCGCCTGCCGGCACCAGCCAGCCGGTGCGGCCGTGCTCCACCTCGTCGCGCGTGCCGAAGCAGTCGGTCGCTATCACCGGCACGCCGTGTCGCATGCAGAAGCTGAAGAGCAACTGGCCGCAGCCCGAGGTGGCGGATTTCAGCGCCACCACCACCACCCCGGCCGCCGCCGCCAGCGCGTGGTATTCCTGCTCGGTGACCCCGCGCCTGACCGTGAAGTGCGGCTCCACGGGCCCGGGTGGGCGGAAGGTCTGATCCTCGCGGCACACCAGCGTCACGGGCACGCGCCGGTGGCGGAAGGCCTCGATCACGACATCGAAATCCCGGTCGCTGGTGCCGCCGCAGAACACGCTGGGCGTGAGCGTGTCTTGCGCGGTGGCGTCTGAAATGTCTGTGACTGCAGCAGGCAGACCGGAGGCCGTGGCGCCGCCGGGGTCGTCGAGGCCCGGGTCGCCCGGGTGGGCGAGCGCTGCCTGGCCAGCCGGTTCACCGAAGAGTGGCAGCGGCATCCAGAACACCTTGTGCGCCCAGGCCGGGCGAAGCTGCGCCGTATCCAGCGCCATGTCCCGCGAGAAGTAGACCAGGGCATCGGCGCGGCGCAGCGCCAGCTCCAGCAGCCATCGCCGCCAGGTCCCGGGCGTGGTGGAGGATGGCGACAGCAGCACTGTCGTCAGCACGAGTTGCGGCCGCCGGCCCCGTGCACACAGCCCAGCGGGCCAGCGGGGCAGGGCGCACAGCAGAAAACCGATGGACTGCCGCCACACCACCACCTGGTCATGGCGTCGGCTTTGCCAGGCGGCCTTCAAGGCGGCAAGCAGATACCGCCACCCCTGCGCCACGCGAGCCAGGCCGCGTCCGGCCCCGCCGGCCTGCAGCGCGGTGGTGGGGCAGTTCAGCACCTGCCAGAAGGGCCCGCGCCCGGCGCCTTTGCGGCACTCTGACGCCTGCAGGCGATGCTGCAGATCCCGGGCGCCTGCGGGATCCCAGTCCACCACGAACAGCGTGTGTCCTGCTGCACCCTGGTGCAGCGGCTGATGGTCGGCAAAGCACCCGGGGCCTGGCATGACGCCATGTTGTGCGCCGGCCGGCGCCGCCGCTTGACCAGCCTCAGCCTGCCGCGCAACAGCGGGGTTCAGCGCGGGGCGGCGCCGGCCGGCGTGGTGCCCTGTCTTGTGTAACCAACGGTTGCCCGGGATCGGGGTGCCCCCCCATCACGGGCCGCCTCGGGACACTACGTCCTGTTGCATCTCTCGGATTGCGCTTACCCCGGTGTGTAGGCGGATTCCTAGCATGTCCTCACCGCAGTGATCGATGTCCGGTGACGCGGCTCAACTTCCACTCAAGGGACTGCAATGATGATGAACGATGTACGCCTTTTGCGCATGACCGTGCTGGCCGAACTGATGGCCGCCGCGGCGCTGGTGTCTGCCTGCGGAGGGGGTTCCGTGGACGAGCCTGTGGCCACGACGGAGCAGACCGATGAGGCACGCACGGCGCTGGCGGTGAGGAACTCCTCCATCGGGAAAGCCACGGCTGTGCCCACGGGCTACGTCAAGTGCGCTGACGAGTGGGGCCAGACCACCTGCAACTTCAGCGGCTCGGCAGTGCTGTACTACGGCGCGGCCAGTTCGTACTATTTCAAGTCGGTCACCGGTCCGTTCAACTGCAACAGTGGCAACTGGGTGCTGGGTGACCCTCTGCAGGGCGTGGCCAAGGCCTGCTACATCCCGGGCGCGCCTGCACCGGCCCCTGCCCCCGCGCCAGCTCCCGCCCCCGCCCCGGCTCCTCCTCCCTCCACCGCCCCGGTCAACGTGAGCTTCGGCCCCACCAGCGCCGACATTCCCAACCCCGACCGCGGCTTCTACGGTTGGGCCGGCAACGATTTCGTCAACGGTTTCGATGCCGGAAGCGTCCAGGCGACCTACAACGCCGGCATGCGGCTGGTGCTGGCCAAGGTGCAGTTGGACAGCTACCGCACCAGCGACCTGCCCGCCTCCTTCCTCAGCACCCTGAACACGCGCTTTGCCAGCCTTCGCTCCATGGGCATGAAGTCCACGGTCTGGTTCAATTACGACTTCAGCGCCACCGGCAATGACGCCACTGCCGCGCAGATCAAGCGTCACCTGGAGCAGCTCAAGCCCGTGTTGGCGGCCAACGCCGATGTCATCCCCCACATGCGGGCCGGCTTCATCGGCGCCTGGGGCGAGTGGCATTCTTCGAAGTCGGGCAACTCCTGCGGCTACAACTCGGGCAGCACCACCTGCACCACGGCCGACGTCAACCGGGCCATCGTGCGCGACGCTCTGCTGGCCAATGTGCCGGCCACCACGCAGATCGGCTTCCGCTACCCGGCTGATCTCATGAAGTGGTACCCCTCGCCCACGCAGCAAAAGCGTGCCGGCGCGCACAACGACTGTTTCCTCTCGGGCCCCACCGACACCGGCACCTACCAGAACAGCACCCAGCGTCCCTACGTGCAGGCCCTGTCGGCCGACACTGCTTTCGGCGGGGAAACCTGCCAGGGCGAGACCCCGTGGCGCACCACCTGCAACGACATCCTCACGGAGGGCCGGCAGTACCACCTGGCGTGGCTGAACAGCGGCTACGCCCCGGCCATGATCAACGCCTGGAAGTCGGGCGGGTGCTACGCGCAGGTCTCGGGCTTCATGGGCTACCGCCTGCAGCTGGATTCGGCCACGCACGACACCCAGGTGGCGCGCGGCGGCAACGTGGCGCTGAGCGTGAACCTGCGCAACGTGGGCTGGGCCCGCATGTTCTCCGACCGGGCGCTGGTGGTGCATGCACGTCACAAGGTCACGGGGGCGTTGATCACCGGCAAGGCCGGCAACCTGGCCACGCTGGCCCCGCAGGCCACCGCCTCGACGTCCGTGGTCGTGAACCTGACCGTCCCCGCTGACGCAGCGACGGGCGACTATGACGTGTTCCTGTCGGCGCCAGACGTCTTCCCGGCCACGGCCGGAGACCCGAGGTTCTCGGTGCGCTTCGCCAACGCCGACAACAGCGGCGCCGGCCAGAGCTGGGACAGCGCCGCTGCGCGCTTCAAGCTGGGCAGCACCTTGCGGGTGAACTGAGCGCTGTGTGCCCATGGCCTGGCCGACCGGGTGCCGGCCAGGCGCGTCTCCGGCGGGCGGGACACCGGCACCGTGGAACTGCGGGGGTCCTCTGGGGTGTCAGGCTCGCCGGGGGGGCGGCCTTGCGGGGCTGGGCCGGATCAGGGGCCTCGCCGTGTCCCGACCCTGCGCGCGCAGCGACGTGCGCAGCCTCAGCGCCCGTAGGTGTCCTGGAACCGCACGATGTCATCTTCGCCCAGATAGCTGCCGAACTGCACCTCGATGATCTCCAGCGGCACCTTGCCCGGGTTGGCCAGTCGGTGCACCTCGCCCAGCGGAATGTAGGTGCTCTGGTTCTCGCCCAGCAGCAGATTCCTGTTGCCGCAGGTCACCTCGGCCGTGCCCTTGACCACGATCCAGTGCTCGGCGCGGTGGTGGTGCTTCTGCAGGCTCAAGGACGCGCCGGGCTTGACCAGGATGCGCTTGACCTGGAAGCCCTCGCCCGCGTCGATGCTGTCGTACCAGCCCCAGGGCCGGTGCACCTTGCGGTGGGCGGTGGTGTGCTCGCTGCGCTGCTGGCGGCTGAGCGCGCCGACGATGGCCTTGACCTCCTGGCTGCGCGAG
>JBMLPD010000453.1:0-1826 GCA_049242285.1 Rubrivivax sp.
TTTCGATGACGTGGCGCGCGAGCGGCAGTACCTGAAGGAGCGCCTGGTGGGCGCCTGCCGCGCCTTTGCGCGCGAGGGCTTTGATTACGGCTTTGCCGGCCACCTCACCATCCGCGACCCCGAGCGTCCGAACCTGTACTGGACCAACCCGATGGCCGTGCACTTCCGCCAGGTGAAGGTGTCCAACCTCATCCTGGTGGACCACCGCGGCCAGGTGGTGGAGGGTGACCACGCCGTCAACCGCGCCGGCTTCGTGCTGCACGCCGCCGTGCACGAGGCGCACCCCGACATCGTGGCGATGTGCCACGCCCACACGCTGTACGGCACGGCCTTTGCCGCGCTGGGCAAGCCGCTGGCGCCCATCTCGCAGGACGTGGCGGCCTTCTTCGAGGACCACGTGGTCATCAACGACGAGGCCGGGCAGGTGGCGGTGGAAGAGGACGCCGGCCCCAAGGTGGCCGACTGGTTCAAGGGCGTGAAGGCCGCCATCCACCAGAACCACGGCCTGTTCACCGCCAGCCGCCACAGCATCGAGGCCGCGGCCTTCTGGTTCATCGCGCTGGAGCGCTGCTGCCACCAGCAATTGCTGGTGGAGGCCACCGGCGTCACGCCCAAGCTCGTGCCGCCCGAGCGCTCACGCTACAGCCGCGAGCACGTGGGCAGCGAGTACATCGGCTGGCTGCACTTCCAGACCATCTGGAACGACCTGGTGCGCACCGAGCCGGACATGTTCGACTGAGCGCGGCGACCGCTGCGTCTGTTGGGCGATCGGGCAGTCTGTCAGCGCACGCTCAAGCGCCGCTGGTCTTGTCGGGTGCCAGCCCACACACCTGCGCCATGGCCGTGGCGGCTTGCACCAGCAGCGGGACTGCTTCGTGCCCTTGGCGCAGCGCAGAGGCGAGCCGGGCGGCATCTCGCACGTACTCATGGATCATGAAGTTGCGCAGTTGCCGCGCTTCGATCCACGCTTGGCCAGAGGCCACCAGCCCCAGCCTTTCAGCGCGCGCGATGTTGTCGATGGCGGGCCCCACGGGTTCGGCCAGCCAATCCAGCAGCCGGGGCAGCAACTTGTCGCCCAGGGTGTCCTGCAGGCGCCCGAAACGGGCGACAAAGGCATCGACCCGCTCGGCAAGATCCGGATCGGATTTCAGGGCTTCGGCCCTCTGCGCCGTCATGGGCTGCGCGAACAGTCTGTCGTCTGTGCTTTGAAGCAGCGCCGATTCGGCCAGCACGGTTTCGACCAGGAACCGCAGTCGCTCGTCGGGCGGTGTCTTCAAGGGGTTGGTGCTCATACCGCCACCGCCTCCTGGCGCGCCTGCCGCAGCAAGGGGGACTCCACCGTGGCTGGGTCCGCCACCAGGACGTCGATCTTGCGCAGGCCGATCTGGCACTGAATCCGGGCCGCCAGCCGCACCGACAGGGCCAGGCTGTCCTGTACCGGCTCCGCCAGTTCGATCAGAAGATCGATGTCACCACCCCGCTTCTGGTCATCCGTACGCGAGCCGAACAGCATCGCCCGGGCACGCGGCCCCGCCACTTCGAGGGTGGCCTGCCGGATGCAGTCTCGGTCGTGAAGGCTGACGCGCATGGTGCGACGTGGCGCTTCACACGTTGAACAAGAAGTTCAGCACGTCCCCATCCTTGACCACGTACTCCTTGCCTTCGGCGCGCATCTTGCCGGCGTCCTTGGCGCCTGATTCGCCCTTGCAGGCGATGTAGTCGTCAAAGGCGATGGTCTGGGCGCGGATGAAGCCGCGCTCGAAATCGGTGTGGATGACGCCTGCGGCCTGCGGGGCGGTGTCGCCGATGTGGATGGTCCAGGCGCG
>JBMLPD010000454.1:0-2696 GCA_049242285.1 Rubrivivax sp.
CTTGCGTTCAAAAACGCTTTCGAAACGCCTCGAAGAGCGTTCTGATCAGGCGCCGCTGCCCCGGTGCAGCGATCTGGCACCCGCGGCTCGCTGTGCTCTGCGCTCGAATCGGCGTTCGGCGCGGTGCTGCTTGCCGACGATGATCTGCTTGCCGCGTTCCACACCCCAGCCCCACACCGGGTGGCTCGGGGGCTTCGCAGGCCACGCAGCCGCTGGCTGGCGCGGCCCGGCGATCCATAATCCAGACGCGCCCGGGTGGCGAAATCGGTAGACGCAGCGGACTTAAAATCCGCCATGCCTTCATCGGCGTGTACGGGTTCGACTCCCGTCCCGGGCACCATGCCTTTCGGCCAGGCCGGCTCTAGAATGAACGATTAACGTAAACGTCAATTCCCGAGGAGCAAGCCGACATGAAAGTGCTGGTCCCCGTCAAGCGGGTGGTCGATTACAACGTCAAGGTCCGCGTCAAGAGCGACGGAACGGGCGTGGACATCGCGAACGTCAAGATGAGCATGAATCCCTTTGACGAGATTGCCGTCGAAGAGGCTGTGCGGCTCAGGGAAAAGGGTGTCGTCAGCGAAGTGATCGCGGTGTCCTGCGGGGTCACCCAATGCCAGGAGACACTGCGCACGGCCATGGCCATTGGGGCTGATCGCGCCATCCTGGTGGAGTGTGCCGATGAGCTTCAACCCCTTGCGGTGGCCAAGCTGCTCAAGGCCCTGGCAGACAGGGAACAACCCGGTCTGATCATCCTGGGCAAGCAGGCCATTGACGATGACTGCAACCAGACAGGGCAGATGCTTGCAGCGCTGGCCGGCCTGCCCCAGGCGACGTTTGCCAGCAGGGTGGAAATCGCTGACGGGAAGGCCCGCGTGACCCGCGAGGTCGACGGCGGTCTGGAGACCGTCAGCCTGACCATGCCTGCTGTCGTGACGACCGATCTGAGGCTCAACGAGCCTCGCTACGTCACCCTGCCCAACATCATGAAGGCCAAGAAGAAGCCGCTGGATGTGTTCAAGCCTGGGGACCTTGGAGTTGACGTCACGCCGCGCATCAGGACCCTGAAGGTTGCCGAGCCGCCCAGGCGCGGCGCTGGCGTGAAGGTGCCCGATGTGGCCGCACTCGTGGACAAACTCAAGAACGAAGCAAAGGTGGTTTGATGACAGCCCTGGTCATTGCTGAACACGACAACGCTTCCCTCAAGGCGGCCACCCTTCACGCCGTCACGGCGGCAGTGCAGTGTGGCGGCGACGTGCACGTCCTGGTCGCAGGCGCCGGCTCGGGCGCTGCTGCGCAAGCCGCCGCCGCCATCGCAGGCGTTGTCAAGGTGCTGCACGCCGACAGCCCTGCGCTTGCGCATGGGCTTGCCGAGAATCTGGCCTCGCAGGTGCTCGCACTGTCATCCGGTTACAGCCATATCCTGTTCCCGGCCACTGCCAGTGGCAAGAACACGGCGCCGCGGGTGGCAGCTCTGCTGGACGTTGCGCAGGTGAGTGACGCCACGAAGGTTGTGTCACCCGACACCTTCGAGCGCCCGATCTATGCAGGTAACGCGATCGCCACCGTGCAAAGCGTGGACGCTGTCAAGGTGATCACGGTCCGGACGACCGGTTTTGACGCTGCCGCTGCCACGGGGGGCGCGGCGACCGTGGAGGCGGTGGCTCCGGTGACCGATGGAGGCACTTCCATCTTCATTGGCTCGGAGATCGCCAAGCTGGATCGTCCTGAACTCACTGCGGCCAAGATCATCGTCTCCGGTGGACGGGCACTGGGCAGCAGCGAAAAGTTCGCCGAGGTGCTGACGCCGCTGGCCGACAAGCTCGGGGCGGCCCTGGGCGCCAGTCGGGCGGCGGTGGATGCGGGCTACGCGCCCAACGATTGGCAGGTGGGTCAGACAGGAAAGATCGTCGCTCCCCAGTTGTACGTGGCTTGTGGCATCAGCGGGGCCATCCAGCACCTGGCCGGCATGAAGGACTCCAAGGTGATCGTGGCCATCAACAAAGATCCCGAGGCCCCGATCTTCAGTGTGGCCGACTACGGGCTGGAGGCCGACCTGTTTGCTGCCGTGCCGGAACTCGTGACCAGCCTTTGATTCACTGAAACCTTGCAAGGGCGCCCGATGGGCGCCCTTGTTCCATCCGGAGTTTGATCATGACGTATCGCGCACCCCTGAAGGACATGCTCTTCGTGATGAAGGAATTGGCCGGCCTGGAGGCAGTGGCTCAATTGCCGGGCTACGAAGACGCTGGACTGGACACCGCCGCGGCAGTGTTGGAGGAGTGCGCGCGCTTCAACGAGGGCGTGGTGGCGCCCTTGAACTGGGCGGGCGACCGGAATCCCTCGTCCTTTCACGATGGCGAAGTCCGGACCACACCGGGTTTCAAACAGGCCTTCCGTCAGTTCGCTGACGGAGGCTGGCAAGGCCTGTCGCACCCACAGGCGTTTGGCGGTCAGGGTCTGCCCAGGTTGATCCATGCCGCGTGCGTCGAGATGGTGCAAAGCGCCAACATGAGTTTTGCGCTATGCCCTTTGCTGACCGATGGCGCCATCGAGGCCTTGCTGACTGCGGGTACCCCGGAGCAACAGCAAACTTACATCCCGCCCATGATCGAAGGCCGTTGGACGGGTACGATGAACCTGACCGAGCCGCAGGCCGGAAGCGACCTGTCGCTGGTCCGCACCCGGGCTGAGCCGCA
>JBMLPD010000455.1:0-4173 GCA_049242285.1 Rubrivivax sp.
AGGTGGTTGGGCTGGCGCAAATTGCCCACCGCCCGCCCCGCCACCGTCGACGAGGCGATCCAGTCGCCATCGGCCAGCTCTGGCGCAAACACCTGCACCAGCGCCACGGCGGCATGCAGCACGCCCGCCACCACCCAGGCGCCGAAGAACGCCCGCGCCACGGGCACGGCCAGCGGCCCGGCCGCGGCCGCCTGCCCGGCGCGCAGCAGCACCGACGCCGCCGCGCACAAACCCACGGCACCGGCCGCGAGCGAAAGGTCCTGCGCCCCCGCCCCTCCAGGCAGCACGGCGCCCAGCGCCACCATCACCAGCGCCGCCAGCGCCGGGCCGATGCCTGCCCACCGCACCTGCCGCGGCGCCAGCCACCCGCCGCTGGCCAGGGCCAGTGCCCACACCAGCGCCCCCCACCCCGCCAGCGCCAGCGCCTGGTTGAAGAAGGTGGTGGAGGGCGGGATGTTGTAGGCCAGCAGGGTGCTCAGGCTGGCGGTGGCCAGCGCCAGCGCGTGCAGGCCGGTCGGTACCTGCCAGGGCATGTGAGGCATCGAAGGGGACGGGTCGGGGAACACCGAGGGATGGAGCAAGGTGACGGCAAGGGTGACGAACAGCAGGCGCCACCGAACTTGGCGGGCCTGCGGTTCACGGGGCTTCAGGCACCGCAGGCCGGCCCGGGAACTTCATCATCCGCAGGGCAGCGGATGGGTGCCGCAGTGCGCTTTCACAGCGATTTGACGCCCATGAAAGACGAGCATCGCCAGCGTGCGAGTGTACCGATGGGACTGTTCAGTCCGGGGGCGTTGGAAGGCGTGTGGGCGAGGCCGAATTCGAGGGTGGCGATATCCTCAATCTCGGTGTTGTGCTGCTGCTTCAGCGAGCGGGTCGATGACCGGCTCGGTCTGATCCGCGGCGCTGCCCTGGTGCTTGGCCATGTACGCCGCAGCGCCAGCGTCCAGCACAAGGCTCACAGCCTGCTTGCCCGACGCGTGGACAACCCTTGCCCGGGGTTGGCCAGGGCGGTGCCCCGCAAACGGGTGAACGAAAGAACAGCCCTCTTTCGGCCGCGCTTATCAGACTTCGGCAGACCGCCGCGCACAGTGAAAGGGAGCTATCCTTTCCGCTGGTGGATTGGTGTCATTGCGCCGGCTGTGGGCGCACGGTGATCGTCGCCAGACTGATCGCGCAGCAAGCCCACGGTGGCCCAGGCCTGCGCCCATGAAGGTGGCGCAGCCCTGGCCCCCGAGGTTTGAATGCGGTCATGACGGCCGTCGGGGTCGCGCGCCTGAACAGCACAACCCGTCCACGTTGCAGTGGCCACTCATCCGAGTCCTGACGAATTGGTGAACAGCGGTGAACTTTCTAACGCCTGGTATCAGGCTGATGCGTCTCATGCGCTTGGTACCCAAGCTGGCAGCGATCAGCTTGCTCATTTTCATTCCACTGACGGTCACCAGCGTGTTGCTGGTACAGGAAGCGGGGCGGCAGCTCGACACGACGCTCAGCGAGATCGATGGCACCGCGGTGTTCCAGGAGGTCAATCGCGTCCATGTGCTGGTTGACAAGCATCGATTGCATGCGGCCCTGGCCTTGGAGGGCGACTCTGGCGCAAAGGCTGCCTTGGCGTCCAGTCGCCTGGCGTTGGCAACAACCGTCGCCTCGGCTGATCAAGCCCTGTCGGCTGCCAGCGCGCTCGGACTCCAGAGCGCCTGGGCTCCGCTCGGTCAGCGCTTGACAGGCTTGGGTGCGGCCAGTGACGCCGCAAGCGGCGGCAGCGCCGTCTTTGCCCTGCATGGCGATTTGTTGGCTGACTTGCGTCGCTTCAATCATCAAGTGGGCAACGCCAGCGCCCTCTTGTTTGAACGCGAGGCGGGGCCCTACCTGGCCGTGGAAATGGCCACGGCCCGCAGCTTGACGTGGTCAGATCTGCTGGGTCAACTCCAGGCCATCGGATGGATCGAGGCGGCGCGGCCGCAAGCCAGTGTGGCTGCAGTGCAGAGTTTGCGCCTGCGCCATGCGGATCTGCGTTCCTTGGTGATGGATTTGCGCCGGCTTGACCGCGGCATGCCAGGCCACCAGCTGGATTCGCCCGATTTGCGCAGCGCCTTGTCAGAGACCGAAGCCCTGCTGGAGAAGCTCGGGCCCGCTTTGGCCGAAGGCAGCACTGAACGTCTGACGCCGGCCCATTTCAGCTTGGCCGTTGCCGCGCAGGAGGCTGTGCTCAAGGCTCAGCAGTCCTTCACCAGCCAACTCGTGACGTCCTTGCGGGCCCGGGCGTCATCCTTGCGCATGCAGCGTTGGCTGATGATGGGATCGACTTTGGCGGGCCTCGGCCTGGTGGCTTACCTGATGGCCGCCTTCCTTCAAAGCCTGGTGGGGGGCATGCGCTTTGTCACAGGGTCCCTGGACCGAATCGCGACCGGTGACCTGCAACTGAGCCTGAAGTCCGATGGACGCGACGAATGGGCCGACATGCTGAGAACGCTGCAGGAGACCTCAACGCGCGTATCGGCGATGGTGGCCGAGGTGCGCAGCAGCGCGGCATTGGTGGCGTTTTCCGGCAGCGATCTGGTCCGCGGCAACCGAGACCTGGCTGACCGCACAGAGCAGCAGGCCGCCAGCCTGGAGCAGACATCCGCCAGCATGCAAGACCTTCAGGAGACCGTGCGTCTGAACGCCGAGACTGCCGCGCAAGCCGATCAGCGCGCCACCCAGGTTCGCAGCGAGGCCGAGGGCAGTGCCGCTGCGATGGAGGCCGCCATCACGTCGGTCGAGGCCATCCAGCACAACGCTCGGCGCATGAACGAGATCATCGGCGTGATCGATAGCCTGGCCTTTCAGACCAACATCCTGGCCCTGAACGCAGCGGTGGAGGCGGCGCGTGCAGGTGAGCAGGGCAGGGGGTTTGCGGTGGTGGCCAGCGAGGTGCGCTTGCTGGCACAGCGCTCGGCCGAGTCGGCCAAGGAAATCCGGGCGCTGATTCAAACTTCAGGCCAACAGGTCGAGGCCAGCGTTGCGGGCATCAAGACCGCTGGAGGCAGCATTCGGGCGGTCGCGGAGGGCATTCGAAGCGTCGCATCCAGCGTCAACCACATCGCTGCGGCCACCAACGCGCAAAGCATCAGCCTGCGCGAGGTGTCATCAGCCATGCAACAGCTCGACCAGATCACGCAGCAAAACGCGCAAATGGTCCAGTCTGCCGTTGCCCAGGCCACGCAGTTGGAGACGCGGGCCGAGTCCCTGGCCGACGCGGTCAGCACTTTCAAGCTCAAGCAAGGCACAGCCGACGAGGCCACCGCGCTCGTGAAAAAGGCCCAACTGCTGGCACGCAGCGTCAAGGGTCCAGCCTTCCTGGAGGCCATCACCGCCAAGGACGGTGGGTATCACGACCGCGACATGTATGTCTTCGCGCTGGACCGCACGGGCACTTATCGGGCCTTCGGCGGAAATGCCGCCAAGCTCGGCACTCGAGTGCAGGACATTCCTGGCGTAGATGGTCAGGGTCTCCTGGATGCCATCGTGCAGCAGGCCGAACAAGGCGATGGCTGGGTGCAGTACGACATCACCAACCCTGCCACGGGCAGAGTGCAGCGCAAGATGTCCTATGTCACCCGTGTGAACGAGTTGTACGTCGGCTGCGGCGTGTACATGTCATTGGTGGCCTGAATCGGCCCGCACCGGGCGGGGCGCACCCTGCATGCGAGACAACGGACCTGCTGTCTCACGTTGCAGAACGCAGAACGCGGAACGCACGGCCGGGCTCAGTCGCGCGACAGCTCGCTGGCGTGCCAGCCCCCCAGCGCCAGGCGCGACAGCCCGGCCATCAGCATGAACAGTGCCACCCCGGTCAGCGAGATCAGCAGCAGCGCCGCGAACATGCGGGGAATGTTGAGCTGGTAGCCGGCATACAGGATCTGGTAGGCCAGCCCCGTGCTGTTGCCCCCGGTGCCGGCCACGAATTCCGCCACCACCGCGCCAATCAGCGCCAGACCGCTGGAGATGCGCAAGCCCCCGAAGAAGCAGGGCAGGGCGCTGGGCACGCGCAGGCGCAGCAGCACCTGCAGTCGGCTGGCGCGGTTCATCTCGAAGTAGCTCTGCAGGTCCGGGTCCACGCTGCGCAGCCCCATCGTGGTGTTGGAGATGATGGGAAACAGCGCCACCAGCGCCGCGCAGATCACCAGC
>JBMLPD010000456.1:0-2054 GCA_049242285.1 Rubrivivax sp.
CGCGATGCCGGCCACGTGCCGGCCCTGGAAGCGGGCCATGCCCAGTTCCTGAGCGCTGGGCTGGCGCTCGCCCTGGCCGCCGGCGATGGTGGACGCGCCGTAGGGGCTGCCGCCCTTGATCTCGTCCAGGCCCATCTGGCGCGCCTCGGCGTAGGGCAGGCCCACGACGATCATGCCGTGGTGCAGCAGCGTGGGGTGGAAGGTGAGGATGGTGCTTTCCTGGCCGCCGTGCTGGGTGGCGCTGGCGGTGAACACCGAGCCCACCTTGCCGATGAGCGCGCCCGTGGCCCACAGGCCGCCGGTCTGGTCGATGAACGAGCGCATCTGGCTGCTCACATTGCCGAAGCGCGTGGGCGCGCCGAAGATGATGGCGTCGTAGTTCGCCAACTCGGCCGGCTGTGCGATCGATGCGGCCTGGTCGGACTTGCCGTGCGAGGCGGCAAAGACCTCGGCGGGCACGGTCTCGGGCACGCGCTTGAGTTCCACGGTCGCGCCGGGCACTTCGCGCGCGCCTTCGGCCACGGCCTGCGCCATCTGCTCGATGTGACCGTAGAAGCTGTGATACAGGACGAGGATCTTGGCCATGAGGGGCTCCTTGTAGACGATGACGCATTCTGCGCAACACGGACCCGGCCGCACCACAGGTCTGTCTGTTCACAGCGTTCGAATCCGTCGAAGCGAGGGCGGCAGGCGGCCGGCTCATGGGCAGCCTGGATGCCCGGGCCGGTAGGCGGCAACCCTGAGCATCCGACGGCCGCTGCCTGCGGCCCGCCATGAGGCTGCCCCCTTCTGGAGACCATGTCATGAGGCAACTGTTCACCAGCCGTCACGGGCTGCGTTGCGCGGCCCTCGCGCGGGCCGTCGCCGTTCTGTCTGCCTGTTCCTCCACGCCACCAGCCGCGCCCGGCGCAGCCGCGGCTGTGGGGGGGTGAAGTCGTTGCTGTGGATGGGCAACAGCTTCTACTGCTACAAAAATTCCATGCACGGCCACGTGGGCCAGCTGCTCAACGCCGGCGGCGGCCGGGGGTTTCGCGCCTCGTCGGCCATCATCAGCGGCTCGGGCTTGAACTGGCATGACGTGGAGGCGCAACTGCGCGCAGACAACGGCCTGGGCAGCTACTCCTTCGTGGGCGACAACGAGGTGCGCTTCAACCCCAGGGGGCAGAAGAAGTTCGATGCCGTGATGATGATGGACTGCAGCCAGTGCCGCATCCACCCGGATCTCGGTCCGCTGTTCCACGAGTTCGTGGGCAAGCACAGCGCCACGGCAGCAGCTTCGGCACCGAGCCCGTCCTGTTCATGTCCTGGGCCTGTTCCGACAAGGCTGAGATGACCGAACCCCTGGCTGCGGAGTACATCAAGGCCGGCACGGCGCACAACGCGCTGGTGTTGCCTGCGGGCCTGGCCTTTGCCGCCCCCGTGGCCAAGCGCTCCGACGTCAGCCTGATCGTGGCGGACAAGCGCCATCCCAGCGTGGCAGGCACCTACCTGGCCGCCTGCACCGTGCTGGCCTCGGTCTACAAGATGAACCCCGTGGGCAACCGCTACACCGCCGGCCTGCCCGCCAACGTGGCCACGCACCTGCAGACCGTGGCCTGGCAGACCTCGCAACGCTTCCACGCCAAGGAAGGACGCGGCAGCCTGCGCTGAAGGGGCGACCCGCGCCAGCGGGTGCCTCGCGTTGCCGCTGTCTCAACCGGCGCTGCCAGCCGTGCTGTTCAAGTCGGCTGCAATCAGCCGGAACTGCTCCAGCGCCGCCTCCAAATCGTCGACGATCTCCCGCGCGATCACCTCGGGCGGTGGCAGGTTGTCGCTGTCGGCCAGACTCTCGTCCTTGAGCCAGAAGATGTCCAGGCTGGCCTTGTCGCGGGCCAGCAGCTCGTCTGCGTCGTAGACGCGCCAGCGGCCGTCAGGGTTCTCGGCGCTCCACGTGGGCTTGCGCTGGTGGCGGTTGGCCGGGTTGTACAGGCTGACGAACTCGGCCAGGTCTTCGCGTTTGAGCGGGTTGGTCTTCAGCGTGAAGTGCTTGTTGGTGCGCAGGTCGTAGATCCAGA
>JBMLPD010000457.1:0-1054 GCA_049242285.1 Rubrivivax sp.
GACGGAATCCGCTCGATCGCGCCCAGCGGCTCGATGCCCATCGCTGCCAGCCGGTGGCAGCCTCAAATCTGAAGTGCAACACCCCGCCTCAGGCAAGGTGCACAGATGCAAACCAGCACGACATACCGACAGCTCCAGCCTGAGGAGCGCATGACGATTGCGAGCATGCACCAGGTGCGCTCGTCCGTGCGGGCCATAGCCCGTGCGGTCGGGCGGTCGCCCGGGACCATCAGCCGTGAGCTTGCCCGCAACGTGGGCAGTGACGGGTCCTACGCCAGCCTGCCGGCGCAGGCGCTGAGCCGGTCTCGACGAATCCAGGCGCGCCCTGCGGCCAAGCTCCATCATGATCACGTCCTGTGGGGCACCGTGTTGACCATGTTGGACTGGAAGTGGTCGCCCCAGCAGATTGCGGGTGTGCTCAAGCGTGTCTGGCCTGATGATCCGACCATGCACGTCTCGCACGAATCGATCTACACGGCCATCTACGCGCACCCGCGCGGCGAACTCCGCCGCCAGCTCATCGCCTGCCTGCGTCACGGTCGCAGCACACGCATGCCTCGCAAGCGCGGCGTGGACCGGCGCGGCACGATCCCCGACATGGTCAGCATCCATGTGCGTCCGCCCGAGATCGAGGACCGCGTCATGCCAGGCCACTGGGAGGGTGACTTCATCAAGGGCCCTGGCAACAAGTCCTCCGTGGGTGTGCTCGTCGAGCGCACGAGCCGTCTGGTGCTGCTGGCCAAGATGGAAGATGCGACGGCAGCCTGCGCGCTGTCGGGCTTTTCTGCCAAGCTGAATTCGATTGCCGCGCCGATGCGCCACAGCTTGACCTACGACCAGGGCAAGGAGATGGCACGACACCGGGAGCTCACCGCGATCACGGGTGTGAAGGTGTACTTCTGCGACCCCCACAGCCCCTGGCAGCGCGGCTCCTGCGAGAACACCAACGGGCTGTTACGGCAGTACCTGCCCAAGGGCACCGATCTGTCTGTGCACACCCAGGAGGAACTCGACGCCATCGCCGACAGCCTGAACAATCGACCCCGCGCCACGC
>JBMLPD010000458.1:0-1619 GCA_049242285.1 Rubrivivax sp.
CCGGCAAGAAGATGACCTACATCCCCTACGGCGGCGGCGGCCAGGTGGCCACGCAACTGGTGGGCAAGCATGTGGATGCCACGGTCAACAACCCCATCGAGGCCGAGAGCCACTGGCGCGCCGGCAAGCTGCGCGCGCTGTGCGTGATGGACTCGCAGAAGCTGCCCTACAAGGAAAAGGTCACGGCCACCCAGAGCTGGAACGACCTGCCCACCTGCGCCTCGGCCGGGCTGCCGGTGGAGTACCTGATGCTGCGCGGCATCTTCATGCCCCCGGGCGTGACACCGGACCAGCTCAAGTACTACGTGGATCTGCTGGCCAAGGTGCGGGCGCTGCCCGAGTGGAAGGACTTCATGGTCAAGGGCGCGTTCAAGCAGACCGTCATGACCGGCCCCGAGTACTTCGACTGGCTGGGCAAGAACGAGCAGATGCACCGCGTGTTGATGCGCGAAGCCGGCTTCCTCG
This sequence comes from Rubrivivax sp., assembly GCA_049242285.1. GTDB lineage: Bacteria > Pseudomonadota > Gammaproteobacteria > Burkholderiales > Burkholderiaceae_C > Rubrivivax. The sequence goes on from JBMLPD010000458.1 coordinate 466, forward strand.
CCAACTGAGGGGGCCGCCATGCAGACCTCTCAAGACAACGGCGCTGACCACACGGACAGCGCCGAGGGAGCCCCCATCGCCACGCGCGGGGTGGAGCTGGGCGTGGCCCTGGCGCTGATGGCCCTGGCGCTGGTGGTGGTGGCCGACAGCCTGCGCGTGGGCGCGGGCTGGGCCGACGACGGCCCCCAGGCCGGCTACTTCCCCTTCTACATCGGCCTGGCCCTGCTGGGCGCCAGCGCCTGGACCGCCGTGCAACAGCTGCGCCGTTGGCGGCACATCGAAGTCTTTGCTGAACGCTCGCAGATGCGCAGCGTGGCCGCCGTGATGGGGCCCATGGTGGTACACGTGGTGCTGATCAAGTTCATCGGCCTGTACGTGGCCTCGGCGCTGCTGATCGGCTGGTTCATGCACCGGCACGGGCAGCACCGGCTGCCGGTCAAGCTGGCGGTGCCCGTGGTGGTGCCGCTGGTGGTGTTCGTGGTGTTCGAACGCTGGTTCCTCGTGCCGCTGCCCAAGGGGCCGCTCGAAGCCCTGTTCGGCTATTGAGCCGCAGGGAGACACGACATGGAAGAAATCCAGAGCCTCATTCAAGGCTTCGGCGTGGCGTTGGGGTGGCAGAACCTCGGCTTCATGCTCATCGGCCTGACGCTGGGCGTGCTGATCGGCGTGCTGCCCGGGCTGGGCGGCGCCAACGGCGTGGCCATCCTGCTGCCGCTGACCTTCGGCATGAACCCCACCTCGGCCATCATCATGCTGAGCTGCATCTACTGGGGTGCGCTGTTCGGCGGGGCCATCACCTCCATCCTGTTCAACATTCCAGGCGAGCCCTGGAGCGTGGCCACCACCTTCGACGGTTACCCGATGGCCCAGCAAGGGCGTGCCGCCCAGGCCCTCACGGCAGCCTTCACCTCCAGCTTCGTGGGCGCGATCTTCGCCGTGGCCATGATCACCTTCCTGGCACCGCTGGTGGCGCAGTTCGCACTCAAGTTCGGGCCGCCGGAGTTCTTCGCGGTGCAGCTGCTGACCTTCTGCAGCTTCATCGGCATGAGCAAGGAGCCTGCGGCCAAGACCCTGTCGGCCATGATGCTGGGCTTTGCACTGGCCGCCGTGGGCATGGACTCGGTGACCGGCCAGCTGCGCATGACCTTCGGCTT
>JBMLPD010000459.1:0-4218 GCA_049242285.1 Rubrivivax sp.
GCACCCTGCGCCTGCTGCGCCACAGCGCCTGGATCGCCCAGCGCTGGAGCGACCCGGCCTTCCCCATCGCCTTCCCGGCCTTCGGCACCCCGAATCACTGGGCCGACCAGACCGTGCTGCTGAAAAAGCAGATCGACAGGATGCGATGAGCCGAGGATAGGTTATCTTCCGGTCTCGAGCATCAATGAGCCCTCCATGACCGCGCCTGCCCGACTGAAGTTTCTGGTGGTGGACGACTTCTCCACCATGCGCCGAATCGTCCGCGGCCTACTCAAGGAGATGGGCCACGACAATGTGGACGAGGCCGAGAACGGCGCTATCGGCCTGGAGATGCTCAAGAACGGCAGCTACGACTTCGTGGTGTCGGACATCAACATGCCCAACATGACCGGCTTCGAGCTGCTGGCCTGCGCCAAGGCCGAGCCCAAGCTGAAGTCGGTGCCTTTCCTGATGGTCACGGCCGAAGCCCGCAAGGAGGACATCGTCAAGGCGGCGCAGTCCGGGGCCGCCGGCTACATCGTCAAGCCCTTCACGCGCGCAACGCTGGAAGACCGATTGAACAAGATCCTGCAGCGCGTGGCTGCAGAAACTGGGAAGGGTGGAGCATGATGCGGAAGACCTTGCATGCCGCTCCCCGGCTTCGGCAAGCCGCCGGGGCTGTGGGTGAAGTACGAAACCGCCTGGACTATGTGGTGCACACCTGCGGTGAAGCGGCAACCCGGGTCCTGAACGACGTCGATCAGGCCCGGGCCGAACAAGAGCAGATCTGCGCGGCCGTGAGCGAGCTGCGCAGGGCGGCGGCCGGCAACCCGCTGGCCCCAGTCGTCGAACGCCTGGCCGGGCTGATCGAGGCATCGAGCCGCCGCACCCGGGACCAGCTGACGGACATCCTGCTGGCGCAAGGCTTCCACGACCTGATCGGCCAGATGGTGGGCAAGGTCAGCCAACTGGTCAACAGTCTGAAAGACAACCCGGGCACAGCGCCTGTCGCGGCGGCGGGAGGCCGCGCGAATTCCGACGCACTGACGTCACCGGAACTGGTCAGCCCCGCGGGCAACGCCCACGGCCGGGACGAGGTACTGACCAACCAGGAAGATGTGGACACGCTCCTGGCCAAGACCAGGCGCTGACCGGACACCGGGCCCACTTCTCCAGTCAGCCGGCTCTCGGTGATGGCCGTGCCAGCCTGGCAAGGTGGGCATCACCAGAAGGCTCTCCAATCGCAGTTGTCAGGCGCAGTCGTCAGGCGCAGTGGTGGCGAACGGGGCGCGCCGGGCCGAGGGGCCCGGGGGCTGCCCCTTCCGAGTGAGTCGATGGACGCTCGCACCGCCCAGCTCGGCACTTGGTTTCCAGCCTGCTCTGCGCGGATGACTCGGGGCGGGGAAGTCCGTTTCATTTGTCAGGCGGCACATTCCCGCCAAATGCTGCTGGGTCAAAGACGATCAAGAATGAATCGCGGGAAGCCGCCCTCTGATCCGTTTGTTGGACAAGCCCGTCGTGACGGTTTGGCTGGTGGGCCGGCGGCACTGTGGACACCTCCGGCTGTACGGCAGTGCTGCAGCGCCGCGTCGGACTGCGGGTGTGCGGTGATGCACGTGATCGCGTCCGGCCCGAGGCCTTCGAACGCTGCCTGCGCCGATGATCCTGAACAGTTCCAAGGTTCGACGCCGCCTGATGGCGGTCAGCCAAGCTGAAAACCAACCGATGACCCATCCTGGCTCCGCAATGCCTTACCACGCCGTGCGCCTGGCCCATGCCAGGCAGGCGCTGCTGGCCGGCCTGCGGCGATGGGGGGCCTGGATTGGATCTGCGGTGATCGTGGTGGCAATGTTCGGTGGTGACCCTGTGCTGACAGCGCAAGGCATCGCGGCCCTGACGGCCCTGCCGCTGTGGCAGGCTGCGACCGACCTGGCGCTGGACCCGCTGTCCGCCGCGCGCTGGCTTCGAATGCTTGCGCCGGTTGCTGTCATCGCGCTGCTGGCGCAACTGCCACTGATGGCGGCGCGCCACTGGTGGTGGCCCAGGCACTGGGCCATGGCCGAACGGGCACTGCCGCTGACTGCGCAGACGCGCTGGCTGTCAGACTTGCGGCTGCAGCATTGGTTCACTGCACCCGTGTGCTCGGTGCCGGCCATGGGCCTGGCGGCTCTGGCGCTGCGTGCGACCGACGCCACCGCCCCAGGCACGTTGGCATGGGCCGTTGCGGGCCTGCTGGCGGCCTGGTGCGCTGCGAATGCGCTGGCCTGGACAGGCATGCAGGCCGTGCGCTGGCATGCCTGCCGCGGCCTGCACGGCACGCCCCATTCGGCCGGGCTCCGCCACCCATCGCGCACAGGCCTGCGCCCATGCCACTGGGCCTGGGCGCTGATGGCGCTGCCTCTGCGGCGCGGCGCTGGGCGCGGCAGCGCAGCGCTGCTGCTGGGTGGATTCACGGCGACGCCGGTACTGGCCGCAGGCCCGCTGCTCGGCGAGCAGGCCCAGGGCCTGGGATTGATGATGCTGGCCGTGCTGGCCCTGCCACTGAGCGCCTTGCTGCAGCAACGGCTGCGCATGATGGTCAGCCCCTGGCGCCTCACGCTGGGTTCTTTGCCGATACGGCAGCGGACGCTGGATCGGGCGGTGCTGGCGCTCGCGCTGGGGCCACTGGCGCTGGGTTTGGTCACAGCGGCGGCCACACTGGCGTGGACGCAGGCGCGTCAGCCTTGGAGCCTGGCGTACCTCTTGGCCCTGGGCATCGGCTCGTGGGTCGAGCTGCGCAGCCGCCCCGACACACCCGCTGCCGACCGCGTCATGCGCTGGCTGCTCACCGTCATCAGCGGTGCAGCGTTGGCCTGGCAGACGATCCCGCGATGAGCCGCGCTGCCGCGCTGCTGGCGCAGGGCCTGCACTTCGGCTGGCCTGGGCGCTGGCTGTTCACCGACTGGAGCTTCAGCTTCCACAGCGGGCTGACATGGGTGCGGGGCGGCAACGGCTGCGGCAAGTCCACGCTGCTGCAACTGCTGGGCGGCGCGCTGAGCCCGGCCGGCGGGTCGTTGCGTTGCGCTGGCGTCGACGCACAGGCGGACCCGCAAGGCTACCGACGTCGCGTCTTCTGGTGTGCGCCCGGCGCACCAGCGTTCGGTCACCTGCGGCCGCAGGAATACATCGAGTTCGTGGCCGGCCTTTACCCGACGCTGGACCGGGCCCGTGTACCCGTCGTGCTGGACGCGCTGGGCCTGGCGCCGCACCTGGGCAAGCGCATCGATCAGCTGTCCACCGGCTCGAGCCGCAAGGTGTCGCTGGCCGCAGCGCTGGTGGTCGGTTCGCCAGCGGTGCTGCTGGACGAACCTCTGGCCGCGCTGGACCGCACCTCGATACGCTTCGTGCAGGACTGGCTGGCAGACGCTGCGCGCCGACGCGATGCCGCGTGGATCGTCACCAGCCATGAACCGTTGGGTGACGCCGAAGCGCTGGCGGTGCAGGTCGGCCTGGAGGATGCGCGCTGAGCCCTGCGGTGCGCAAGGGCTTGGTCTGACGCCCAGGGGCTGCTGAAGCGGGTGCAGACGTGCGGCCATCCTGGACACCCGGTGCGCCAACTCTCGTCGGCTGTGCCAGTCCAGCACCGCCACCAGGTACACCCAGCCGCGTGCCATCGGGATGCAGGTGATGTCCAGCGCCCACGCCTGGTTGGCGCGCTCGATCGCCTTGTCGCGCAGCAGGTACGGGAACACCGGGTGCGCCGGGTGCTTCTTGCTCGTGTTGGGCTTGCGGTACAGCGCCTGGATGTCCATGCGCCGCATCAGCGTACCCACGTGGCGCCGGCCCACCCGCACACCTTCGCGGTCAAGGATGTCGCGCAGCATCCGCGCGCCCGCAAACGGGTGCTCCAGATGCAACTTGTCGGTGCGGCGCATCGGCGCGCAGCGAGCAGCCACGCCACCATCCTGGTCATGAAGACCCCCAGCGGCGATCTGGTAGCGCGCCAAACCAGCGGCCAAGTGGTGGTCCTCAAGGCGCTGCCTGCCGCCACGCCGGTGCTTACGGGCACGGTGCTCAAGCGGGCTGCCAAGCGCGCCATCAAGGCCGGCGGACGGTGAAGCCGCGGTGGCTTCCGCACAGCCACGTTTGCGAGTGTTCGCCGGCCCCAATGGCTCCGGCATGAGCACCATCCACGAGATATTGAAAGACGACCCTGAGATCAACATCTCACGGGTGCAACTGCGGGTGAGCCAGGGTGGG
>JBMLPD010000460.1:0-10015 GCA_049242285.1 Rubrivivax sp.
GCAGGTGGGTGATGCGGATGGCGCTGTCGGTCTTGTTGACGTGCTGGCCGCCGGCGCCGCTGGCGCGGAAGGTGTCGATGCGCAGCTCGGCCGGGTTCAGCGTGACCTCGGCGGCCTCGTCAGGCTCAGGCATCACCGCCACCGTGCAGGCACTGGTGTGGATGCGCCCCTGGCTTTCCGTGGCCGGCACGCGCTGCACGCGGTGGCCGCCGGACTCGAAGCGCAGCGTGCCGTAGGCCTGGGTGCCTTCGACGCGCAGCACCAGTTCCTTGTAGCCGCCCAGCTCTGCCGGGCTCTCGCTCATGACCTCGGTGCGCCAACCCTGGCGTTCGCAAAAGCGCAGGTACATGCGGGCCAGATCGCCCGCGAACAAGGCCGATTCATCGCCGCCCGTGCCGGCGCGGATCTCCAGGAAAGCCGGACGCTCGTCGTCAGGGTCGCGCGGCAGCAGGGCAGCCTGCAGGTCGGCTTGCAACTTCGCCATGTCGGCTTGGGCCTGGCTGATTTCCTCGCGCGCCATGTCGGCCATGTCCGGCTCCTCGAGCAGGCCCTGGGCCACGTCGAGGTCTTCCTCGCGCTGCAGATAGCGCCGGTACAGCCCCACCACCTCGGCCACGTCGGCCTGCTCCTTGGACAGGGCGCGAAAGCGCTGGATGTCGGTGGCCACCGCGTTGTCGGTCAGGCTGGCGTCCAGCTCGGCCAGGCGCAGGCCCAGGCGGTCGAGCTGGTGTCGAAGGGTGTCTTTCATCGGGTGTCAGGGCGAACTCTGGGGGGGCCGTCAGGGCGGGTGGGCTGGCCCTGGTGGGTGTGCCCGGCCCTCAGGCGGGGGCCATGGCGTCAATGTGGAAGTCTTCCATGATCCGGGGCGTTGCCCCCCATCATGAAAGTCAGCGGCGCTGGCCGCGCCGCTAACGCCCGTCGCCCGAAGGATGCCGGCCGCCGCCGCGCAGGAACAGGCGCGAGACGGTGCTGGCGAGTTGCTCGCGCTGCGACCCTTCGGCCGAGTGCAGCTCAGCCATGGTGCCGTGCAGCATCTTCTGCGTCAGGCTGCGCGACAGGGCTTCCAGCACGGCCTCCACATCCTCACCCTTGGCCAGCTGCTTGCGGGCACGGGCGAGTTCCAGGTGGCGCCAGTCTTCGGCCTGGCGGTTCAGGGCCTGGATCAGGGGCACGCTGGCGCGCTGGTCCAGCCAGTGCGCGAAGCTGCGCACCCCGGCGTCGACGATGGCCTCGGCCCGTTCCACGGCCGCATGGCGCTTCTCGCCGGCGGTCTGCACCACGGCCGAGAGGTCGTCCACGGTGTAGAGGTAGACATCCGACAGGCGGGCCACCTCGGGCTCGATGTCACGCGGCACGGCCAGATCCACCATGAACATGGGTCGGCGGCGCCGCGCCTTCAGGGCGCGCTCCACCGCACCCAGGCCGATGATGGGCAGCGAACTGGCAGTGCAGGAGATCACCGCGTCGAACTCATGCAGGCGCAGCGGCAGGTCGGCCAGGCGCAGCGCTTGCGCGCCGTAGCGCACGGCCAGGGCTTCACCGCGCTCCAGCGTGCGGTTGGCCACCGCCATGGCCTGCGGCTCGCGCGCGGCGAAGTGCGTGGCCACGAGCTCGATCATCTCGCCCGCGCCCACGAACAGCACCTTGATCTTGCGCAGGTCTTCGAACAGCTGCGAGGCCAGGCGCACCGAGGCCGCGGCCATGCTGACGGAGTGCGCGCCGATCTCGGTCTCGGTGCGCACCTCCTTGGCCACTGAAAACGAGCGCTGGAACATCTGGTGCAGCGTGGTGCCCAGGGTGCCGGCGGCGTCGGCCTCGCGCACGGCCTGCTTCATCTGGCCGAGGATCTGGGGCTCGCCCAGCACCATGGAGTCCAGCCCGCTGGCCACGCGGAAGGCGTGCCGTGCGGCCTCGCGACCCTCGCGCAGGTAGGTGTGGTGCTGCAACTGACCCGCAACCACGCCGGCGTGCCCGGCCAGGAACTCCATGGCCGGGCGGGCCAGTTCCTGCGCCGCGGCGGCAGCTTCGGCCGCCACATACAACTCGGTGCGGTTGCAGGTGGAGACCAGCGCAGCCTCGGGGGCGGCGCCCTGCAGGCGCTCGCGCAGGGCCCTCAGCACCGGGCTCAGCTGGTCGGGCGCAAAGGCCAGGCGGCCCCGCAGATCCAGCGGCGCAGTGGTGTGGTTCAGACCCAGCGCAAAAACGCTCATGGTGAAATTGTAAAAGCCGCAGGACGCGAAGAAACGTCCATAAGGGTTGACACCTAGAAGTGTCACAGAGTTCAGAATCCGCACCGCTGGGGCCGGCAGCGCCACCCCCCACACCGCTCACCGCTCACCGCTCACCGCTCACCGCTCACGCACCAAGATGGGACCGATCGATGCCTTCTGGCACTTGCTGAACTTCTTCACGCCCGCCGTCGGGGTGGGCTGCCTGGGCGCGGCCGCAGTCAAGTGGTTGTGGCGGCGGGAATTGGTTGGCGTGTCGTGGCAGCGCCTGGCGGGATGGGGAACGGCTGGCGGGGCCCTGGCCCTTCTGGTCGGGCTGTTGCTGTTCGGCCGCGACGGCCGCATGGCCACCTACGGCCTGGTGGTGCTGGCCGCAGCGCTGGCCTTCTGGGGCGCGGGGTGCCAACCCGGGGCTGCCCTGACTCCGGCCGGGGGCCGCAAAGGCCGCCACCCGAAGGGGTAAATGCCGTTGAAGTCCCGGTGGAATCCTGGGATGCGGTGCTCGAAATCGGCCCGGGTGCGCAACCCACCGGGGTGCCCGGGTTGACGCTGGCTGGACTTGATGTGCCGGGGAGCCCCTGCGCAGAGGTCGCCGATGAGCCTGGCGCGCAGGCCGGCGAGCCCGTGCATTCACGAGCGCGCCACCCAGCGTTCGCAAGCTTCCTCCACGGCACGGACCTGCCGGAACGCTGGCTGCTCATCTCTATACTGATGAGGGGTTTTTATTACCGATCACTACTGACTCCCGCACCCCGGGCGTTTTACAACTGCCCCGGGCCGGGAGTTGAGCTTCCACCTCCATCGCATGGCAACGACCGAACTTCCCTCGCTGTCCGGCGGTAACGCGGAACAGGGCTCACAGGGGCCTGCGTCCAAGCTTCATCCGCTTGTCCGCCTGGATTACCCCATCCGCGTGGTGGGCTACATCTTTGCGGGCGTGGCCGTGGCCTCGGCTCTCTGGGCTCTCGAACGGTCGACTGTGATCTGGGGGTTGTTCGCACTGTGGATTGGGGTGTGGCCGCATGCCGCCTACTGGCTGGCGCGCCGCAGTCCAGACTCCAAGGCCGCGGAGTACCGCAACCTCACCTACGACTCGGCTTTCCTGGGTTTCTGGTCGGCCGTCACCGGGTTCGATACGGTGATTTCGGTGGTGCTGTTCACCGCCATCAACTCGGCCAACCTGAGCACGGGCGGCGTTCGCATTGCGGTGCGCGGGGTGATCGCATTCCTGGTGGGTTTGCTCGTCGGCGGCGTGACCGCCGGCTTTCAGATCCAGCCGGCTCACTCCACCCTGACGGCCATCTTGGCGGCCGTGGCTGTGAGCCTTTACACGAGCGTCTTCGCCCTCGCGTCTTACCTCGCCATGCGGCGCGCAATCGCCGCGCAGCAGACCCTGCGCGAACGCAACCAGGTCATCGAACAGCAGGCGCGTGAACTCGATGCCGCACGCAAGGCCGCGGAAATCGAGCGTCGCCTTGCGGAGAATGCCCGGGAAGCGGCAGAAAACGCCAACCAGACCAAGAGCGCCTTCCTGGCCACCATGAGCCACGAACTGCGCACCCCGTTGAACGCCGTCATCGGCTACAGCGAGATGCTGCAGGAAGAGCTTGGTGACCAGGGCGCTGAGGCCTCCGTGCTGGCCGATCTGGGCAGGATCAAGAGTGCGGGTCGGCACCTGCTGGGCCTGATCAACGACGTGCTCGATCTGTCGAAAATCGAAGCAGGGCGGGTGGAACTGCAGTTTGAAAAGCTCGATATTGCCCCGCTCGTTGCACAGGTCACCTCCACCTCGGCGCCCTTGGTCGCCGCCAACCGCAACCGGCTGGATGTGAGGCTGCCCGACGATATCGGCGCCATCACGGCCGACCCCACCCGGTTGCGTCAGGTCTTGTTCAATCTGGTCTCCAACGCTGCCAAGTTCACCAGCGAGGGCCAAATTGCGCTCGACGTGAAACGCCAGGTCGGTCCGGACGGCGTGGAGCGCGTGCATTTCGACGTGAGCGACACCGGCATCGGCATGACCGAGGCGCAAATAGCCAAGCTGTTCCAGCCCTTCGTGCAGGCCGATTCGGCCACCACGCGAAAGTATGGCGGCACCGGCCTGGGCCTGGTCATCAGCCGTCGCCTGTGCCGCCTGATGGGCGGCGACGTCACCGTCACCAGCACGCCCGGCCAAGGCAGCTGCTTCACCGCCACCGTCAGCGTGTCCGAGCCGCCGCGTACCGCCGGGCCTGCAGGCGGCGGCCTCGCACAGGCGCCGCAGGCACCCGCTTTGCCCCATGCACCGCTGCCGATGCTGGACGGGTCGAAAACGGGCGATCCCGCGCTCTCGGTGCCTTCTGCAACGTCCCACGCGGACAGCGCAGACGACGATCGCATCCGCGCCCTGATCCAGGCTGCGCCGGTGTTTCTGATTCTCTGGCGGGTGTCCGACAGCATGGTGCTCCAGGCGGGACCAGGCTGCCGACAGCTGTTCGGCTACCGGCCCGAAGAACTGGTGGGGCAGTCGCTGCTCAAGCTCTACAGTGCTCACAGCGTTGACGGCGAAGCCTTTGGCCAGTCGGTGCTTCAGCATGGCGTGGCTTCTGGCCAGGAACTGCGATTCGTCCGTGCCGACGGCGGTGAGTTCTGGGGTCTCGTCTCGGCAAACCCGCTGCAATTCGGGGGAGAGGCCTGTCAAATTGCCGGCGTGGCCGATGTCACCGACCTGCATCGTGCGCGTGCCGCCATCGAAGCGGCCAGCACTTCCAAGTTGCGTTTCCTCAAGGACCTGAGCCACTCGATCCGGACCCAGCTCAACGACATCATGGGCTACGCCGAACTGATGATCGACATGGGGGCTGGGGACGTGCGCGAAGCCGCCCGCATTCGGGACTCCGGCGCGACGCTGCTCGGTTCGCTGGAGAGCTTCATCGACTACGTTCGGCTGGACAGTGGCGAACTGTCTCTCAACCTGGAGCCGGTGGCCCTCAAGCCGCTGATCGCCGAGGTCCGGCTGGTGGCAGGGCCGCTGGCGCAGCGGCATGCCAACTGGCTCACGCTCACGGAAGTGCCCGACGTGCTGGTGCGTGCGGACCGCCTGCGCCTGAAGCAGGCCCTGCTGCACCTGTTGAGCAATGCCAGCAAGTTCAGCGGCCGCGAGGCCATCACGCTGCGATGCCGAGTCGACGGCGCCCTGCTGCACATCGAGGTGGGCGACCGCGGAAGCGGCATGACCGCGGAGGAACTGGCCCGCGCGCTCGAGCCTTTCGGGGGCACCGAGGCCGGTGCCGAGCCCGCTGGCGCCAAGGGCCTGAGCCTCGCGCTCAGCCGGCGCTTGTGCGAGCGCATGGGCGGGCGTCTGACGGGCGAGTCCGTGCCACAGCACGGTTCGCGCTTCACCATTTCGCTGTTGCTCGATGCAGCAGTCCAAGGACACTGACATGCCCCGCATCCTCTTGGTCGAGGACAACGAGATGAATCGCGACATGTTGTCGCGGCGGCTCGTTCGCAAGGGTTATGAGGTCAGCATCGCCGTTGACGGCCTGCAGGCTGTGGCCCTGGCGGCCGAGAGCAAGCCTGACCTGGTGCTGATGGATCTCAGCCTGCCTGAGATCGACGGCTGGGAGGCCACGCGACGCATCAAGGCCGATCCCGCAACGCGCGCCATTCCCGTCATCGCGCTCACCGCCCACGCGATGGTCGGTGACCGCGAGAAGGCGCTGGAAGCCGGCTGTGAAGATTTCGACACCAAGCCTGTGGATCTGCAGCGCCTGCTGGGCAAGATGGAAGCCCTGCTGTGCTGATCGACCAGACCGCACCGGCCGACATGGCGCATCTGCACGCCTTGCTCGAGGCGGTTGACCGCATCTGTCAGGCCGCCGGCGCCGATCGCGCCTTTCACGCCGATCTCAGGCTGGCGGTCGAGGAAGCTCTGGTGAATGTGATCCGCCACGGCCATGCGGATCTGCCCGAGGGGAAGCTGCGCCTGACGCTGAACTGGGCACCCTGGGAGGGCCGTCCCGCGGTCCGCGCCGACATCCGGGACCAGGGCCGGGCCTTCAACCCGCTTGAATATGCAGCTTACGACATGACGACCGGTGCCGAGGACCGGCCCATTGGCGGACTCGGCGTCCTGCTCATGCGTCAGCTGACCGACGCCCAGGCCTGGCAGCACGGCGCCGAGCAGGGCAACCACCTCACCCTTGTCAAGTTCCTTCCGGCTACGCCAGTGGCGTGAACGGATTTCGACGGAGTCACCCATGCAGACCACCTTCACGCAGCACGATCAGGTCGTGGTCGTGTCCATCCAGGGCAGCATCGACAGTCTGAATGCCGATCATCTGACCGAAGCCTTCAACGTCCAACTCGCGGGGGGTGGTGTGCGCCTGGTGGCCGATTTCGGCGGCGTCCACTACACCAGCAGTGCCGGTCTGCGGTCCTTGCTGACCGCCGTCAAGGACAGCCGCCGCAAGGGAGGCGACCTGCGCATTGCTGCCGTGCAGCCTGAGGTCGAGCGCGTGCTGTCGCTGTCGGGCTTCACCAGCATCATCAAGACCTTCCCCAGCGTCGCGCTGGCCGTTGCCAGTTACGCCGCCTGAGGCTTGTGCCCGAACCTGCCGGAGCCGTCATGCACCCCATCCAGCCAGAGGCCTCTCGTCCCACCGTATCGCTGGTCATCGGATCCGGCAGCGTCAAGTGTGCCGCCGCCCTCGGGGTGGTCAAGGCCCTGAACGAGGCCGGCATCGGCATCGACCGCGTGGTGGGGTGCAGCGCCGGTTCCATCTTCGCTGCAGTGGTCGCGCTGGGGGCGAAGACGGAGGATGCGCGCGACGCCACCATGCGCCTGTGGAGCAAGGACATCACCTCGGTGCGCAACACCTGGGGGCTGCTGCGCGCGCTGGCACCCCGCCTGTTCGGCTTCAAGGCCGACAACTTCGGCCTGCGCGACGACCGGCTCATCGTCGAGCGTCTGAAGGGCCAGTTTGGCGATCTGCGTGTGGAAGACACCGGCATCCCGCTGCACATCACCGCCACCGATTTCGCCAATGGTGATCTGGTGGAGATCGACCGCGGCCGCATCGTTGACGCCATCCGCGCCAGCATCTCCCTGCCTTTCGCCTTTGCGCCGGTGAAGCTGGACGGCCGGCTGCTGGTCGACGGCTACCTGGCCGACCCATTGCCCGTGAGCGTGGCGATGAAGCACGGTGCTCGCGTCATCGTGGCCGTGGGCTTCGAGAGCCCTTACCAGGAGAGGGTCTACAGCGCAGGACGCTACGCGTTCCAGCTCATCGCCATCATGTCCAACAACCTGCTGAAGTCGCGGTTCGCCTTCCACAGCGTGGCGCACCACTCCGAGGTCATTGCGATCCTGCCGGAGTTCAAGCAGCGCATCCGCCTGTTCGATACCGGGAAGATCCCGTACATCATCGAGGAAGGCGAAAGGGCTGCTCAGGCGCAGTTGGGTTATCTGCGCGAGCTGCTCGGTGAAACGCCCGCGCAAGCGCAGGCCTGACAGGCTGGCGGATGACCGCGTCCTCTTCTCAGACCGCGCTGCAGCGACCCAAGGTTGCGCTGGTGATTGGTTCTGGTGCGCTGAAGTGCGTGGCGGCGTACGGTGCCATGAAGGTCCTGCGGCGCGAGAAGGTACCCATCGACATGGTCGTGGCCTGCAGCGGGGGCGCCTTTTGCGCCACCTGGGTGGCCAGCGGCAGCGAGGGCGTGCTCGAAGACCGGGTCGAGCAGTTCCTCAGCGGCTGGCGTGCCGCGTTGGGCCGGATGTCCTTCAGATCCCTGCTCCGGTTCATGTTCCCCCGCTTGTCGCGCGCCTCCGGGCGGGTCGGACTGGTCGACGACCGCAAGCTCAACGCGGTGCTTCAGGGGTGGGTAGGCGACCGCCGCTTCGAAGACCTGCCCATTCCCATGCACCTGGTGGCCACCGACTACCACACCGGGGAGCAGGTGGTGCTGTCCAAGGGTCCGCTGCGTGACGCGATCCGCTCCACCATCTCGATTCCGATCATGTTCGCCCCGTGGCCCCTGGACGGCCGCGAACTGGTGGACGGTGCCGTGTGCGACCCGCTGCCGGTGGACATCGCCATCCGGGAAGGGGCCGATGTCATCATCGCCATGGGCTTTGAGGAGACTCTGGAGAGGGACCTTCGGCCTGCGCTGGGCCGCGTGATGCACCTGCAGGCGCTGGTGGTGAACCAGTTGCTGCGCGCACAGTACGCCTTCTACAACCTGTCCCACCATGCCGAGATGATTCCCATCATTCCGGAGTTCGACCAGCCTGTCGGGATGCGAGATCTCCACCTTGTACCCCACCTGATGCAGCGCGGCGAGGAGGCCGCCGAGCGGGAGATGCCCCACATCCGCCGCCTGCTGCAGCCTGTTCAATCCGCGGCGGGAAGGAATGCCCCGTGAGCCCCGCCGGCCCCACCGACCCCGCCCGGCTCCTCATCGTCGATGATCTGGAGGTCAACCGGGACCTGCTTTCAAGGCGAGTAGCCCGACTGGGCCATGCCACCGGCTTCGCCGAAAACGGACGGGCAGCGCTGCAGGCGCTGCGAACGTCGCCCTGGGATCTCGTGCTGCTCGACATCACGATGCCCGAGCTGGACGGTTACGAGACGCTGGCGCAAATCAAGGGCGATCCGGCACTGGCCCACATCCCGGTCATCATGGTCTCCGCCATTGACGAGATCGACAGCGTGGTGCGGTGCATCGAACTGGGGGCCGACGACTATCTCACCAAGCCCGTCAATGCCGTCATCCTGCGCGCACGCATCGAGTCGTCGCTCAGCAAGAAGCGGCTGGCCGACCAGAAGCAGGCCGCGCTCGACGCGCTGGCGCGCGAGATGGAGATCGGCCGGCGCATCCAGACGGGCTTCCTGCCCGAGAGCCTGCCCGCCGTGCCGGGCTGGGAACTCGCGGCCCATTGCGAGCCGGCCCGTCAGGTCGGCGGCGACTTCTACGACGCGCTGCGGATGGCCGACGGACGCCTGGTGTTCACGGTGGCCGACGTGTGCGACAAGGGCGTCGGCGCCGCGCTGTACATGGCCCTGTTCCGCAGCTTGCTGCGAGCCAGCATGCTGCACGCCGCACCGCGTGAGGAGGCCGGCCCGCTGTTGGAACGGGCGCTTGCCTTCATCAACGACTACATCGCCCGGGAACACGGGCGAGACAGCATGTTCGCCACGATGTTCGTGGGGGTACTGGAACCCGCGAGCGGGCGCCTGAACTGGATCAACGCCGGCCACGAGTCGCCCGTGCTCTGGCGCGCCAGCGGCGGATACGAACGTCTGCCGCCTTCCGGGCCTGCGGTGGGCATGATGGAAGGCGTGCGGCACACGACGACCGAAGCTGTCATGGAGACGGGCGATCTGTTGCTGGGTTTCAGCGATGGCGTCTCAGAGGCCGTAGGCCCCCAGGGAGTCTTTGGTGAGGACCCCATCCTGTCCATGGTCTGTCCACGGGGAAGCTCCGCCCCAGAGGTGGTGTCCGGGCTGCTTCAGCGTGTGGCCGCGCATGTCGGCAATACGTCGCCGCACGACGACATCACCCTCCTGGCCCTGCACGCCGTGCCGGGCGAGCGCCGACCACGCGCCGTCCAGGAGGTGGAGCGAGTTGAATGCGGTTGACTCAACGCCCCGCCACCGTCTCCCCCACCACCACCTCACCCCGCAGCGAGTGCGGCAGCGCCTGCGTGATGCGCACATCGATCATCTGGCCCACCAGGCGCCCCGACGCCGGGCCGCCGTCGAAGTTGACGATGCGGTTGCACTCGGTGCGGCCCATCAGCTCGG
>JBMLPD010000461.1:0-1361 GCA_049242285.1 Rubrivivax sp.
ATGAGCCTGGAGCCGGGCTCGTGATTCCAACGAGGTCTGAGCCTGGAGGGGGTGAGCGGGTAAGGGGCTGACGGGCAGTCCGGCGGCCGGGCGCGTCGATCATCGAAGGCATGGTGATCGACATGAACGAGTCGCAGGTTCGGACCCTGGAGCAGGTGCGCCAGGTTCTGCAGGGGACGCAGGCGCTGCAGTTTCGGCGTCCGGATGACGAGGCCGGGCGCTACGGCTGGATCGACGCGGTCCTGCGGCGCTTTGCCTACCGCAGCCTGGGGCGTGCCGACCGCGGTCTTCTGCGCGCGTATGTGCAGCGGTTCAGCGGCTACAGCCGCGCGCAGGTCACGCGTCTGGTCGGCCGCTGGGTGGCAGGCCGGCCGCTGGTCAAGCAGTACTGTGCGCCGGCGCAGGCCTTTGCGCGCCGCTACACGGCCGCCGACGTGGTCTTGCTGGCCGAGGTGGACCGGGCCATGGACACGCTGTCTGGCCCGGCCACGGTGTGCGTGTTACGCCGGCAGCGCGATGTCTTCGGCGATGCGCGCTTTGCGCGCCTGGGCTCGATCTCGGTGGCGCACCTGTACAACCTGCGCGCCAGCGAGCGCTACCGCGCGCAGCGCGTGGTGACGACCAAGACGCGCCCCACACAGGCGGTCACCATCGGCACCCGCAAGGCGCCCGCGCCCGATGGCCGGCCAGGCTTCATCCGTATCGACAGCGTGCACCAGGGCGATCAGGACGGCACCAAGGGGCTGTACCACATCAACGCCGTCGATTGCGTCACGCAGTGGCAAGTGGTGGCCTGCGTGCAGACCCTCGCCGAGGCACATCTGCTGCCCGTCATCGAGCAGATGCTGGCGCAGTTTCCCTTCGCGATTCTCGGGTTCCATGCGGACAACGGCTCGGAGTACGTCAACCACCGCGTGGCCCGGCTGCTGGAGAAGCTGCGTGTGGAGTTCACCCGCAGCCGCCCGCGGCACAGCAACGACAACGGGCTGGCCGAAACCAAGAACGGCGCGGTGGTGCGCAAGGTCTTCGGCTACGCCCATATCCCACAGCGCTGGGCCGCACCGGTCAACGCCTTGTGCCGCGAGCAGCTGAACCCGTTTCTGAACCTGCACCGTCCGTGCCTGTTCGCCACCGAGGTGGCCGATCCAAAGAAGCCCGGCCGCATCAAGCGTGTGTACCGCCCGCGCGATGTGATGACGCCCCTGGACAAGCTCGCCAGCCTGCCCAACGCAGCGCAGTTCCTGCGGCCCGACGTCACGTTGGCCGGGTTACAGCAGTTGGCCCGCGCGCGCACGGATGTCCAGGCCGCCGAGGACTTGGCCGCAGCACGCCGCGCGCTGTTCAAACGCATCACCACACGC
>JBMLPD010000462.1:0-2387 GCA_049242285.1 Rubrivivax sp.
CGGCCGCAGCCAAAAGATCATCGACCGCGTGTGAACGGAAAGACATCATGCTCTACCGCGAGAACGGCCAGTTCAAGACCAGCTACCGGGCTGACCAGCAGGTCTTCCCCATCACCCAGGACCGCATCGCCATCGGCCTGATGCTGGCTCTGGCGGTGTTCGCCGTGCCCATGGTGGCGGACGAATACGCCTTCCGCGCTATCCTCATCCCGTTCCTCATCCTGTCACTGGCCGCCCTGGGCCTGAACATACTGGTGGGCTATTGCGGGCAGGTGTCCCTGGGCACGGGCGCCTTCATGGCTGTGGGCGCCTACGCGGCCTACAACTTCATGGTGCGCATCGAGGGCATGCCCTTGATCTTCGCCCTGCTGCTGGGCGGGTTCTGCGCGACGGTGGTGGGCGTGCTTTTCGGTATTCCGTCCTTGCGCATCAAGGGCCTGTACCTCGCGGTAGCCACACTGGCGGCCCAGTTCTTCGTGGACTGGACCTTCCTGCGCATCTCCTGGTTCACCAACAACAGCACCTCGGGCTCGGTCTCCGTTTCCGACCTCAGCTTTTTCGGTATTCCCGTCAACACGCCCGAGACCAAGTACCTGTTCTGTCTGGCCATCGTGGTCGTGTTCGCCATCGGCGCCAAGAATCTGGTGCGCAGCCACATCGGGCGCGAGTGGATGGCCATCCGTGACATGGACGTGGCTGCGGCGGTGATCGGCATCCGGCCGGTGTACGCCAAGCTCACGGCCTTTGCCGTCAGCTCCTTCATCGTGGGGGTGGCCGGTGCCCTGTGGGCCTTTGTGCACCTGGGCTCCTGGGAGCCTGCGGCGTTCTCCATCGACCGCAGCTTCCAGCTGCTGTTCATGGTGATCATCGGCGGCCTGGGCTCCATCATGGGCAGCTTCTTCGGGGCGGCCTTCATCGTGGTGCTGCCCATCTTCCTGAACCAGTTCCTGCCTGCCGCAGGGGCGCTCGTGGGCGTGGACATCAGCACCGCGATGGTCGCGCACGCAGAGTTGATGATCTTCGGCGGGCTCATCGTCTTTTTCCTCATCGTGGAGCCCCATGGGCTGGCCCGCCTGTGGTCCACGGCCAAGGAGAAGCTGCGCCTGTGGCCCTTTCCGCATTGAAAACTCAAGGTTCCAACCAGCGGCCGACGGGCCCTCTCGAACTCACCAGCACTGACGAGTGCAGCGCATTTACCACCCCCACTGGAGGCAAACCATGAAGTTCCGATCGATCGCACTGGCGGCCACGCTGGCCGCCGCCGGCGCCAGCGCAATGCTCACCTCGGGTGCCGTGCTGGCCCAGGCGAAGGTGCAGTTCTTTCCCAGCCTGACCGGCCGCACAGGGCCTGTGGCGCCCAACGCCACGCCCTTCGCCAACGGCTACGCCGACTACATGAAGCTCGTCAACCTCCGAGGCGGCATCAACGGCGTGCAAACCCTGGTGGAAGAGTGCGAGACCGCCTACGCCACCGACCGTGGCGTGGAGTGCTATGAGCGCCTGAAGGGCAAGCATGGGGGCGCCACCGTGTTCCAGCCCTTGTCCACCGGCATCACCTTCGCCCTGACCGAGAAGATCCCGAACGACAAGATCCCGATGATCACCTCGGGCTACGGCCGCAGCGACAGCGCTGATGGCGGCGTCTTCAAGTGGAACTTCCCGCTGATCGGCCACTACTGGGTGGCCGGCGACGTGGTGCTGCAGCAGATCGCCAAGCTCGAAGGCGGCTTTGACAAGCTGCGCGGCAAGAAGATCGCGGTGGTGTACCACGACAGCCCGTTCGGCAAGGAAGTGCTGCCCATCGTCACCGAGCGCAGCAAGATGCACGGGTTCGAGATGCAGTTGCTGCCGGTGCCCGCGCCCGGCGTCGAGCAGAAGGCCATCTGGCTGCAGGTTCGCCAGCAGCGCCCTGACTACGTGATCATGCAGACCTGGGGTGTGATGACGCCCACAGCCATCAAGGAAGCCGTGGCCACGGGCTACCCCCGCGAGAAGATGTTCGGCACCTGGTGGTCGGGCGCCGAGCCCGATCTGCGCGACGTGGGCGCCGCCGCCAAGGGCTACAACGCGGTGATGATGCAGCACGGAGCCGAGCCGCAGTCCGCAGTCGTCAAGGAGATCCTCGACAAGGTGCACGCCAAGGGGCAGGGCACGGGTCCGAAGGACGAAGTCGGATCGGTGCTCTACATGCGCGGTGTCGTGGGTGCCATGCTGGCTGTCGAAGGCGTGCGCGCAGCGCAAGAGCGCTTCGGCAAGGGCAAGGTGGTGACCGGCGAGCAGGCGCGCTGGGGTTACGAGAACCTCAACCTGACGCAGGCCAAGCTCGACGCACTGGGCTTCAAGGGCGTGATGCGTCCGGTGTCCACCAGCTGCGCCGACCACATGGG
>JBMLPD010000463.1:0-6318 GCA_049242285.1 Rubrivivax sp.
TCAACATCGCCACCGGCCTGGCCACGCTGGAGCCCGAGCTGGAAGACGTGCTGCGCGTGCTGGGTGCCAGGCGCTGGGACGTGCTGGTGAAGGTGGGCCTGCCGCGCTCCATGCCCTACTTCTACGGCTCGCTGAAGGTGGCCATCACCCTGGCCTTCGTGGGCACCGTGCTGGCCGAGATGACCGCGGGCGATTCCGGCATCGGCTACCTGATGCAGACGGCCGCTTCGCAGCAGCGCCTGCCCCTGGCCTTCGCCGGCCTGGTGGTCATCGGCGCCATGGCCATGGCCATGTACGAGCTGTTCTCCTGGATCGAGATGCGCACCACCGGCTGGGCGCACCGCGGCTCGCAGGCGGCTTGAAGTTCGACACCCGCGCCGACGCCCCGGCCGCGGTCGGGCCCGGCTGGCTTGGCCGGCTGGACCTGCGCTACTGGCGCGACGGCACCCGCACCGTGGCGCTGGACCGCCACGACGGGCCGCTGCGGGTGCTGCAGCGCCTGTACCCCGAGGGCGAGGGCATCTGCCACCACGTGCTGGTGCACCCGCCCGGTGGCGTGGCCGGTGGCGACATCCTGCAGTTGCAGGCCGATCTGGCCCCGCACACCCATGCCGTCATCACCACCCCGGGCGCCACCCGCTTCTACCGCAGCGGCGGACGGCCCGCACTGCAACATGCGCGGCTGAAGCTGGCGCCGGGTGCGCGCGTCGAATGGCTGCCGCTGGAGAACCTGGCCTTTTCCGGGTGTGAGGCGGAAAACCGCACCGAAGTCGAACTGGCCCCTGGGGCCGAGATCATCGGCTGGGACGTGCTGGCGCTGGGGCTGCCCGCTTCGGCTGCCGCGTTCGAATCCGGCCGCTTCACCCAGCACCTGGCGCTCAGGCTCGGCCAGGCGTCCACCTCAACCGCGGCAACCGGCGAGCCCGGCACGGCCTGGGACCTGGCGGGACACCCGGACCAGCCCCTGTGGCTGGAGCGGGGCTGTGTGGACGCCCGCGACGCACGCCTGCTGAACTCCGGGCTGGGCTGGGGCGGCCGGCGGGTGCTGGGCACGGCCTGGTGGGCCACGGGAGAAGCCATGCCGACGGCGCGCCGCCAGGCGTTTCTGGAAGCCGCCCGCGACGGCGCCGAAGCCGCCGCACTGGAAGGCTGGACGGGTGTCACCAGCCCGTTGCCGAACGTGGTCGTGGCGCGGGCGCTGGGTCATCGGGTCGAGCCCGCCATGCAGTGGCTGTGCGCCGTGCGGGCCGCCTGGCGCCGGCTCGCCTGGGGGCTGGAGCCTCACCCCCCGCGCGTGTGGCGCACGTGAGCCTCTCGGGCGCCTGTTCGCTCCGGGCTGAAAGTCTTCCTGTCCCTTCTCTTTGCTGAGGTCACGCAGCCCTGCGGTGTGGCCCCCGCGCCCGGCCGGCGGTGGTCGAGGGACAATCCCGCCAATGTCCGAGCCCACCGCGCCAGCGCCCCGCCAGAGCGCGCCGTCCCAGACCGTGTCAGATGCAGCGGGTGCCGCCCAGGCTCCTGCAACGCAAGCCGCCCCTGCCCCTGCCCCTGCCCCTGCGCCTGCGTCACCCGCAGCGCGCTTGATGCCCGCTGCCCGGTCCGGCTTGCTGCGCCGGGCCTGGCAGTTGGTGCTGATCACCGTATGGGGCCTGCCCCTGGCCGGCCTGCTGGCGGTGTGGGCCGTGCTGCACAGCGAGCGCGGCACCGCCTGGCTGCTGGCCGGTGTTCCCCAGTTGACGGTGACGGCGCCGCGCGGCGCGCTGCTCGGGCCCGCGTTCTCGGCGGCCAAGGTGCAGTGGCGCTGGGACCAGGGCCGCCAGTGGTTGGAGATCGAAGGTCTGCAGTGGACTGGCGCGCAATGGCGGTGGTGGCTGCGCCCCGGCACCTGGGCCGGCGTGCAGGCCAAGACCCTGCAGGCCAGGCGAGTGGCCGTCCACACCGGCCCGACCACGGGAAAGCCGGCCGTGCTGCCCCGCTCGCTGGCCCTGCCCCTGGAAGCGAACATCGCGCTGCTGCGCATCGACCTTCTCGAAGTGGATCAACTGCCGGCGTGGCGCCAGCTCACCGGACGGCTGGCGCTGGGTGCGCAACAGGGCACCACCCACCGCGTGGACAACCTGGGCTTCCTGTGGGAGGAGTTGCAGGTCAGCGGCCAGGCCGCCGTTGCCGCCAGCCCGCCCTTCGACGGGCAGGCCCGGTTGGAGGTGAAGGGCACTGGCCCCGTCGCCTGGGAAGGCGAGGTGTCTGCCACGGGGCCGCTGCAGGCGCTGGAACTGCAGGCGCGCCTGCGGGCCCCTGCCCTGCCTTCGGGCTTGCGACCCTCGCTGGACGCCAGCCTGCAGCTCAAGCCCTTTGAGGCCTGGCCGCTGGGCACCCTGAATCTCACGCTGCAGGCCCTGGACCTGTCGCAGCTCAGCAGCCGCCTGCCGGCCACCCGCCTCACCGGCCGCGCCAGCGTGAAGAGCCAGGGCCTGGCGCAACCCGTGCAGGCCGACATCCTGCTGGACAACCCCCTGGCAGGCCCCTGGGGCGAGGCCCGCCTGCCCATCCGGCGGGCGCGGCTGGACCTGCGCTCGCGCCTGGACGCGCACGACAAGGTGGACATCCTCCATCTGGACCTGGACCTGGGCAGCCTCCAGCGCAGCGCCGGCCTGTGGCGAAGCAGCGGCCAGTGGGCCGACGGCACCCTGCGCCTGCAAGCCGTGGCCACGGAGATCAAGCCGCACCTGCTGGACGCCAGGGCGCCGGCCATGACCCTGTCCGGGCCGGTGCGACTGGGCGTTCTGGGCGTCCCGTGGACGGCGGCGGGCGGCCGGCAAAAGGGTGCTTCACCGGCATGGTCCGTGGAGCTGCGCAGCACCCTCAGCGGCGCTCTGGAAGCCTTCGGGCAACGCACGACCCTCACGCTGGACGGGGTGGTCCAGCCGCAGGAGATCCAGGTGCGCAGCCTGCAGGCCCAGTCCGGCGCAGCCAGCGCTGAACTGACCGCCACCGTCTCTGCCAGCCCCGCGGGCACCTGGCTGGTGCGCAGCAACGGACGCATCAGCGAGTTCGACCCCGCGCCCTGGGTGCCCGGCGACGCCGCCGCACCCTGGCGCAAGGGACCGCACCGGCTCAACGGCCAATGGGCGCTGGACGTGGCGCTGCCTGCCGGGCGCCCGGGCGAGGCTTCACTGCAGTGGCTGCAGGCACTGCAAGGCAGCGCGCAGGTGGACATGGCGGCTTCCAGAGTGGCGGGCCTGGCCGCTTCCGGGCGCCTGCGGCTCGAGCAGGCGCCTGAGGCCCCCACGCCAGGGCGCAGCCAGTTGAGCGCTGAACTGCGTCTGGGGCGCAACGATTTCAGCCTGAGCGGCCAGGGTGATCCGGGCGGCGACGGCGAACAGGACCGCTGGCAGCTGCAGGTGTCTGCGCCCGCCCTGGGCGAGCTCAGCGCCCTGTCGGCCCTGGTGCCCGCGTGGGCGGCCTGGTGGCCCGAGGCCGGACGTGCCGACGCACGCATCACCGCGTCCGGCCGCTGGCCGATCGTCGGCACGCAGGGCCGGATGACGATCGAAGGCCTGAGAGGCCGCAACTACGGGCTGGCGCTGGCCGAGGCCGGCTGGCAATGGACGGGCCGGGAGGCCGACCCCCTGGAACTGCGCGGCGATGTGCGCAACGCATCCCTCGGCCCGAACCGGCTGGCAAGGCTGAGCGGTGAGGTGCGCGGCACCTTGCGCCAGCACAGCGCCCGTCTCGACATCGCCGCGCCCCTTCTTCCGCCCGAAGCCCTGGCCCGGATGCTGGCCATCCCCGCAGGCGCGGGCACGCAGGCGCGGGTGAGCCTGGAGGGCGCGTGGGCACCGCAGACCGCCGGCGGCGGACGCTGGACGGGCACGGTCAGGCGTCTGGAGGCCGGCGTCTGGTCCGGCAGCCTGGATGCGCCGACCCCCGCACCGTCCCCCACCGGCGCATCGAGCCAGGACAAGGCCTGGCTGGACGCCGGGGACCTGCGGGGGGAACTGCGGTTCGACGAGGCCTGGCGGCTGCGCAGTCTGCGGCTGGACGGTGGTCAGGCAACGCTGGCCGCGGGCCTGCGCATGAAGTGGGACGAAGCGCGTTACGAGTTGCGCGACCCCGCCCGGGCCGACCGACCCGACTTCCAATGGCAAGCCGACGTCCTGCCCTTCGCCCTGGCCCCGTGGCTGCAGCGCGCCCAGACCGGCCTGCAGTGGACGGGCGACCTGCGGTTGAGCGCGCGCATGGCCGTGAGGGCCGCCGAACGGTTCGAGGCCGAGGTGAGCTTGAAGCGTCATGACGGCGACCTGCAGGTCATCGAGGCCGGGCAGGTGCAGCCTCTGGGCCTGAGCACCGTAGACCTCAGCCTTGCCGCCAAGGACGGGCTGTGGTCCTTCGCGCCGCGTCTGGTGGGGCGCTCCGTCGGCGAAGTGTCGGGGGCGGTGCAGTTGCGAACCGCTGCGCAAGACCGGTGGCCGGACGCCGGCGCGGCCTTGTCGGGCGCCGTCCAGGCCAAGGTGCCCAACCTGGGCGTGTGGTCGGGCTGGGTACCGCCCGGCTGGCGGCTGCAGGGCGAGGTGGTTTCCACGGCCAGCCTGGGCGGCCGCTTCGGTGCACCGCAGCTCACGGGCGAACTGGTGGCGCAGCGCGTCAGCGTGCGCAACCTGCTGCAGGGGGTGGACTACAGCGACGGCGAACTGAAGGTGGCCCTGCAAGGAGATACCGCGCGCATCGAACGGCTGTCGCTGCGCAGCGGCGAGGGCCGCATCACCGGCGAAGGCGTGGGCGAGTTCGGCGCCAGACCCTCGGCCCGCGTGCAGGTGCGGGCCGAGAGCTTCCGCGTCCTGGGGCGCTTGGACCGCCAGCTCGTGGCCAGCGGCCAGGCGGTGCTGGCCCTGCAGCCCGATGCGCTGAAGCTGGACGGCCGGGTGGTGATCGACAGCGGCCTTTTCGATCTGGCCTCGCGCGACGCCCCGACGCTGGACGATGACGTCACCGTGCTCGGGGGGCGCGGCCTTCCCGCAGCGGCCGCCGATGCCGAGCCGGCCATCCTGCCGCGCCTGATCAGGCAGTCCAGCGTCCACCTGGACGTGGACCTGGGAAAGAAGTTGCGCCTGCGCGGACGCGGACTGGACACCGCCTTGCAAGGCGAACTCAAGCTCGCCACGCCCGGCGGCATCCTGGCGGTCAACGGGTCGGTGCGCGCGCAGGGGGGCACCTACGCCGCCTACGGGCAGAAGCTGACCATCGAGCGCGGCATCGTCAACTTCAGCGGCCGGGTCGATTCGCCCCGGCTGGACATCCTGGCGCTGCGGCCCAACACCGACATCCGCGTGGGGGTGGCCATCAGCGGCTCGCCCCAATCGCCGCGCGCCCGCCTGGTCAGCGAACCGGAGATGGGGGAGTCCGAGAAACTGTCCTGGTTGCTGCTCGGCCGCGGCTCGGAGGGCCTGGGACGCACCGACACCGCGGTGCTGCAACGCGCGGCGGTGGCCTTGCTGGCAGGCGAAGGCGAGGCCCCCACGGACTCCTTGCTGCGCGCCCTGGGCATCGACGACCTGTCGGTCGGGCAGGTGAGCGGTCAGACCTCGGGCCCGGCCAACGGCGACGGCCGCGAGACCGTCATCCGCCTGGGCAAGCAGCTCAGCCGCAACTGGTATGCCGGCTACGAACGAGGCGTCAATGCCACGGCCGGCACCTTCCAGCTCGTCTACCGTGTGGCGCAGCGCTTCACGCTGCGGGCCCAGAGCGGCCTGGAAAACTCGGTGGACCTGATCTGGACCTGGCGCTTCGAACAATCACCGCTGAGCGCTACGAAGCGCGCCCCGCCCTGAGCCGCGTTCCGGCGGCCGGCGTGATCGGCAACCCCGCAGCGGCGCGCGACAGCCTTTGGGATCAGCGGCCGCAGGCCACCACCCACCCGGCCTGCGCGATGCGGGTCACGGCATGCACCCCCGCCAGCCCCATGACACGGTCGAGTTCACCGTCCAGGGTCTTGAGCACGTGGGCCACGCCCTCCTGACCCGCCACCGCCAGGCCCCACAGGTGCGGGCGGCCGATGAGCACCGCCGTGGCGCCCAGGCCCAGGGCCTTGAAGACATCGCCACCGCGGCGCACGCCACCGTCCAGCAGCACGGGAATGCGCCCGTCCACCGCCTGCACCACGCCTGGCAGGGCGCGCAGGCTGGGCAGGGCACCGTCGAGTTGCCGCCCACCGTGGTTGGAGACGATCACCCCGTCCACGCCGGCCTGGACCGCGCGCCGCGCGTCTTCGGGGTGCAGCAGGCCCTTGATGAGCAAGGGGCCGTCCCACTGCCGGCGCACGGC
>JBMLPD010000464.1:0-1944 GCA_049242285.1 Rubrivivax sp.
AACTGGACGGCTACGCCTGCCCACCACGCGCAGGCGAGGTGCTGTCACTCACCCGAGCCCTGCCCTGGTGGACCTTCCGGTCTCCCAAGGCCTGAATGACTGCAAGGCCCGAGCGACTGCAAGGCCTGAGGACTGCAACGCCAGACGACGACAACGGCCCGCTGATAACGACATGACCGACGACCAACTGCTGCGCTACGCCCGCCATATCCTGTTGCAGGACATCGGCATCGAGGGTCAGGAACGGCTGCTGGCCAGCCACGCCCTGGTGATCGGCGCCGGGGGCCTGGGCTCACCCGTGGCGCTGTACCTGGGCAGCGCGGGCGTGGGCCGCCTGACCATCGTCGACCACGACCGCGTGGACGTCACCAACCTTCAGCGGCAGATCGCCCACGACCTGGCCAGCGTGGGGCAGCCCAAGGCTGCGTCTGCCAAGGCCCGCATCGCCGCGCTCAACCCCGATGTGCAGGTGCAGGCCGTGACGCAACGCGCCGACGCCGCCCTGCTCGACACCCTGGTGCCACAGGCAGACGTCGTGCTGGACTGCACCGACAACTTCGCCACGCGCCACGCCGTGAACGCCGCCTGCGTGCGGCACCACAAGCCGCTGGTGTCAGGTGCCGCCATCGGCTTTGACGGCCAGGTCTCGGTCTACGACACCCGCCCCGGTGCCGAAGGATCGAACCTGTCAAGAGGCCCCTGCTACGCCTGCCTGTTCCCCCCCGAACAGGCCTTCGAGGAGGTGGCCTGCGCCACGATGGGCGTGTTCGCGCCCTTGGTGGGGATCATCGGCACCGTGCAGGCCGCAGAGGCCCTGAAGCTGCTCACTGGCGTGGGTCGGTCGCTCACCTGCCGCCTGCTGATGCTCGACGGACGCGGCATGCAGTGGGACGAGATCGCCATCGCTCGGCAACCGGGATGCCCGGTGTGCGGCGAGCGCTGAGCCCGCCTTCAACTTTCATTCAGACCACGCGGACGGTTGCGCCATAGCGGGTCAGCTTGGTGTCAACCGTCAGCAGGATGAGCGGCTCCGAGCGCGACTGCGCCACCAGCAGGCGGTCGAAAGGGTCTCGGTGGTCATCGTAGTGCGGCAGATCCGCCAGGGCCAGGATGTGTTCGTTTCGAATGGGCAACCAGCTGAAGCCCATGGCACCGACCTGCTCTGCGAAGACAGGCAGATCCAACTGCACATGCCCCAGACTCGCCTTGATGGTCAATTCCCACAGCGACACGCTGCTGACGAAGACCTCGTCGGCCGCCAGGACCCATTGCCTGACTTGGGGCGTCACCCGGACGTTGCCGGTCTGCCACCAGAAGGCGAAGTGGGTGTCGAGCAGCAGCCTCACGCTGCGGTGTCCTGCTTGTCGCTGGCGGGCGGCGAACTCAGCGCCGTGAACAACCCATCCACAGGCGCATCAAAGTCATCGGCCATCTGCCAGCCCTGCCCAGCCAGCGAACCAGGCGGCAGGATGGTGCGTCGAGCCTGCCTGTAAGGCGACAAGGTGGCCACCGGCTGACCGGCGCGTGCGATGACGACTTCCCTCCCCTCTTCGACAGCTTCCAACAGCCGCGAGAGATGGGTTTTGGCTTCGTGGACGTTGACGACTTGCATGGGGGCCTTCAATAGACTAAGTCTTAGTCTAGTTCAAACCATCATGCGTGGCTTAGTGGTGGATGCAACGGACCGCTGCAACACCTCCAACAGCCGCTCCAGGCTCTCCAGGTCGTGCACGGGCAGGAATCCATCCACATGAGGAAGCATCGCGCGGATGCCTGAGGCGCGCGGCTCGAAGCGAGCAAAGCGCAGCAGCGGGTTCAGCCACAGCAGGCGATGGCAGCTCTTGTGCAGACGCTCCATCTCGAAGCTCAGGGCTTCCGTGGGGCCGTGTTCCAGGCCGTCGCTGACCAGCAGCACGGTGGCCCGGCTGCCCAGCACGCGGCGGG
>JBMLPD010000465.1:0-3208 GCA_049242285.1 Rubrivivax sp.
TCGCCAGGCACAGGTCGTCCCAGGCCTTGGCCTTGTCCAGCAGGTTGCGCAGCAGGTAGGCCGGGTGGTAGGTGACGATCAGCGGTACGCCCTGGTAACGGTGCACGCGGCCGCGCAGGCGGCCGAGGGGCTCGTCGGTGCGCAGCAGGGCCTGCACCGCAAAGCGCCCCATGGCCAGGATCACCCGGGGCCGCACCAGTTCGATCTGCCGCACCAGGAAGGGCTCGCATTTCGCCAGCTCGGCCGGCTCGGGGTTGCGGTTGCCCGGGGGGCGGCACTTCAGCGTGTTGGCGATGTAGACCTGCCGCGCAGGCGTCAGGGCGGCGGCTTTCTCGGCAAAGGTCCCGGCAACGGTCCCGGAGGGTGTGCCGGAGGATGTCCCGGAGGCGTCCTCGGCGGCTGTCTCGGCCCGCGTCAAGCCCAGTGCTCCCAGCATCTGGTCCAGCAGACGTCCTGCGGGGCCTGTGAAGGGTTCACCCCGCAGGTCTTCCTGCTCGCCCGGGGCTTCCCCCACCACCATCCAGTGCGCGCGCGGGTGGCCCACCCCGAAGACGGTCTGGCGCCGCTTCTCGCACAGGCCGCAGGCGCGGCAGCCCGCCACGGCCTCGCGCAGGGCGGGCCAGTCCAGGCTGCGGACGTCGCTGGCGGGGGCCCACGGTGCTGCGACGTCGGCAGGCGGTGCGGATGCGGCGGCGCGGGCAGGCGGTGCGACAGCCCCTTCGCGGGGCGCGGGCCGGGCGACGGCCGGTACCGGCGCGGTGGGCGGTGCGGTGGGCGGTGCGGCGAAGCCCTGCGGCGTCTCAGGGGGCAGATTCGTGACCGGCATCGCGCCGGCGCGCAGCAGCGGCTGCCAGAACGGCACGCCCATCTCGCGCAGCATGGCCAGACGCCGGTCATCCAGCGGCATCGCCAACCTCCTGCGGAAGGTCCCGTTTCATGACCACGGCATCCTCGCGCCGCAGGCCGCCTGCGGGGTAATAGCCGCGCCTGATGCCCTGTTCCGCGAAGCCACGTGCACGGTAGAGGTAACGGGCGCGTGCGTTGCTGGCACGCACCTCCAGCCACAGGGTGGGCAGGCAGCGCTTGCGGGCCTGGGCTTCCAGGCGGTCCAGCAGTTGCCGGCCCAGGCCGGCGCGTTGAAAGTCCGGCGCCACCGTCAGGTTCAGCAGGTGCAGTTCGTCCACGCCCGGCATGGCCACGTAATACCCCAGCAGCACCTGCGTGCACGACTCCAGCAATTCCGCCACGTGGCCTGCCCGCAGCGAATCCAGGAAGTTGCCGCGGGACCACGGGAAGCTGTAGGCGCGCATCTCCGTCTCCATCACCCGGTCCAGGTCCTGCGACGCCATGGGCCTGAACTGTCGCGGTCCGGCCACGGCAGAGGCCGGGGGGCTCATGCACCCCCCTTCAGCGCCTGCCGCTCGGCCGTGGTCAGGGCAACCTTGTCGCGCAGGTAGACCGGCAGCGCCCGCTCGGCGGGCAGCGCATCCCCCGCCCGCCAGGCCTGATCGGCCAGACGCAGCAGGGCGGCGGCGCGATCGGCGCAGTCGGCAGGAGCCTGCGCCAGGTGCCGGGCCATCGCCAGATCTTCGGACGGCGCCGTCCGCGCCACCAGCGCCAGGCCGCTGCCCGCCCAGGCCTGCGGCAGCCCCGCGCCCGCTGCCGCTTCCCGGGCTTGCTGCCACCAGGCCTGCGGCGCCCACAGCCCGGGTGGCTGCACGGTCTGCCAGCGGCCCTGGGCCCAGAGGTAACGCGCTGCATAGAGCTCGCCCATGCGGGCGTCCATGGCCACGGCCACCGCCAGCATGGCCGGTTCGCCCAGGCGTACCCGCTCGTCCTCGGCCACGATCAGCAGGCTGTCGATCGGCAGCACCGGCTTGTCGGCCCCAAAGGCCAGGCCTTGGGCCACGGCACAGGCCGTGCGCAGGCCGGTGAAGGCTCCCGGCCCGCAGCCGAAGGCCATGGCGTCCACCTGCGCCAGCACCACGCCGGCCCCGTCCAGCAACTCCTGCACGGCGGGCAGCAGGCGCACCGAGGCCAGCGCCCCGCCCGCGCCCTGGAGGGTGTGCCGCTGTCCCTGCGGCCCCTGCAGGGCCACGGCCAGGGCCTCGGTGGACGTGTCGAAAGCCAGCAAGACCGGGGTCATCCGGACAAGTGTAGCCATGCGATCATCAGCCGCATGGGCATCAACGTGGGCACCGGCACGCGCACCGGCACGCGCAGCGGCCGGCCCACGTCCGCACGCCTTCGTCGGGCCACAATTCTGCTGACCTTGAGCGCCGCAGCCATGCTCACCGCGCGGGCCCGTGACCTGCCCCCCGAGGTCCGCAGCGCGCTGCAGCGCGCGCGGGTGCCCGAGGCCTCCTTGTCGGTGGTGATGCAGGAAGCCGGCAGCGGGCGCACCCTGCTCAGCCACCAGGCGCATGAGCCCGTCAATCCGGCTTCGCTCGTGAAGTTGGTAACCACTTACGCAGCACTGGATCTTCTCGGCCCGGCCTGGAGCTGGAGCACAGCCGTGGGTTGGAGCGGCTCGCTGCGCGAGGGCGTGCTGGAGGGGGACCTCTTCATCCGCGGCAGCGGAGACCCGAAGCTGGTGCCCGAGCGCGTCTGGCAGGGTCTGCGCCGTCTGCAGCAGCAGGCCGGGCTGCGGGAGATCCGCGGCGATATCGTCCTGGACCGCAGCGCCTTCGCGCCGGCCGAGGGATCGCCGGCAGACTTCGACGGCGACGCGTTCCGGCCCTACAACGTGCAACCCGATGCGCTGCTGATCAACTTCCACACCCTCACGTGGACGGTCGCGCCCGATGCCGCCCGTGGCGTGGCGCGCATCGTGGCCGAGACCGAGCCGCTGGCCGCGCCCGCGCGTACCGTGCCCTTGACGCAGGGCCCGTGTGAAGACTGGCGCGGCGGCCTGAAGCCCGTGGTGGCCGAAGGCGTCGTGCGCTTCAGCGGCAGCTATCCCGTGGCCTGCGGCGAGCAGACCTGGCCCATGGCCGACCCCGACCCCGCCGGGCACGCGGCGCGGCTCATCGCCGCCCAGTGGAAGGACCTGGGCGGCTCGCTGGGCGGACGTGTGCGGGACGGCCGCTGGCCCGCCGGGCTGCGCGCACAGCAGGAGTGGCGCTCCCCGCCCCTGGCCGAGGCCGTGCGCGACATCAACAAGTTCAGCAACAACGTCATGGCGCAGCAGCTGTTCCTGACGCTGGCG
>JBMLPD010000466.1:0-2831 GCA_049242285.1 Rubrivivax sp.
AAGAGCTTCACGCCGGCGTCGCGGCAGGCGCGCACCATGGCCACGCCCTCGTCCCACTTCGTGGCCATGGGCTTTTCGCTCAGCACATGGCGCCCAGCGCGGGCGCAGGCGATGGCCTGCTGCGGGTGCAGGCCGCTGGGCGTGGTCAGGGCCACGATGTCGGCGTTGCTGCCGGCCAGCAAGGCGTCCAGCGAATCGAAGCCCCGCGCGCCGGTGTGCTCCACCGCGGCCCGCAGGCGGGCCCCGTCGGTGTCGCACACGGCCACCAGTTCGGCGCGGCCGGCGTGTTCGCCCAGCGCAGAGAAGTGGTTCGCCGAGATGCGGCCGCAGCCCACGAGTGCGAAGCGCACGGGGCGGTCGGTGATGGGGAAGGCAGCGGTCATGGGTTCAAGGGCCGGAAGAGGTCAAGGCCTGCGGGTCACTGGGGTGCAAGGCTCGCTTGAGACGCGGCGTATCCGGGCGCGTCGACGTCGGGCTGTGCACGGGCCGCCATTGCTTCACAGCCTGAACACCGTGAACCCGGCGGCTTGCAAGGCGGCGGGGTCGTACAGGCTCTTCACGTCGGCCAGCACGGGGCGCTCGCCGCGCACCAGGGCGCGCAGGTCGGCAGGGCTCAGGGCACGGAACTCGCGGTGCGCCACGGCCACCACCAGCGCGTCCACCGGGGCGGCGGGCGACACCTCGCTCAGCGTCAGGCCGTGGTCGTGCTGGAGTTCACGCGCATCGGCATGCGGGTCCACCACCACCACCTCGGCGCCATGGTCGCGCAGCTCGTGCACCAGATCCGCCACCTTGGAGTTGCGCGTGTCGGGCACGTTCTCCTTGAAGGTGATGCCCAACACGCCGATGCGCGCACGCGGCACGTCCACGCCGTTCTTCAGCATCCGCTTGATGGTGTTGCGCGCCACGTAGCGGCCCATGTTGTCGTTGATGCGCCGCCCGGCCAGGATCACCTGCGGGATGTAGCCCACCTGCTCGGCCTTGTAGGTGAGGTAGTACGGGTCCACGCCGATGCAATGCCCGCCCACCAGGCCGGGGCGGAAGGGCAGGAAGTTCCACTTCGAGCCGGCGGCAGCCAGCACCTCTGCGGTGTCGATGCCCAGGCGGGCGAAGATCACCGACAACTCGTTCATCAGCGCGATGTTCAGGTCGCGCTGCGTGTTCTCGATGACCTTGGCGGCCTCGGCCACGCGGATGCTGCTGGCCCGGTGCACGCCCGCGCGCACCACGGATTCGTACACCCGCGCCACGGTGTCCAGCGTGGCGGCGTCACAGCCCGAGACGATCTTGCAGATGTCCTCGAAGCGGTGCTCGCGGTCCCCGGGGTTGATGCGCTCGGGGCTGTAGCCGCAGAAGAAGTCCAGGCCATGCTTCAGGCCCGAGGTGGCCTCGAGCACGGGAACGCAATCTTCCTCGGTGGCCCCAGGGTAGACGGTGGACTCGAACACCACGATGTCGCCCGCCTTCAGCGCCGGGCCCACGGTGCGCGAGGCCGAGATCAGCGGCGCCAGGTCCGGCTTGTGCGCGGCGTCCACGGGCGTGGGCACGGCCACGATGAAGAAGTCGCATCCGCGCAGGTCCGAAGCCTGACCGGTGAAGCGCAGCCCGGTGGCAGGCAGCCCGCCGGGCTCGATCTCACCCGTGCGGTCCACACCGCGGCGCAATTCCTCGATGCGCGAGGCATCGATGTCAAAACCCACCACCTCCGGAGCACCGGCTTGCGCCGACGCCGCCCGGGCAAAGGCCACGGCGACGGGCAGGCCCACGTAGCCCAGGCCGACGACGGCGATCTTGCGTTGCATGCGAAGAGGGGTTCGGGAAGACAGGAAGGAGGGCGCGATTCTAGGCAGGCCGGGCCGCCGCCTAGAATCTGCGCCCCTTCCCGCCCTCCCCCCACGGCCCTCTCATGAGCACACCCGCGCCCACCGCCCACGCCGACGACAACCAGCTGATCGCCGAGCGGCGCGAGAAACTGGCCGCGCTGCGTGCGCAGGCCCAGGCCGCGGGCACAGCGGTCTTTCCCAACGACTTCAAGCCCACGCACCACACGTCAGACCTGCACCACCGCCACGGGCAGATCCCCAACGAAGAGCTGGAGCCTCAAGCCATCACCGTGGCCATTGCCGGGCGAATGATGCTCAAGCGCGTGATGGGCAAGGCCTGCTTCGGCACGCTGCAGGACGGCACCGGCCGGCTGCAGATCTACGTGACGCAGGACGCCGTGGGCGCCGAGGCGCTGGCCGCCTTCAAGCACTGGGACCTGGGCGACATCCTGTCGTGCGAGGGCACGCTGTTTCGCACCAAGACGGGCGAGCTGTCGGTCAAGGCCACGCGCGTGCGCCTGCTGACCAAGAGCCTGCGCCCGCTGCCCGACAAGTTCCACGGCATGACCGACCAGGAGCAGAAAGTCCGCCAGCGCTACGTGGACCTGATGACCGACGAGCACGCGCGCGCGCGCTTCGTGGCGCGCAGCAAGGCGGTGAGCTCCATCCGCAACTTCATGGTCGAGCACGGCTTCCTGGAGGTGGAGACGCCCATGCTCCACCCGATTCCCGGTGGCGCCAACGCCAAGCCCTTCATCACCCACCACAACGCGCTGGACCAGGAGATGTTCCTGCGCATCGCGCCCGAGCTCTACCTCAAGCGCCTGGTGGTGGGCGGCTTCGAGCGCGTGTTCGAGATCAACCGCAACTTCCGCAACGAAGGCATCAGCGTCCGGCACAACCCGGAGTTCACGATGATGGAGTTCTACGCGGCCTACTGGAACCACCACGATCTGATGGACTTCACCGAGCAGGTGCTGCGCCACGCCGCGCGCCAGGCCACCGGCT
>JBMLPD010000467.1:0-5123 GCA_049242285.1 Rubrivivax sp.
CGGCCACCCACTGCCAGCTCAGGTGGTTGCTGGCCAGGTCGCCGTCCAGCAGGTGCGCCACCAGCCAGTCTGCGCCGGCGCGCCAATGCACATGGCGCACATGCACCACGTAGCTGGCCAGCCACATGCGGGCGTGGTTGTGCAGCGTGCCCGTGGCGTACAGCGTGCGCACCGCCTGGTCGATGACGGGCACCCCCGTGCAGGCCTGCCGGATGTCGGCGGGCAGTTCGGGCGCGTAGGCCTCCTGCGGACACGGCCCCGGGTGAAGCGACTGCAGAATGCCCTGCCCCAGGTGCCCCCAGGCGTGCCGAAAGTACTCGCGCCAGCCCAGTTCGAACACCAGCTTGTGCTGCACGTCCAGGGGCTCGCGCTCCAGCACGGCCCCCAGCACCTCGGGCAAGGTCAGCAGGCCGTGGGTGATGTAGGGCGACAGGCCCGTCACCGCCCCTTCCAGGTGGTTGCGCGTGCGGGCATAGGCGGACGGCCGCACCCGCCGGGCCCGGGCCCACGCGGCGCTGCGCGTCGGCGGCAGGGCATCGGTCCAGGCGGTGGGCACCCCAGTCGGCAGATCACTCAGCAGATCGCTCATGGCCAGATTGGGCCTGAACACCGGAACGTCTGCGCACCGAAGGTCTTCCCGCTGGCGGAGGGCTCCGCTTCAGCACGTGGCCGGTTTCTGGAACACTGCGCGGGCCGCGATCAACAAGGACATCGACGATGAAACTGGTTTCCTGCAACATCCAGTACGGCAAGGGCAAGGATGGCCGCTTCGATCTGGCGCGCATCTGCGCGGCCCTGGAAGGTGCCGATCTCATCGCGCTGCAGGAGGTGGAGCGCCACTGGCCGCGCTCGGGCGAGCAGGACCAGCCCGCCGAGATCGCCCGCCTGCTGGGTGGGGGCTACCACGCGGCCTACGGCCCGGGCTTCGATGTGGATGCCAGCGGCGGCACGCCGGGAACCCGGCGGCGCCAGTTCGGCAACCTGGTGCTGTCGCGCTGGCCCATCCTGTCAACGCGCCACCACCTGCTGCCCAAGATGGGGCTCACGCGGCAGTTCAGCCTGCAACGATCGGTGATCGAGGCCGTCATCCAGCCGCCTGGCAGCACACCGCTGAGACTGCACTCGCTGCACTTGAGCCATGTGGGCGACGGCGACCGCGCCCCGCAGGTGGAGCGCCTGCTGCAACTGCACCGCGAGGCGCCTCTGGAGGGCGGTGCCTGGTGCGGCACCCATGCCGACGACGCCTGGACGCTGGGCCTGCCGCCCCCGCCCATGCCCGGCGATGCCCTCTACATGGGCGACTTCAACCTCGCGCCGGACTCCCCGCTCTACACCCGCCTGGTGGGCCCCTGGTCACCCGACCACGGGCGCATGAGCCATCAGGGCGGCCTGGTGGACGCCTGGGTGGCCGCTGGCGGCGCCGAAAACGACCCCGCCGACTGGACCTGCGACAGCTGCGAGCCGCCCCAGCCCCGCCGGCGCATCGACCACTGCCTGCTCAGCACCGAGATGGCCCACCGCGTGCGCCGCTGCTGGATCGACCACACCGCGCAAGGCTCGGACCACCAGCCGCTGTGGGTGGAACTGGCGGAGTGAGCCTGGGGGCGCATGCCAACGGGCCGTAGGGGCCGTCCGCGTCGCGCTGGTGGCGCGTGTCCGGCACGGGTGCAGGGTCCGGCGATCGGATGTCGAATCCCAGGACATGGGCCGTGGAACCGCGCACGGAACCATCAATGCGCGCAACCGACCCGGGCGGCCCCTGCCTCGATGCGCGCCTTCATCTCGGCGCGCGACCCTCGAGATCGCCGTACGGCGGCAGCGTGGAACGTGGGTTGAGCGGCTGCTCGGGGGGGGGGGCCAACGGGAGGCCGGGTCCCTCATGATGCAAGAATGGCCTCGTTGACACGTTCTGAGCCAATGTTGCAGCTGACGACAGGTCCAACGAACGTGTCGCCCGATTCAACTTCCAGCCACGGCAACGAGGGGTGCGTTCGTTCCGGCAACATGCCGGCTGCACCGACGGCACATCCGGTCACGACGGGCTCTGTGCATCGGCGCGAATCACCGGAGGCGCCCTGCCCGCCCCCCTCCACATGATCTGATGAGATCCTGCACGCTTGCCCTCACCCCACAAGCACGCCTCACCGTGGTGTCTGCCGAGGACGCCGCGCCGCTTCCGCAGGATCTGGCCCAGCGCCTGCAGACTCTGGGCGCCCTGGAGGCGGGCCGGCTGCTGCTGGGCCTGGGCGCCGAACAGGTGGGCGTGGCCCTGCCACCGGACATCGCCTGGTGGCGAGATCTGGCCGTACGCTACCTGACCGCTCTGTGCACCCTGCCCGAGGCCGCGGAGCAGCAGGCCGGGCGCGTGCCTGAGCCCGATGCCGCCGAGTTGCAGACGCTGGCCGTCTCGACGCCCCCGATGATCGGGGCGGAGTACTTGACGGTGGAGGTGCTGCGGCAACAGTGGCAGTCCCTGGAGACCGCGTTGCACGCAGAGTTGCAGGCCTCAGGCTTGCCACTGGGCGCGTTCCTGAAGCAGCGCAACCCGGCATGGAACCTCGTCGGCCGGGTGCACTTGAATCTGGCTGAAAACCGTAAGGACCATGAGCTCCCCTTCGCCTTCATGGCCACCTACACCACACGGCTGTCGGCGCAGGGCACGGGGCAGCACCGGCCTCTGGGCGAGGCCCTGCGCCAGTACGCCGATGCCGCTGACAAGGAGCGCCTGCTGGCCCTGCTCGCGCCTCTTCAGCGCGCAGGCGAGGCCTGCATCTGGTTGAAGAAGCTGATCGACAGCCGCGAAGTGTTCCAGCCCTTGCGCTTCGGAGTGGACGAAGTTCTGGCTTTCCTGCACGACGTGCCCAAGCTCGAGCACGCCGGCGTGGTGGTGCGCCTGCCGGCGCAGTGGCGGGCCAACCGGCCCGCGCGCGCGACGGTCAGTGCAACCGTCGGCGAACATCCGCCTTCGCTGGTGGGGCAAGCCGCATTGCTCGATTTCCAGGCGTCGGTGTGCATCGACGGCGAGCCGCTGACCGATGCCGAAGTCCAGGCGCTGCTCGCCGACAGCCGAGGGCTGGTGTTCATGCGCGGCAAGTGGGTGGAGGTCGACCGGGAGCGGCTGCAGCAGACCCTCCGGCAGTTCCAGCAGGTTGAGCGTGTTGCGACCGAGCAAGGGCTCGGCTTCTTCGATGCCATGCGCCTGTTGGCAGGCGCCGGCACGGCCATTGGCGGGAAGGAGGTCGTGCCCGATCATGATTGGGCGCAGGTGAACGCCGGGCCCTGGCTCGCCGAGACCCTGGCCGCTCTGCGCGGGCCCCAGGGTCTGGCCGCGGTTGACGCAGGCCCCGACCTGCACGCCAGCTTGAGACCCTACCAGCAGCACGGCCTGCGCTGGCTGCACCTGCTGTCGCGCCTGCGCCTGGGCGCCTGCCTGGCAGACGACATGGGCCTGGGCAAGACCATCCAGGTGCTGGCGCTTCTGCTGGTGCGCAAGCGCGCAGAAGGGCCCGCCCCGAGCCTGCTGGTCGCACCGGCCTCGCTGCTGGCCAACTGGGCGCAGGAGGCCGCCCGCTTCGCGCCGGGCCTTCGCGTCCTGGTGGCGCATACCTCCGAGATGCCGGCCAAGACACTGCAGGCGCTGCCCGCTGAGCAACTGGCCCACAGCGACCTGCTCATCACCAGCTATGGCTCGGTGCACCAGCTGGCCTGGGCTCGGGACACAATCTGGCGGCTGGTGATCGTCGACGAGGCGCAGGCCATCAAGAACCCCGGCACCCGCCAGACTCGGGCCGTGAAACGGCTGAAGGCCGGCTCGCGTCTGGCCCTGACAGGCACGCCGATCGAAAACAGGCTGACCGATCTGTGGAGCATCTTCGATTTCGTCAACCCCGGCCTGCTCGGAAATGCTCAGACCTTCGCCACTTTCACACGGCGTCTGGCCGACAGCCCTGGCGGTTACGCACCGCTGCGGCGCCTGGTGCAGCCCTACATCCTTCGCCGGCTCAAGTCCGACAAGACGGTCATCGCCGACTTGCCAGACAAGACCGAGCAGAACGCCTACTGCGGGCTGTCGCCCAAGCAGGCAGCGCTCTACCAGCAAGCCGTGGACGACTTGAGCCGGGCGCTCGAACAGGGGCTGGAGGGTGTGGAGCGCAAAGGTCTGGTGCTGGCCTTCCTGACCCGCTTCAAGCAGATCTGCAACCACCCCTCGCAGTGGCTTGGCGACGGCGCCTGGACCGAGCCTGACAGCGGCAAGCTGGCACGCCTGCGGGATCTGGCCGAGATCGTGGCTGCCAGGCAGGAGAAGATGCTGCTGTTCAGCCAGTACGCCGAGGCCACCGCGCCGCTGGCGTCCTTTCTGGGTTCGATCTTCGGACGCGAAGGTTGCGTGCTGACAGGCCACACCACGGTCAAGCGCCGCCAGGAGTTGGTGTCGCGCTTCCAGGCCGACGAGTCGGTGCCGTTCTTCGTGCTGTCGCTGAAGGCAGGTGGTTCGGGCCTGAATCTCACCGCCGCATCGCATGTCGTCCACTTCGACCGCTGGTGGAACCCGGCGGTGGAGAACCAGGCCACCGACCGCGCCTTTCGCATCGGCCAGAAGCGAAACGTCCTGGTCCACAAGTTCGTCTGTCGCGGCACCGTGGAGGAGAGAATCGACGCCATGATCCGGACCAAGCAGCAATTGGCCGCCGAACTCCTCGACGCTGCTGACGCGGAGGTTCGTTTGACCGAACTGAGCGACGCCGAGCTTTTGAACCTGGTCCGGCTGGACCTGACCACCGCTTCCAGCGCCGCCTAGCCATGTTCGGCCGGTGGACGCCCTATGTCAGTGTTGGCCAGCGCCGCCGAAAGGCCGCGGGCGCGCAGGCCCGGCTGGCGGCCGCCGGGCAGAACACTTGGCCCGTGATCATCAAGGGGCGCACCATAGCCCACACCCCCTGGGGCAAGGCTTGGTGCGACCACCTGGAACGCTACAGCGACTACGCCAACCGCCTGCCGCGTGGGCGCACCTACGTGCGCAATGGATCGGTGATCGATCTGCAGGTCACCACCGGTCAAGTCGTGGCGCGGGTCAGCGGGTCGTCGATCTACCGCACCACCATCACCGTGCAGCCCGTCCCCGG
>JBMLPD010000468.1:0-4183 GCA_049242285.1 Rubrivivax sp.
TGATGGCAGCAGCACAAGGTCAAGGCCCCACCGCCGGCGAGTACATCGTCCACCATCTGCAGCATTTGCAGAACCAGAAGCAGACCGCGGTCGTGGACTTTTCCGTCTTCAACCTGGACTCCATTTTCTACGCCACGCTCCTGGGCATCGTGGGCTGCTACCTGTTGTACCGCGTCGCGGCTAAGGCCACCTCGGGCGTGCCGGGCCGCTTCCAGGCAGCCGTGGAGTTGCTGGTGGAGATGGTGGACACGCAGGCCAAGGACATCGTGCACAACGCCACGAGCCGCAAGCTGGTGGCGCCCCTGGCGCTCACGGTGTTCGTGTGGATCTTCCTCATGAACGCCATGGACCTGCTGCCCGTGGATCTGCTGCCGGCCATCTGGCACGTGGCGGGCCCGGCGCTCGGTGCCAAGGATTACATGCGCGTCGTGCCCACGGCCGACCTGTCGGTCACCATGGGCCTGTCGCTGTCGGTGCTGCTGATCTGCCTGTTTTACAACGTCAAGATCAAGGGCCTGGGCGGCTGGGCGCACGAGCTCGTCAGCGCGCCCTTCGGCAGCAGCAGGAACCCCGTGCTGGCGGTGCTGCTGGGGGTGGTGAACGTGGCCATGCAGATCATCGAGTTCGTCGCCAAGACCGTGTCCCATGGCATGCGGCTGTTCGGCAACATGTACGCGGGCGAACTCATCTTCATGTTGATCGCCCTGATGGGTGGCGCGTGGTCGCTGTCGGCCACGGGCATCGGCCTGGCCATCGGTCACATCATCGCCGGCAGCCTCTGGGCCATCTTCCACATCCTGATCATCACGCTGCAGGCCTTCGTCTTCATGATGTTGACGCTGGTGTACGTCGGCCAGGCGCACGACGCGCACTGAGCCGTCGCCGCATTCTTTCCCCCGCTTTCGACCCTTTTCCTTTTCCCAAACCCCACGACCTTAGGAGTCATCATGGAAGTCATCAGCTTTGTTGCCATCGCCGCCGGCCTGATCATCGGACTGGGCGCGCTGGGTGCCTGTATCGGTATCGGCATCATGGGCAGCAAGTACCTCGAAGCCGCTGCGCGCCAGCCCGAGCTGATGGGTCAACTGCAGACCAAGATGTTCCTGCTGGCCGGCCTGATCGACGCGGCCTTCATCATCGGTACCGGTATCGCCCTGTGGTTCGCCACGGCCAACCCGTTCATCGGCCAGATCGCTGCTGCAGTGGCGGCGGCCGGCGGCGCGAAGTAAGCCCTCCACAGCTGGTTCGTCGGTCGGCACGCCGGTGCCGTCCTGGTCACCCCATGACGAGGTTCCTGAAGTGAGCATCAACGCCACCCTGATCGTCCAGATGATCGTGTTTGCGATCCTGGTCTGGTTCACGATGCGTTTCGTCTGGCCGCCGCTGACGGCGGCGCTGGATGAACGCGCCAAGAAGATTGCCGAGGGCTTGTCGGCCGCCGACAAGGCCAAGGCGGATCTGGCCGCGGCCCACCAACGCGTCGAGCAGCAGCTGTCGGCCGCCCGCAACGACGCGGCCAAGCGCCTGGCCGATGCAGAGCGCCTGGCCCAGCAGACGATCGAGGAAGCCAAGGCGCGCGCCGCCGAGGAAGGTGCCAAGATCGTGGCTGCCGCCCGCGCCGAGGCCGAGCAGGAGTCCGTGAAGGCCCGCGAGGCCCTGCGCGAGCAGGTGGCGGCGCTGGCCGTCAAGGGTGCCGAGGCCATCCTCAAGCGCGAAGTGAATGCCGGCGTGCACGCCGAGTTGCTCACGCGCCTGAAGACCGAGCTCTGATCGGCTGTACCGGCCACCGTACGCTGGTTTTCCTCCCACCGTTCAACCCGAGCCCGCGAGCCCCCAGACATGGCTGAAATCGCCACCATTGCCCGGCCCTACGCCGAGGCCCTGTTCAAGGCTGCAGGTGCGCAGGCTGCGGCGTTGTCCGCTGAAGTCGGCGCGCTGGCGGTCGTGGCTGCAGACGAGCAGCTGCGCCGGTTTGCCGACAACCCCAGGACCTCGTCCGAACAGGTGTTCGGTGTGGTGGCCGGGGTGGTCCGCCAGCCTTTGTCCGCCGTCGCGCAGAACTTCCTGCGTACGGTGCTGGACAACGGCCGGCTGGCGGCATTGCCTGAGATCGCCTCGCAGTTCCATGCCCTGGTGAATGCGCAAAGCGGCGTGTCCGACGCGCTCATCGAAAGCGCCTTCCCCATCGAGCCCGCACAGCTGCCCGAGGTGGTCGCCACGCTGGAGCAACGCTTTTCCCGCAAGCTCAATGCGCGGGTGGAACTGC
This sequence comes from Rubrivivax sp., assembly GCA_049242285.1. Classification (GTDB taxonomy): domain Bacteria; phylum Pseudomonadota; class Gammaproteobacteria; order Burkholderiales; family Burkholderiaceae_C; genus Rubrivivax. Next base: position 2,267 of record JBMLPD010000468.1, read on the forward strand.
GCCCCGAGCTCATCGGCGGCATCCGCGTCGTGGTAGGCGACGAGGTGCTGGACGCCTCGGTCAAGGCCCGTCTCGACCACATGAAGGTGGCGCTCACGGCCTGAGGCGGTTTGCGCCGACGCCAGCACCCACCGCCCGAACTCACCCGCCTGCAAGACGTCAGGAGAGACACATGCAACTCAATCCCGCAGAAATTTCCGAGCTGATCAAGAGCCGCATCGAAGGCTTGCAGGCCAGCGCCGACATCAAGAACCAGGGCACCGTGGTGTCGGTCACCGACGGCATCGTGCGCGTGCACGGTCTGTCCGACGTGATGGCCGGTGAAATGCTGGAGTTCCCGGCCACGGCCAGTGGCCAGCCCACCTACGGCCTCGCGCTGAACCTCGAGCGTGACTCGGTGGGCGCGGTGATTCTGGGCGAGTACGAGCACATCTCCGAAGGCGACACCGTCAAGTGCACAGGCCGCATCCTGGAAGTGCCCGTGGGCCCCGAGCTGATCGGCCGCGTGGTCAACGCGCTGGGCCAGCCCATTGACGGCAAGGGCCCGATCAACGCCAAGATGACCGACGTGATCGAGAAGGTCGCCCCGGGCGTGATCGCGCGCAAGTCGGTGGACCAGCCGGTGCAGACCGGCCTGAAGTCCATCGACTCCATGGTGCCCATCGGCCGCGGCCAGCGCGAGCTGATCATCGGCGACCGCCAGACCGGCAAGACCGCGGTGGCCATCGACGCGATCATCAACCAGAAGGGTCAGAACATGACCTGCATCTACGTCGCCATCGGCCAGAAGGCGTCGTCGATCAAGAACGTGGTGCGCGCGCTGGAGCAGAACGGCGCCATGGACTACACCATCGTGGTGGCCGCCTCGGCCTCCGAGTCCGCCGCCATGCAGTACGTGTCGGCCTACTCGGGCTGCACCATGGGCGAGTACTTCCGCGACCGCGGTCAGGACGCCCTGATCGTCTATGACGATCTGTCCAAGCAGGCGGTGGCCTACCGTCAGGTGTCGCTGCTGCTGCGCCGCCCGCCCGGCCGCGAAGCCTTCCCTGGCGACGTGTTCTATCTCCACAGCCGCCTGCTGGAGCGTGCCGCGCGCGTGAATGCCGACTACGTGGAAGCCTTCACCAAGGGCGAGGTCAAGGGCAAGACGGGCTCGCTCACCGCGCTGCCCATCATCGAGACGCAGGCCGGTGACGTGTCCGCCTTCGTGCCCACCAACGTGATTTCCATCACCGACGGTCAGATCTTCCTGGAAACCAGCCTGTTCAACGCAGGTGTGCGTCCCGCCATCAACGCCGGCATCTCGGTGTCTCGCGTGGGCGGTGCCGCCCAGACCAAGCTGATCAAGAGCTTGTCCGGCGGTATCCGTACCGACCTGGCGCAGTACCGTGAGCTGGCCGCCTTTGCGCAGTTCGCCTCCGACCTGGACGCGGCCACCCGCAAGCAGCTCGACCGCGGCGCCCGCGTGACGGAACTGCTCAAGCAGCCCCAGTACTCTCCGCTGTCCATCAGCCTCATGGGCGCCACGCTGTACGCCGTGAACAAGGGCTTCATGGACGATGTGGACGTGAAGAAGATCCTGGCCTTCGAGTCTGGTCTGCATCAGCATCTGAAGTCCAGCCACGCCGCCCTGCTGGCCACGCTCGAGAACGACAAGGCGATGAACAAGGACGCCGAAGCCGAGCTGAACGCCGCGATCGCCGCGTTCAAGAAGTCCTTCGCATGACACCCCATCCCGCTCACCCTGAGCTTGTCGAAGGGCCTGCCGGCGCACGCCGGGCCTCGACCTGCTCAGCCCGATCGGGTATGCGCACGGAGACGCTGTAATGGCAGTCGGAAAAGAGATCCGCGGCAAGATCAAATCGGTGGAGAACACCAAGAAGATCACCAAGGCCATGGAGATGGTCGCCGCCTCCA
>JBMLPD010000469.1:0-7608 GCA_049242285.1 Rubrivivax sp.
CGGGTGCGGATGGCCTGCACCGCCCAGTCGAACTCCAGGTGCGCGCGGAAGGCCCCGCGGTAGTCCAGCTCGCGGGCCATCAGGCTGTTGGCGGGGAAAGGCAACTCGGGCGGCAGGGTACCCACTTGCACGATGCGCCCGCCGCGCCGCGTGGCGGTCAGGCAGGTGGCCAGCGCAGCCGGGCTGCCAGCCGCCTCGATGGACACTTCGGCGATGTCGGCAAGCTCGGCGGGGCTGACCTGGTCGCTGCGCACCGTGCGGTCTGCCCCCACCGTGCGGGCGATGGTCAGGGCGCGGTCGCTGATGTCGCAGCAGATGACGTGGGCGGCACCGGCCAGGCGCGCGGCCAGCACCGTCATGCAGCCGATGGTGCCTCCTCCGGTGACCAGCACCGTCTCACCCAGTACGGGCCCCGCGCGATGGAGGGCGTGCAGGCCTATGGACAATGGCTCGGCGCAGGCGATCTCGCCCAGGGAAATGTCGGCCTCCTCCACCGGGGTGAGCTGGCGTTCACCCATGACGAAGCGCTCGCGGAACATGCCCTGGGCGTGCGGAAACACGCTGGCGCTGCCGAGGAAGAACATGTGGCGGCACAGGTTGCCGCGACCCGCGCGGCAGTAGTCGCAGTGGCCGCAGGGGTGGGAAGGGTTGAGGGCCACTTTCTGCCCAGGCGTGACCCGCGTGACCTCGGTGCCGACGGCTTGCACCACCCCTGAGGCCTCGTGCCCCGGCACCAGCGGCTCGCGCAGGACGAAGGCGCCCACTCGGCCCTCTTTGAAGTAGTGCAGGTCGGAGCCGCAAATGCCCCCTGCGCCCAGGCGCAGCAACACGTCGTGAGGGCCCAGGGCTCGGGTGGTTTCCTCCTGCAGGCGAAGGTCATGGGCGGCGTGGATGACACAGGCCAGGGACATGGGCGCTCCGGTGGGGTCGGGTGGGGTCGGGTGAGCGGCATGCGCTGTGCGCGTGCCCGGCCATCGCACGGGACTCTATGCGCCTGGCCGTTGACGCGTCAACGCGGGAGTTCCCCCATCGGGGCCTCATGCCGCATCGGGCAGGCGTTGAGTCCATGGATTCAGCGCGGCACGATCGTCGCGCCGGTCAGTTGCTCCTGCGCCTCCACCAGCGAAGGCACGAATTTCCTGCCATGGCCCAGCGCGCTGGCCAACACCAGCGATTGGTGCACGGCCTCGCCCATCACGGTGGGAATCGCCAGGCCTTCGGCCAGGTGGGTGTAGTAGCGCACGTCCTTGCGCGCGTTGTCCAGTTCGAACTTCAGCCCGTCCATCTGGCCCTGCAGCGTCTTGGCCATGGCCTGGAACAGCCCGCTGTTGACGGGGCCCACCGAGACCAGGTCCACCAGCGCTTTCAGATCCAGCCCGGCCCGCTGCCCCACCGCAAAGGCCTCGGCCGTGGCGGTGCACACGGCCTGGGCGATGAAGTTGTTGAGCAGCTTGATGGTGTGGCCGGCGCCCGGCCCGCCCACATGGAAGATGTTCTCGGCAAAGCAGGCGAGGATCGGCTGCAGGCACTCGAACACGCTCTTGTCGGCGCCCACCATGACGTTCAGACGCCCGGCCTCGGCTTCCACGGGCGTGCGCGACAGCGGCGCGTCGATGAAGGGCACGCCGCTGGCGGCGCACTGCTCGCGCAGCCGGGCGGTGGAATCGGGCTCGCTGGTCGAGCAGTCCACGATCATCAGCCCGGCGTGCGCACCGGCCAGCAGGCCGTTGGCTCCGTTCACGCTGGCTTCCACCTGGGGCGAGCCGGTCACGCAGATGAACACCAGGTCGCTGGCGGCGGCCAGGTCCTTGGCGCTGGCGGCTTCCGTGGCCCCTGCGGCCAGCAGGTCGGCCAGGCGGTCCCGGTTGCGGTGCACGGCCAGCGTGAGGCTGTGGCCCTTGGCCAGCAGGTTGCGCGCCATGCCGTGGCCCATGAGGCCGCTGGCGCCGATGAATCCGATGCGTGCCATGGGCGCGTCTCCTTGACTTGTGGGGCGATGACCAGGGGGCTCAGCCGCGGCCGACGAAGGGCATCTTGGTGGCCATGACAGTGGTGAACAGCACGTTGGCCGTCAAGGGCAGCCGCACCATGGCCATGAAGGTCTGCACCACGGCAGACAGGTCCATGCGCGGTTCGGGGCGGATGCTGCCGTCGGCCTGAGGCACGCCCACGGCCATCTTGGCGGTCATGTCGCTGGCCACGTTGCCGATGTCGATCTGTCCCACCGCAATGTCGAAGGGCCGGCCGTCCAGCGCGGCGGTCTTGGTCAGGCCGCTGACGGCGTGCTTGGTGGCCGTGTAGGCGATGGAGCCCGGGCGCGGCGCCGTGGCCGAGATGGAGCCGTTGTTGATGATGCGCCCGCCTTGTGGGGACTGCTCGCGCATCATGCCGAAGGCCGCCGACAGGCAATAGAACATGCCGTTGAGGTTGACGTTGACGGCCTCGCGCCATTCCTCCCCCGTGAGGTTGTCGGGCGTGGTGGCGCGCGGCGAGACGCCTGCGTTGTTGAACAGCAGGTCCAGGCGACCGCAGCGCGCCTTGATCTGCTCGAACAGCGCCTTCACGGAAGCCTCCTGGCTCACGTCGCTGGCGATCGCGATGCCGCGCACGCCATCGGCGCCGGCTTCTTCAATCGCCTGCTTGAGCGCATCTTCGCGCCGGCCGGTCAGCACGACCGTCCAGCCTTCCTTGAGCAGTGCCTGTGCACAGCCCTTGCCGATGCCGCTGCTGGCGCCGGTGACGAGAGCGATCCGGGACATGAAGGGTTTCCTCAATGGTTGTGGTTCAGGCCGGCGCCTTGCAAGGTTCGGCGTCAGTACGGTTCAAGTCGAGCGGCACTGTTCAGGGTGAATGCCAGTGTTCAAGTTGCACCGTTCGCCCTGGGCCTGTCGAAGGACTTCGACAAGCTCGGCCCGAACGGCACTTCAGGTCCGAAATTGGCGGCTCAGTGGTTGTCCTTCGGCACGAAGGCGCCACGCCGGCCGACCAGGAAGTCGAGGTCTGCGCCCTCGTCGGCCTGCAGGACGTGGTCGATGTAGAGCTTCCAGTAGCCGCTGTCCAGCGGCGGGGTGGGTGGCGTCCAGGCTGCGCGGCGCCGATCGAGTTCGGCATCGTCCACGTGCAGGTGCAGCTTGCGGGCCGGCACATCCAGGGTGATGAGGTCGCCGTTCTTCACCAGCGCCAGCGGGCCGCCGGCAGCGGCCTCGGGTGCGGTGTGCAGCACCACGGTGCCGTAGGCCGTTCCGCTCATGCGGGCATCGCTGATGCGCACCATGTCGGTGATCCCCTTGCGCAGCACTTTTGGGGGCAGCGGCATGTTGCCCACCTCGGCCATGCCGGGGTAGCCCTTGGGGCCGCAGTTCTTCAGCACCAGGATGCAGGTCTCGTCCACGTCCAGGTTCTCGTCGTCGATGCGGCGGTGGAAGTCGTCGCTGTCCTCGAACACCACGGCCCGGCCGGTGTGCACCATCAGGGCGGGCGTGGCCGCGCTGGGCTTGATGACGGCGCCGCGCGGGGCGAGGTTGCCGCGCAGGATGGCGATGCCCGCTTTCTCCTTGAAGGGCTGCGCGAAGGGTTTGATCACGTCGGCGTTGAAGTTCTCGGCCGAGGCGATGTTCTCCGCCACGGTCCTGCCGCTGACGGTCACGTGGTTCGTGTGCAGCAGGTGGGCAATCTCCTTCATCACCACCGGCAGGCCACCGGCATAGCAGAAGTCCTCCATCAGGTACTGCCCGCTGGGCTGCAGGTTCACCAGGCAGGGCAGTTCACTGCCCAGGCGCTCGAAGTCGTCCACCGTCAGCTCCACGCCAATGCGTCGGGCGATGGCGATGAGGTGGATCACCGCGTTGGTGCTGCCGCCGATGGCCGCCAGCGTGCGGATGGCGTTTTCGAAGGCCTCGCGCGTGAGCACCTGCGAGATCTTCTGGTCCTGGTGCACCATCTCCACGATGCGGCGCCCCGCATTGCGCGCAATCACGTTGCGCCGGCCGTCCACGGCCGGGAAGGCGGCGTTGCCCGGCAGGCCCATGCCCAGGGCCTCCACCATCGAGGCCATGGTGCTGGCCGTGCCCATGGTCATGCAGTGGCCGTGGCTGCGGTGCATGCAGCTCTCGGCCTCGAAGAAGTCTTGCAGCTTGAGCGTGCCGGCGCGCACCTGTTCGCTCATGCTCCACACGCCCGTGCCCGAGCCCAGTTCCTGCCCGCGCCACTTGCCGTTGAGCATGGGGCCGCCGGACACACCGATGGTGGGCAGGTCGGCGCTGGAGGCGCCCATCAGCAGCGCGGGCGTGGTCTTGTCGCAGCCCATGAGCAGCACCACGCCGTCGATGGGGTTGCCGCGGATGCTTTCCTCCACGTCCATGCTGGCCAGGTTGCGGTAGAGCATGGCGGTGGGGCGCAGCAGCGTTTCGCCCAGCGACATCACGGGGAACTCCAGCGGGAAGCCGCCGGCCTCGTACACCCCGATCTTGACCTGCTCGGCCAGGGTGCGGAAGTGCGAGTTGCAGGGGGTCAGCTCGCTGAAGGTGTTGCAGATGCCGATGACGGGCCGGCCGTCGAACTGGTCGTGGGGAATGCCCTTGCCCTTGACCCAGGATCGGTAGGCAAAGCCGTCGCGGTCCTGGCGGCCGAACCACTGCTGGCTGCGCAGCTCTGCGGGGCTCTTCTTCGGCTTCTTGGCGTGGTCGCTCATCGCAGTGTTCTCGCTTTCCCGTAGGAACAGGGCATCAGGATGAACCTATTATGGTATGACGATTGACGCTCAGAACAGGCCTCATGGCCCAGGAGATACCCGGTGTCCGACCTCCATGTGCTTGCTGCGGCCAAGCTCTCGCCGCTCTACACCTCGCAGCTCTCGGCAGCCTTCAAGCTCCACGAGCGCCTGCACGCAACCGATCCTGCGGCCTTTGCCAAGGTGGCGCCGCTGGTGCGTGCCGTGGCAGCCAGTGGCGACTCCAGGGTCAGCGCCGACCTGATCGCCCAACTGCCCGCGCTGGAGCTGATCTCGGTCATGGGTGTGGGCTACGACGGCGTGGACGTGGCAGCGGCCAAGGCGCGCGGCGTCACGGTCACCCACACGCCCAATGTGCTGAACGACGACGTGGCGGACCTGGCCATCGGCCTGATGCTGTGCGCGGCCCGGCAGTTGCCGGCGGCCGACCGCTTCGTTCGGGCAGGTCACTGGCTCGGGGGCAACATGCCCCTGGCGCGCAAGATGTCCGGGGCCCGACTGGGCCTGGTGGGCATGGGCCGCATCGGGCAGGCCATTGCCCACCGGGCGCAGGCCTTCGGCATGCAGATCGCGTACCACACACGCACGCCCAAGGCGGGCGTGCCCTACGCCCACCACGCCGACTTGGTCAGCCTGGCCCGCGACAGCGATTTCCTCGTGCTCATCACCCCCGGCGGTGCCGGCACGCGCCACCTGGTGAATGCGCCGGTGCTGCAGGCCCTGGGGCCCAAGGGCATCCTGGTGAACGTGGCGCGCGGCTCCGTGGTGGACGAGGCGGCGCTGATCGAGGCCCTGGAAGGCGGCGTGATTGGCGGCGCGGCGCTGGACGTCTTCGAGGACGAGCCCCGCGTGCCGCAGCGCCTGATGGACCTGCCGCACGTCGTGCTGGTGCCGCACATCGGCAGCGCCACCGGGCAGACCCGCCAGGCCATGGCCGACCTGGCCTTCGGCAACCTGCGCGAGCACTTCGCCGGACGGCCGCTGCTGACCCCGGTGCCGGAGTGCGCGGCAGAGTGAGGCGGCGCGGACTTGCGGGCCCATGTCATGCGGGTTTCTCCGCATCGGCGACGCTCCCAATCGTCATACGATTGCGGCCAGGGGCCAGAAGCGCCCTCACTTCCGTACAGGAGACCCATCGCATGAATTTCAGAACTTTGATCACCAGTGCCATTGCGGGTGCTGCCCTGCTGGCCATGGGCCCGGTGGCCGCACAGGAAAAGCTCAACGTGATGTGGGTCAAGGGCTTCTACAAGGCTGAGGACGACGCGCTGTTTGCCGCCATCAAGAAGTTCGAGGCCAAGAACCCCAAGATCAAGATCGAGCTGTCCCAGTACCCCATCCAGGACATGATTCCGAAGACGGTGGCGGCGCTGGACTCCGGCAACCCGCCGGATGTGGCCTACGCCGACGTCTATGACTTCCAGGTCACCGCCAAGTGGGCCTATGACGGCAAGCTGGAAGACATCACCAGCGTGATCGACCCGCTGCGCGCCACCTTCGAGCCGCGCGCGCTGTCCACCACCTTCCTGTTGAACAACGCCGAGCAGAAGCGCGCCTACTACGCCTTCCCGGTCAAGCAGCAGACCATGCACATCCAGTACTGGAAGGACATGCTCGCGGATGCCGGCTTCAAGGAAAGCGACATTCCGAAGGACTGGAAGGGCTACTGGAGCTTCTGGTGCGACAAGGTGCAGCCCGCCTACCGTCAGAAGACCGGCAACCGCGCCTTCGGCATCGGCCAGCCCCTGGGCGTGGATTCCAGCGACGCCTTCTTCTCCTTCCTCACCTTCATGGACGCGTACAACATCAGCCTGGTCAGCGATGCGGGCAAGCTGCTGGTGGACGACCCTGCGGTGCGCAAGGGGCTGATTGACGCCTTGAGCGAGTACACGGCCGTCTACTCCAAGGGCTGCGCGCCGCCTTCGGCCACCAGCTGGAAGGATCCGGACAACAACGTGGCCTTCCACAACAAGACCACGGTCATGACGCACAACGCGACGATTTCCATCGCCGCCAAGTGGCTCGATGACATGAACAACGCCGCGCTGACCGAGGCGCAGCGCGCCACGGCCAGGAAGAACTACACGGAACTGATTGCCACCGCCGGCTTCCCCAACAAGCCCGACGGCAGCAAGATGACCTACCGTGCCGCGGTGAAGACGGGCGTGATCTTCAAGGACGCCAAGAACAAGGCGGCGGCCAAGAAGTTCGTGGCCTTCCTGCTGGAAGAGGCCAACCTGACGCCTTACGTCGAAGGCGCCCTGGGCCGCTGGTTCCCGGTGACCAAGAAGGCGCAACAAAGCCCCTTCTGGAAGAGCGACCCGCACCGCCTGGCCGTCTACAACCAGTTCATGGCGGGCACCACGCCATTCGAGTTCACCAAGAACTTCAAGTTCACGGTGCTGAACAACGAGAACGTGTGGGCCAAGGCCGCCAATCGCGTGCTCAACGAGCGGGTGCCGGTGGACCGTGCAGTGGACGAGATGATCGCCCGCATCAAGCAGGTGGCCGCCAACTGACGGTCTGCGCTGCCTGACCGCCCTGCGGCCCGGCCTGAACGCCGGGTCGCTTTTCTTGAAGACCCGGGTTCGGACGTCCTGCCGGCCTGGGCCTGGCCTCACGCCACTGCATCACCATGAGCACCGCCAACGCCGCCACCCTGGCAGGGGCGCCACTGTCGAGACCGCTGTCCACCTGGGAGTTCTGGGGGCGCGTGCTCGTCGTGCCCTACCTCATCGTCTTCGTGGTGTTCGTGGTGTACCCGGTCTGCTACGGCCTGTGGCTCGCGCGCGACCCGCAGAGCTACGTCAAGCTCGCGGCCGATCCCATCTTCTTCCGCACGGCGGTCAACACCATCGTGTTCCTCGTCATCGCCATCA
>JBMLPD010000470.1:0-3343 GCA_049242285.1 Rubrivivax sp.
CGTGAGGATGATCGCCTTGCGTGGGTCGACAATTCGCCAGTAACGCCACATGTTGATTTCCTTTCCGCTTAACTCAGTTGGGATATGACGGTGTAGACAGCAGTCTTGACGCCTTCGAGCATCGAGCGTGCGCCCTCGGCTCCCGGCAGCAGGCTGCGCCAGTTCTGCAAACACAGCAAGGAAGCCAGCGCAAGCAGCAAGAAGACGACGAAGGTCACGGCATAGATGCCGTGAAAGCCGCTCAAGGAATCCTTGAGCGGGCCTTCCCGGCGCTGCGCCAGATGTCCGGCAACGATTTCTTGTCTCATGTCAGCCTCACTCGACGGGGTTGTCAGCACATGGTTGTCAGAACCAGGGACGCCAGATCCAAACCAGGCTGTGGGCGAAGAAAGCGCCAACTGCCCACAGCGTGTACCCTTGGATGTAGTACTTGTGGAACTCCTGGCACTCTTCGTCGGTCAGCCCCGACGGATTCACTTTTTCAGCCATTTGGATAGCCTTTCGTGAAGTGCAGCCTCGCCCGAAGGTTCGGCCCTGAAAAGCCGCGACGGCAAGCCGCCCCGGCACCTGTCACCCGGTTGCCCGGGTTGATGTCCGACCGCACGCCCCAGGTGGTGAGGGCAGTTCATGCCGTCACCTCCTGTGTCGGTCGTCCGAACAACGCTGCAAGCCGCGCGGCGTTCACCGCGGGCAGACTCTTCTCGCGCGCGTCGGCCTCGGCCTGATCGCGCATCCTCTTGGCTGCGGAGATGCGCACGAGCACGGGCTCGGCCTCCAGCAATTCGTCCATCAGGGCCTTGGCGTCGTCTTCCCAGGGCATCTGCGCACGCTGACGCATGGGCGTGGGGTCCACGCGGTCCAGCTCGGTGCCCAGCGGCAGGATGTGGAACAGCGCGTCGAACAGCGCGTTGCAGAACTCCTGCACCACGTAGGTGGCCCCGGCATAGCCCATGAAAGGGGTGCCGGTGGCGCGGCGGATGATGGCGCCCGGGAACGAAGCCGGGATATAGGCCGGCTTCGGGCCAAAGCCCGCAGCCTTCTCGGCCAGGTACATGCGCTCGTTGTACGAACCGAAGAGCACCAGCGGCGTCTTCTCGTGTACCAGACGCCGGACCTCGGCGTTGTCGGTCTTGGCCCCCGCCTTGCGGGAGATGGCGAAGTTGCAGGGCAGGCCGAGTTCGTCTTCCAGGAAGTGGCGCAGGCCGCGTGCGTAGGTCTCGCCGGCCACCACGCCGAAGTTGGCGGTGCCGAAGAAGTCCTGCGTGACCGAGCGCCACAGGTCCCACACCGGCTTGATGGTGGTGTGCTTTTCGCGTTCGATGAAGGGCTCGGGGTCCAGGTGCAGCAGCCGGCCCAGCTCGCGCAGGAAGGCCGTGGTGCTGTGCAGACCGATGGGCGCCTGCAGGTAGGGGCGCTCCAGTGCCTCGCACAGCATGCGGCCGAACTCGCGGTACATGCAGATGTTGACGTCAGCCTCCACCAGGCGCGACACATCCGCCAGGTGGCTGCCCAGCGGAAACACCATGTTCACTTCGGCGCCGATGCCTTGCACCAGACGACGGATCTCGGCCAGGTCGCTGGGCGAGTTGAAGGTGCCGTAGCTCGGGCCGATGATGTTCACGCGCGGGCGCTCGCCGGCGGGGCGCTGCTCGAAGGGGGTGCGCTCGGGCACCTTGCGCAGGCCGTAGGTGCTCCACAACCAGAACATCGCGCGGTCGGCGCACTGCCACTGGTCTTCGTCAATCGTGCGCGGCAGGAAGCGCTGGATGGTGGTGCCCTCGGGCGTGACACCGCCGCCGATCATCTCGGCGATCGAGCCCGTGACCACCACGCTGGGCAGGTCAGGGTCCAGCACCGCATGGGCCCGCTTCATGGCGCCTTCGGTGCCCTCGCGGCCCAGTTGCTCTTCCGCCAGGCCGGTGACGACGATGGGCAGCTCATGCGGGGGCAGCGCGTCGGTGTAGTGCAGCACGCTGGTCACCGGCAGGTTCTCGCAACCCACCGGGCCGTCGATGACGACCTGCAGCCCCTTGATGGCGGTGAACACGTACACCGCGCCCCAGTAGCCGCCCGCACGATCGTGGTCGAGGACTAGCATGCAGCCCCCTTCGCGCTGCGCGCCGTCCCCCCGGGGGGGAGCGATGGCCTTCGGAGCGGCCGTGCGGCAACCATCAGATCATCTCCTCGGCCTTGCGCTTCTTCATCAGCTTGATGACCTGGCGCTTGGTCTCGGCCCGGAACTCCGGGCGCAGCACGGGCTTGCTCTCCCACACACCGGCGCGGTCACCCTCGCCGGTGTCGCCGAAGAATTCCCGCATGGTGTCGAAGCGCGCCTTGTTGGCAATCGCCGCATTGACCACCTGGGCCAGCGAGCCGGCACCGGCCGGGCCCATGAGGGGGCGGGCCGAGATGAGGTTGGTGAAGTACAGCGCGGGAATGGCCGCCTGCTTGGCCGCCTGCACCACGGGCGTGGTGCCGATGGCCAGATCGGGCTTGAACTCACGCACGGCGGCGATGTCCTGCTCCAGGCTGGCGCGGTACTGCACGTGCACGCCGCGGGCCTGCAGCCACTCCAGGTCCGGCGCCGACCAGGGCGTCTTCGGGCAGGCGCTGCCCACGTAAGGCACCTCAGCGCCGCTTTCGATCAACAGACGCGCCACCAGCAGCTCAGAGCCTTCGTAGCCGCTGACGGTGACCCGGCCCTTGATGGGCATGCGGGACAACGCGCCCTTGATGGCCGGCAGCCACTGGTTCTTGGCCGCGTCGATCTGCGCCTGGCCCACGTTGCAGGCCGCGCCCACGCTTTGCAGCCAGGCTTCGGTGCCGTCGTAGCCCACGGGGGCGGAGGCCACGATGGGCCGGCCCGCGGCCTCGAACTCCCGCACGCTGGCGGTGTAGAACGGGTGGATGGCAGCCACGGCGGCGCAGTCCAGCGCCGAGTACAGCTCGCGCCACTCGCGCGTGGGCACCACCGGCCCGGCCGCCAGGCCCATGGGCGCCAGCAGCATGCCGATGCCCACGGGGTCGGCCGGAAACATCTCGCCCAGCAGGGTGACGGTGGGCTTGTCAGAAATGCCACCGCGCGGCGCCGCCACCGGGCCGGTCTCGGCCTCTGCGCGGGCGAACTTGAGCATGGCGCCGGCCAGCACGTCCTTGGCCTCGGCGTGCGTGGGCACGCCAAAGCCGGGCACGTCGATGCCGATGATGCGCACGCCGTTGATGTCCTTGGGCAGCAACTGCAGCGGCACGCCGCTGGCGGTGGGCACGCACAGGTTGATGATGACCACCGCGTCGTACAGCGCCGGATCGGCCTGCTGGAAGACGGCTTCGCGGATGTCCTCGA
>JBMLPD010000471.1:0-2770 GCA_049242285.1 Rubrivivax sp.
CTGCCCGAGACCCCGAAGTAGAGCTCCAGGTGACGGTAGCCGTTCCAGGCCAGGGTGGCCACCCGGTCGCTGAAGCCCAGGCTCCAGCGGTCCAACGCCCGGGCCACCTGGCGCGAGCGCGCCGCCACCTGGCGGTAGTTGCTGCGGTGCAGGTCGCCCTCCACCCGGCGCGACACCACTTCGGCATCGCCATGGTGGCGGGCGGCGAATTCGATCAACGATGAAATGAGCAGGGGCTGGTCCTGCATGAGTCCGAGCATGGATGACCTCGCGTTCGGTGGCTGCGGGAGGGTAAAAGATGAATCAGGCGGGATTCTCCACGGTTTGCACAGCGGCCCCACCGCTCGGGGGACAATCCCGGCGTCTATCCTGAACTGCGCCCCGCCCTGCCCACACCCCGGGCCCATCCACCCCGCGCCTGGAGCACCGCACGATGAACCTGTTCCGCCGCCACCCGGCCCCGCACGACCACGACGACCCGCGCTACGAGGTGCGCAAGACCGACGAACAGTGGCGCGCGGCACTCGACCCCATGCAGTACCAGGTGGCCCGCCATGCCGCCACCGAACGCGCGTTCACCGGCAAGTACTGGGACCACTTCGAGGACGGCCGCTATGACTGCGTGGGCTGCGGCACGCCTTTGTTCGCTTCCGGCACGAAGTTCGACGCCGGCTGCGGTTGGCCCAGCTACTGGGAACCCCTGAACAGCGAGGTGGTGGAGCGCGTGGTGGACCACAGCCACGGCATGGTGCGGGTGGAGGTTCGTTGCAACCGTTGCGGCAGCCACCTGGGCCACGTCTTCCCCGACGGGCCCGAACCCACGGGCGAGCGCTTCTGCATCAACTCCGCCGCCATCGACTTCAGGCCGGGCCCGTGACCGCCGTGACGCTGGAAGCGCTTGCCGGCCGGCCCCCCGTGAAGCCTGAACCACCGCGCCCATGAAGCTGCTGTTCGACTTTCTTCCCATCGTCCTGTTCTTCGTCACCTTCAAGTACGCAGAATCGGAAAAAGCCTGGGCGGCCGACTTCGCCACCCGGCACCTGGGTTTCATGGTCTCAGGCGGCAAGGTCGGTTCAGGGGAGGCGCCTGTCCTGCTGGCCACCGTGGTGGTGATCGCCGCGACGCTGGCGCAGGTGGCCTGGCTGAAGCTGCGCGGGCGCAAGGTGGACGCCATGCTGTGGGTGAGCCTGACGTTGGTGGCGGTGCTGGGGGGGCTGACCATCTGGTTCCACAGCGAGACCTTCATCAAGTGGAAGCCCAGCGTGCTGTACTGGGCCATGGGCCTGTCTTTCTGGCTCAGCCCGCTGCTGTTCAACCGCAACCTCTTGAAAGTGCTGCTGGGCGGGCAACTGGACCTCCCGCCCAAGGTCTGGCACCGGCTGAACTTCGCCTGGGTGGCTTTCTTCGGGATCATGGGTTTTCTCAACATCTGGGTGGCTTACCACTTCTCCACGGCCACCTGGGTGAACTTCAAGCTGTTTGGCGGCATGGGCCTGATGCTGGTGTTCATGGTGGCCCAAGGCCTGTGGATCAGCCGTTACATGACACCGGCCGAAAGTGAAGGCACGCGGGCCGACGACCACGCGTCAGGAGATCGTCCATGAGCAGCGCATCGAAAGCCCCGCAGGCGCCCCGTGAGCCTGAGACAACCGGCACGGCGCCGACCGCCGAGGCTGTCGAGGCCGTCCTGCGCTCGGCTCTGGAGCCCACCGAACTGGCCGTGATCGACGACAGCCACCTGCACGCAGGCCACGCTGGCGCCCGCGAGGGGCGCCACTTCACCGTGCGGATCTGCAGCGCGCGCTTTACCGGGCTGAACCGGGTGGCGCGCCACCGCCTCGTTTATGATGCCCTGGCATGCTGGATGCCTCGCGGGATCCATGCCTTGGCCATCGACGCCCGAGCACCTTGAATGGCGGGGATCGTCGGGGTGGCCGCTTCTGCGGCACGCCCGTGCGCCTGAACGCCTGATGTCCTGTGAAACCCAACCGCGCCCGGACCTGGTGCCGCGCACGTCCACGAAAGAACCCCTCATGAAGACCAAAACCCCTGTCCTGCGCGGCCTGGCCGCCGCGGCCTGCCTGGCGCTGCTGTGGCCTCTGGCTGCCCAGGCCCAGAACATCGCCATCGTCAACGGCAAGGCGGTGCCCAAATCGCGCGTGGACACCCTGATGCAGCAGGTGGCCCGCTCCGGCCAACAGTTGCCGCCCGGCTCAGAACAGCGTGTCAGGGACGAGACCGTGCTGCGCGAGATCTTCGCCCAGGAGGCTGAACGCCGTGGCATCCCCGCCTCCGCAGACTACCGCGCGCAACTCGAACTCGCCCGCCAGAGCATCTTGATCCGCGAGATGTTCGAGGACTTCCGCAAGAAGAACCCGGCCACCGATCCCGAAGCCAAGGCCGAGTACGACAAGTTCAAGGCCCAGGCCAGCGGCACCGAGTACCGTGCCAGCCACATCCTGGTGGAGCAGGAAGACGAAGCCAAGGCGCTGATCGCCCAGATCAAGGGCGGCGCGAAGTTCGAGGATCTGGCCAGGAAGAGTTCCAAGGACCCGGGCTCTGGCGAGCGCGGCGGTGACCTGGATTTCGCCAAGCCTGACGCCTACGTGCCCGAGTTCGGCAAGGCCATGGCAGCCCTGAAGAAGGGCGAGATGACCGACGCCCCGGTGAAGAGCCAGTTCGGCTGGCACATCATCCGCCTGGACGACACCCGCGAGGCGCAGTTTCCGTCCTTCGACGAGGTCAAGGACCAGATCAAGCAGCGCCTGGA
>JBMLPD010000472.1:0-78023 GCA_049242285.1 Rubrivivax sp.
GCTTCTTGGCTGACTCCATGCCCAACTTCTTGACGGCCACCTTGTTGTGCTTACACAGAGCCTCGACGTCTTCATCCTCGTAGGAGACTTTCATGGAAAACAGTTTACCAGAACGGTTAACAGCTTTCTCCAACCGTTGAGATCAAGATCAAGGCTTCGTTTCGCGCAGGGCCCCGACCTGAAGCTCGCCCACTAGCTAGCGCGTCTCGCGGGCAAGAGGCTGCGCACATGGCCAAAGGAATGCCTCCTCGTGGTGGGAGCGACCATTCGAGCGAGGAAGTCCGAACGTGGGAGTTCGAGTCGCTACCGCCAGTCGGCTCCGAGGGGCAACACACCCTGCCCCAATCGCCATGAATCGTGGTCTGATCATCCACCCTCACACCGGCGCCGCCGTCGTCACCACCTTCATGCTCGGCGGCAGCAGAGTCGGCGTATGGCTCTCCCCCGCCACCCAGGCATCGATCATGTCTGCCCACTCCTGCAGCATGTGCCGGCGCTGCTCGGCGTACTCCGCCTTGTTGTAGACCCCGCGCGATGAGCGGCCGTCCTCGTGGGCGAGGCACTTCTCGATCCAGTCGCCGTTGAAGCCCAACTCGTTCAGGATGGTCGAGCCCGTGCGCCGCAGGTCGTGCACGGTGAAGGGTTCCAGCGGCAGGTTCGACTCTTTGGCCTTCTCGGCGATCACCTGGGTGACGCGGTTCAGCGTCGCCTTGGACATGCACCGGTCGGCGTCGTAGCGCGACGGCAGGACGAACTTCGAGCCCGCCGCGCAGGTATGCAGCGCGATGAAGATGTCCAGCGCCTGCTGCGACAGGTAGACGTTGTGCGGCTTGCCGGTCTTCATCCGCGACTTCGGGATCGACCAGACCGCGTTCTCGAAGTCCACCTCGTCCCAGGTCGCCTCAATCAGCTCGCTCTTGCGGACCAGCGTGAGCAGCACGAGGCGCAGCGCCAGCCGGATGGTCGGCAGCGTCGCGGTCGTCTCCAGCAATCGGTGCATGAGACGGATCTCGGAGGGCGATAGCGCCCTGTCCTTCGGCACGAAGGTGGCGATCGACGACGGACCGACCTCGTCGGCGGGGTTCGACGCCTTGTCGCCATGCATGGCGGCGTAGGCGAACACCAGCTTGACGATCTCGCGGGCGATGACGGCCGTGGCCGGCGCCCCGCGGGCCTTGATCTTGCCGCACAGGGCGCGAAGGTCCTCAGGGCCGACCTCGGCCATCCGGCGGTTCTGAAAGACCGGGAGGATGTCCCGGTCGATGACCGTCTTGCGCATGGCCTTGGTGCTGTCGGCCATCCGATGCTCGGCCAACCAGCGCCGGGTGTACTCGCCGAAGGTCTGCGCCTCGGCCAGGCGGCTCTTCTCGCGCTGCTTTTGCTGGGCGGGTGAGATGCCCTGGGCGATGGCCTTGCGCGCTTCCATGCAGCGCTCGCGGGCCATCAACAGCGAGATCCCTTCCTTCGAGCCGTAGCGGCCGATGGTGAGAGTCTCGCGCCGCCCGTTGAGGCGGTAGTCCAGTCGGAAACTGATGGTCCCGCGCGGCGAGACGACAACGTAGAGCCCGTCCCGGTCGGCGACCTTGTAGGGCGCAGCCTGCGGCTTCAGCCCTCGTAGCGTGCCATCTGACAGCATCGGCGATCCCTCCTTGGAGAGGAATTTTACCGTCAGCCCAAATGCACGGCTATAAAGTTCGTAAGTTGTTGATCTTGAACATTTTATTCTTGTTTTCTATACCGTCATCGCTGGATCTCGGCTGACGGTAAAAAATTTCTCCGGCTTGAGGGACACCGATCTACCGTCAGGAATACCGTCAAACCGAACCGCATCCCCCCGATAGTCTTCGATAGATCTCGAAAGACATTTCCCTATACAAGACAATAACTTAGGTCGCTTTTTCGATCGAGGTCGATAGTCCTCGAAAGACGCCGAATCATTCCCACTCAATCGTCGCCGGCGGCTTGGAACTGACATCGTAGGTCACGCGGTTGATACCGCGGACCTCGTTGATGATGCGTGAGGACACCTTCTTCAGCAGGGCGTAGGGCAACTCGGCCCAGTCGGCGGTCATGAAGTCGCTGGTCTGCACGGCACGCAGGGCGACGACGTGGTCGTAGGTGCGGCCGTCACCCATGACGCCCACGCTCTTGACCGGCAGGAAGACGGTGAAGGCCTGGCTGGTGAGGTCGTACCAGCTCTTGCCCGTGGCGGGGTCGAGGGTGGCGCGCAGTTCCTCGATGAAGATGGCGTCGGCGCGGCGCAGCAGGTCGGCGTGGCTCTTCTTCACCTCGCCCAGGATGCGCACCCCCAGGCCCGGCCCGGGAAAGGGGTGGCGGTAGACCATGTCGTGCGGCAGGCCCAGGGCCACGCCCAGCTCGCGCACCTCGTCCTTGAACAGGTCGCGCAGCGGCTCCAGCAGCTTCAGGCCCAGCGTCTCGGGCAGGCCGCCCACGTTGTGGTGGCTCTTGATGGTGGTGGCCTTCTTGGTCTTGGCACCGCCGGACTCGATGACATCCGGGTAGATGGTGCCCTGGGCCAAAAAGGTTGCGCCCTTGTGGCCTCCATTGCCCGCCTTGAGCTTGGCGGCCTCGGCCTTGAACACGTCCACGAACAGACGGCCGATGATCTTGCGCTTGGCTTCGGGGTCGCTCACGCCGGCCAGTTCACGCAGGAACAGTTCGCTGGCGTCCACGCGGATCACCCGGGCATGCAGCTTGCCCGCGAACATGTCCATCACCATGTCGCCCTCGTTCAGGCGCAGCAGGCCATGGTCGACAAAGACGCAGGTGAGCTGGTCACCGATGGCGCGGTGGATCAGGGCTGCCGCCACGCTGGAATCGACACCGCCGGACAGGCCCAGGATCACTTCCTCGTCGCCCACCTGGGCGCGGATGGCCGCCACCGCCTCGGCGATGTGGTCGCGCATCACCCAGTCCGGCCGCGCGCCGCAGATGCGCAGCACAAAGCGCTCCAGCATCGCCCGGCCCTGCACGGTGTGCGTCACTTCGGGGTGGAACTGCACGGCGTAGTAGCCACGCGCCTCGTCGGCCATCCCGGCAATCGGGCAGCTGGGCGTGCTGGCCATCAGCTTGAAGCCTGGGGGCAGCGCGGTCACCTTGTCGCCGTGGCTCATCCACACCTTCAGCATGCCGTGGCCTTCGGGGGTGGCGAAGTCCTCAAGGCTTTCCAGCAACTGGGTATGGCCGTGCGCGCGCACCTCGGCGTATCCGAACTCGCGGTGGCTGCTGGCCTCGACCTGGCCGCCTTGCTGCACGGTCATCGTGAACATGCCGTAGCAGATGCCCAGCACCGGCACGCCCAGGTCCCACACCGCCTGCGGCGCGCGAAGCTGGTGGTCTTCGTAGGTGCTGGCGTGACTGCCGGACAGGATCACGCCCTTGGGCGCAAAGGCGCGGATGAATTCGTCCGATACGTCGTTCGGGTGGATCTCGCAGTAGACGTGCGCCTCGCGCACGCGCCGGGCGATCAACTGCGTGACCTGGGAGCCGAAGTCAAGGATGAGGATCTTGTCGTGCATGGTCATCTCGTGGACCGGAAGTGGAGCCAGGCCAGCAGCAGGGCCGTGAACTGCAAGGCCGCACCAAAGTACAGCGGGGCACCGATACGCCAGTCGCCTTGCGGCAGGTGCGACACCGCCATCAATGCAGGCGAGGCCAGCACCGGCGCGATGACCGCTGTCAGGCTGTTGAGCGCGCTGACGGAGCCCAGCGTCTGCCCCTGGTTCCTGGCGTCTGCCGCGGCCGACACCAGGCTCTGCACCGAGGCCGTGACGGTGAAGCCCAGCAGGTTGGCAAAGATGATGGCGTACATCATCCAACCCTGGCTGGCTGCCCCCCACAGGAGGTAGGCCAGGGTGGAAGAGATCAAACCCATGACCGCCAGGCGCCGAGGCGCAAAGCGCTTGAGCAGCTTGCCCAGCAGGAAGCCCTGCACGATGACCGAGACCACCCCCACGGCTGCAAGCGACCAGCCGTTGGCCTGCGTGTCCCAGCCGAACTTGAAGGTGTTGTGCAGCACCCAGACGTTGTAAAGCACGCCCTGAGCCAGGCCCGTGCAGGCGATCACGCCCACCACCTTGCCAATGCCAGGCAAGCCCACCAGGGCCTGGAACGCCTTGAGTGGATTGGC
The DNA here is from genome assembly GCA_049242285.1 of Rubrivivax sp. Classification (GTDB taxonomy): domain Bacteria; phylum Pseudomonadota; class Gammaproteobacteria; order Burkholderiales; family Burkholderiaceae_C; genus Rubrivivax. The sequence continues at coordinate 4,151 of JBMLPD010000472.1, forward strand.
CGACTTCCACTCGAACGGGCGGCGCTTCTCGGGCGGCAGGGACTCTGGCAACACCCACCATCCGTAGGCCAGGTTCAGCAGTGACAGGCCTCCCGCCACGAAGAAGGGCAGATGAATGTCGATGGCGCCCAGCAGGCCGCCAGCCGCGGGCCCGATGATGAAACCCAAGCCGAACATCGCGCCCAGCAGGCCAAAGCGCCTGGCGCGACCTTCCGGTGCGGTGATGTCGGCCACGTAGGCATTGGCCACCGCCGCGTTGGCCTGCATGGCCCCACCCACCAGTCGCACGGCGATCAGCACCCACAGACTGTTCGCCAGCGCCGTGGCAAAGAAGTTCAGCGCCAGGCCGCAAAAGCCCAGCAGCAGCACCTTGCGTCGCCCCCAGGCATCGGACAAGGCCCCCAGCAGCGGCGCGCCGAAGAAGTTGGCGATGCCGAAGGCGAAGCTGACCACCCCCACCCAGAACGTCTGATCTGACGGCGAAACACTGAAGGTGCCGATGAGCGCGGGAAGCACCGGCACGATGATGCCGATGGCCGCCATGTCGATCAGCACCGTGAGAAGGATGAAAGGCATGGCCGCCTGACGGCGACCGTCCTCGGCGGGCGCACGGCCGCTGTCGCTCACCGGTACGGCCTCATTCGCTGCGGTAATTGGGAGCTTCCTTGGTGATCTGCACGTCGTGCACGTGGCTCTCACGGATGCCGGCAGAGGTGATCTCCACGAACTCGGCCTTGCCATGCATCTGCTCGATGCTGGCGCAACCGCAGTAGCCCATCGAGGCCCTCAGGCCGCCGGCCATCTGGTAGACGATGGCCACCATCGAACCCTTGTAGGGCACCCGGCCTTCGATGCCCTCGGGCACCAGCTTGTCGGCATTGGGGTTGGCCGTCTCGTCGGCCTCCTGGAAGTAGCGGTCAGCCGAGCCGGCCTTCATGGCGCCAATGGAACCCATGCCGCGGTAGCTCTTGTAGCTGCGCCCCTGGTAGAGGATGACCTCGCCCGGCGCCTCTTCAGTGCCGGCGAACATGCCGCCCATCATGACCGTGCTGGCACCGGCTGCAACGGCCTTGGCGATGTCGCCTGAGTAGCGGATGCCCCCGTCGGCGATCAGGGGCACGCCACTGCCGCGCAGGGCCGTGGCCACGTTGTCGATGGCGGTGACCTGCGGCACACCCACACCTGCCACGATGCGCGTGGTGCAGATGGAGCCTGGGCCGATGCCCACCTTCACGGCGTCGGCGCCAGCCTCCACAAGGGCCGTTGCGGCAGCACCGGTGGCAATGTTGCCGCCGATGACGTCCACCTGGGGATAGTGGCGCTTGACCCAGCGCACGCGCTCGATCACGCCCTGGCTGTGGCCATGGGCGGTGTCCACCACGATGGCGTCCACGCCCGCGCGCACCAGCAGTTCCACACGCTCTTCCGTACCCTCCCCCACGCCTACGGCAGCGCCTACGCGCAGCTGGCCTCGGGCGTCCCGGGCAGCGTTGGGAAAGTCGGTCTGCTTGGTGATGTCTTTCACCGTCATCAGGCCGCGCAGCTCAAAGGCCTCGTTGACCACCAGCACGCGCTCCAGCCGGTGCCGGTGCATCAAGGCCTTGCCTTCTTCCAGGCTTGCGCCCTCGTGAACCCAGATCAATCGCTCACGCGGCGTCATCACCTCGCGGACCGGCACGTCCAACCGGGTCTCGAAGCGCAGGTCACGGTTGGTGACGATGCCCACCACGGTCTTGCCTTCCAGCACCGGAAAGCCCGAGAACCCATGTTGGCGGGACAGCGCGATGACTTGCCGCACGGTCAAATCGGCGGTGATCGTGATGGGATCGCGCAGTACGCCGGATTCGTAGCGTTTGACCCTTGCAACTTCGGCAGCCTGCTGGCGCGGGCTGAGGTTCTTGTGGACGATGCCCACTCCGCCCTCCTGGGCTATGGCGATCGCCAGCCGAGCCTCCGTCACGGTATCCATGGCGGCGGAAACCAGCGGCAGGTTCAGGCGGATGTTGCGGGACAGACGGGTCGACAGGTCGGTGTCTCGCGGCAACACCTGGGAATACGCGGGCACCAGCAACACATCGTCGAAGGTGAGCGCTTTGCCTAGAAGGCGCATAGGGCTGAGGCTCCGGATCAAAGCGCGATTATAGGAAGCCGGGCTCCGCTCGAGAGCCCGCTGCAGGTGTCGCTGCAGGGGCTGCGCTCGTCAGCGCCGCAGCGAAAACTCAGGGTGCGCGCTTGAGGCGGCGGGCCGCCACCGGCGACTGCCGATATCGCTGACGCCGCGCCTCCTTGGGGTCGCAGCGCAGACAGCGCCAGGCTTCCACTCTGTCGGCGTCCTTCAGGACGGTGGAGCCCGGCTGGCGGCGCCCCCAGATACCCACATCCCAGTCGCCCGCCGAGAGGCAGGCGGCGCGCGGATCGGCCGCTGCGGTGCGCAAGGCCTCATGCAGGGTGGCGCCTTCCGGCAGATCGACCGGGACCATCACGACTTCCCGCGCCCGTGGGCTGCAGACCACGTCGACGCGGATCATCTGGCCCCGTAGACCTGCTCGGCCCTGCTCACGAAGGAATCCACCAGGGTGTTGGCGACGCGGTCGAACACGGGGCTCACCACGGTCTCCAGGGCTCGGCTGGCAAAGGAATACCTCAGGTCCAGTTCCACGCGGCACGCAGAACGCTCTGCGCCGGCAGAGGCGATGGGCTTGAAGGACCAGACACCATCGAGCATGGAAAACGGGCCGTCCACCAACTGCATGTGCACCGACTCGTCAGCCAGGAGTTCGTTGCGAGTGGTGAAGGCATGGCGAACGCCGGCGTAGGCCAGACTCAGGCGAGCCGTGACAGCGGCCTCGTTGCGTTCCAGCAGTTCCGCCTTGCTGCACCAGGGCAGAAACTCGGGGTAGCGCTCGACGCCGGTCACCAGGTCGTACATCTCCCTGCATGAGTACCAGAGAAGGACCGAGCGCTTGACGTGCTTCATACAATCCACTCATTGTAGGCAAGGGGTCCGAAGGATCCGCTCCAGGGTCCAGGCATCCGATGTCACAGCAAGTTCCCCATATTGCAGAGAACCGCCGCGCCCGGTTCGAATACCACATCGATGAGGCGTACGAAGCCGGGCTGGTGCTGGAGGGTTGGGAGGTCAAGGCGATACGCGCCGGCCAGGTGCAGCTGACGGACGGCTACGTGCTGATACGCGACGGAGAGCTGTTCCTCATCGGCTGCCGTATCAACGCGCTGCGCGAGGCCTCCACCCATGTCAACCCGATGGCCGACCGCACGCGCAAGCTGCTGATGCACAAAGACCAGATCCGGCGTCTGGTGGGCAAGGTGGAGCAGCGTGGCTTCACCCTGGTGCCGCTGAACTTGCATTACAAGGCGGGCCGGGTCAAGGCTGAAATCGCCCTGGCCAAGGGCAAGGCGCAGCACGACAAGCGCGAGACCGAGAAGAAGCGCGATTGGGACCGCGAGAAGCAGCGCCTGATGCGCCACAAGGTTTCTTCGCCCGTTTCGGGCTGAGCGCCCAGGTGCGACCCGGGCCCTGGCCCGGGCGCGCTCGCCGCCGGGCCCGCTCAGAACGCCCGGCTCAGAGACCGCTGGAGGTCCGCCCTCAGGTCTTCCACCGCTTCCAGTCCGATGGCAAACCGCACCAGATGGCCCGTCAAGTGGTGTGCCGGGTCTCGCATGGCCGACAGGTCGTAAGGCACCGCCAGACTCATGGGCCCGCCCCAGGAGTAGCCCAGCTGGAAGAGCTCAAGACCATCCACGAAAGCGTCCACCTGTGTGGCATCCAGTTGCTGATCGAAGGTCACCGAGAACAAGCCCGCGGCGGCCGTACAGTGCTTTTTCCAGTGTTCGTGGCCCGGGCACCCAGGCAGGGCGGGATGCAGCACCTGAGAGATCTGCGGCTGCTGGCCCAACCACGCGGCCAGATCGCGCGCCGAGCGGTCGTGTGCGTCATACCGCACCCGGATGCTGGGCAGCGAGCGCAGGACCATCTCGCAGTCGTTGGCCGCCACGCCCAGGCCCATGACCGCATGGGCCTGGTGAATGCGCTGATGCAGGGCCTCGTCGCGCGTGACCACCGAACCCATCAGCACGTCCGCACCGCCCGAGGGAAACTTGGTCAGCGCGTGCATGGAGATGTCCACACCGACGTCAAAGGGCTTGAATGCCAGCCCCGCGCCCCAGGTGTTGTCCAGCGCACAGACGGCACCTTGAGACTTCGCCGCGGCCACCAAGGCCGGGAGGTCCGGGAACTCCATGGTCACGGAGCCCGGCGCCTCCACCCAGACCAGCCGGGTGTTCGGGCGCAACATCGCCGCCAGGCCCGCCGCGTCCATGGGATCGTACAGGCGCCAGGAAATGCCCCAACCACTGAGCAACGAGCGCGCCTGTTCCTTTGAGGGGCCATAGACATTGGCAGGCAGCAGCACTTCGTCGCCGGCCTTGAGCAAGGCCATGTTGACGATGGTGATGGCGGCCAGGCCACTGGGGGCCAGTTCGCAGTGCAGGCCGCCCTCCAGCGTGGCAATGCGCTGCTCCAGCGTGTAGGTGGTGGGCGTGCCGTGCAGGCCGTAGGTGTAGCCGCCCTTGCCCTTGAGCGTGCGCGAGCGCAGCGAGGCCACGTCGGGGAACAGGACCGTGGAGGCCTTGTGCACCGCCGGCGGGAAGGCATCAAAGCCCTCAGGAGGCGTGTAAGGGTGATGGATCTGCCGGGTGATGGGATCTTGTGCGGCCGCGTCAGGGCGCGTCTGGGTCGGGCCTGGCTGGTGGTCGGTCATGGTCTGGAACCTGTCTCCTGGTGGGGCGATTGCCTGCCGATTGTCCCGTGTCGGCCCGGGCGAGCCGGCGCAGCTTTCCATCGGCTGCGACCCGGAGGCATCAGATGGGCTGGGCCACCAGGTCGTGCCCTTGCGTGGCCACCACATGAGCCTTCGTGAACTCACCCACCTTCAAGGTCTTGGAGGCCTTCGCGGGCGGCAGCAGGTGCACCACGCCGTCGATCTCGGGCGCGTCGGCATAGCTGCGGCCCGTGCCCCCCTTGCGGCCCAGTGCCGGGGCGGCGTCCACCAGCACCTGCAGCGTGGCTCCCAGACGCTCGCGCAGCTTGCCCGCCGATACCTCTTCGGCCACAGCCATGAAGCGCGCCCGGCGCTGCTCGCGCTCGGCCAGGGGCAGCAGGCCGGGGATGTCGTTGGCGGCAGCACCTTCCACCGCCGAGTAGGCGAAGCAGCCGGCGCGATCGATCCGCGCCTCACGCATGAAATGCAGCAGCGCCTCGAACTCGGCCTGCGTCTCACCCGGGAAGCCCGCGATGAAGGTGGAGCGCACCACCAGTTGCGGGCAGACCTCACGCCAGCGCGCCAGGCGCTCCAGGTTGCGCTCACCGCTGGCCGGACGTTTCATGCGCCTGAGCACATCAGGGTGGGCATGCTGGAAGGGAACATCCAGATAGGGAAGGATGCGGCCCCCGGCCATCAAGGGCAGCACATCATCCACATGCGGATAGGGGTAGACGTAATGCAGGCGCACCCAGGCGCCGAAGGGCTCGGCCAGATCGGCGAGCTTCTCGCACAGGTCCAACAGCCGCGTCTTCACAGGCTTGCCGTCCCAGAAACCGGTGCGGTACTTCACATCCACGCCATAGGCACTGGTGTCCTGGCTGATGACCAGCAGCTCCTTCACGCCAGACTCGAACAAGGCGCGCGCCTCGTTCAGCACGTCGCCGACGGGCCGGGACACGAGATCGCCGCGCATGCTCGGAATGATGCAGAAGGTGCAGCGGTGGTTGCAGCCTTCGCTGATCTTGAGATAAGCATAGTGACGAGGTGTCAGCTTGATGCCGGCCACACCCCGGGCTTCGGGCACCAAGTCCACAAACGGGTCGTGCGGCTTGGGCACGTGCTGGTGGACGGCGTCCATCACCTCCTGGGTGGCGTGAGGGCCGGTGACGGCCAGCACCTTGGGGTGAACCTCCTGGATCAGATTGCCCCCGCCCTGCCCTGCCCGGGCACCCAGGCAGCCGGTGACGATCACGCGGCCGTTCTCGGCCAGGGCTTCCCCGATGGTGTCCAGGCTCTCCTTGACCGCGTCGTCGATGAAACCGCAGGTGTTGACGATGACCAGGTCAGCGCCGGCAAAGGTCTTGCGCGTCTCGTAGCCTTCGGCGCGCAGCTGGGTGAGGATGAGTTCGGAATCCGTGAGCGCCTTCGGGCAGCCCAGGGAGACGAAACCGATGCTGGGCGCTGGGCGTGCCGATGCCGTCGAAGTGGGGTAGGTCATACGCAACGTTCAGGACAACCGACGGCCGTCCGGTGAAAGCCCTGTGCTCAAGGCTCGTTCGAGGGCTTTCCTGCGAAACCCGGCATGCCCGCGAACAGGCCCGCTGAACTGCGCTGCAACTGTTCCTGCATCTGCGCGAACAACGAGCCTGACTGCTCCAGGTACTGGCCCATGAGGTTCTGCATCATGGCGGGCGACTGGCCCTGAAGCCACTGCGTCCAGGCCTCCGGCGTGTAGGCCGAAGGATCGAAGAGGCCCTTGGCGGGCTGGGCCAGCCGCGTCTGCAGTTCCACGAAGGTCTGGAGGTTCTTTTCCAGATAAGCCCCCATCATCCCCTGCATCGCGTGCCCGTAAAAGCGGATCAACTGGGCGAGCATCTGTTCCGAGAAGATCGGCATGCCGCCCGTTTCCTCTTCCAGGATGATCTGCAGCAGGATGCTGCGGGTGAGGTCCTCGCCGGTCTTGGCGTCCCGCACCTCGAAGGGCTCGGCCTGCAAGACCATTTGCTTGACGTCGGCCAGCGTGATGTAGCTGCTGGACCGGGTGTCGTACAGACGCCGGTTGGGGTACTTCTTCAGCACGCGAGGTCCGGCCGTTGCTTCATCCGCTGCTGCGGACGCTGCGGCGCGTCGTGGGGTGGCCATGGGCGCGTGTCTCCAGCTTGTAAGGTCCAGCCGATTCTAGGGTGCCGTGCGCAGGGGCCGGTCACGAAATGCAAATGGCCGGCAAGTGCCGGCCATCCCAGAAACGCTCGGCCAGGAGGCCCCCGGGGGAGCGTCCTGTGCTAACGGCGTTTTCAATCCGCCTGCGCCACCACCTGCACCGACACATCGACGACGACGTCGGTGTGTGCAGCCACGCAGACGGTGTACTCGCCCACGGTCTTCAGCGGCCCGGCAGGCATGCGCACTTGAGCCTTGGCCACGCCCATGCCCATCTTGGTCAGGGCCTCGGCGATGTCCTGGTTGGTCACGGAGCCAAACAGCCGGCCATCCACGCCGGCCTTCTGAGCGATGCGAACCACCTTGCCGGAGATCTGCGCGCCCAGCGCCTGTGCGGCAGCCAGCTTCTCTGCGGCCAGCCTTTCCAATTCGGCACGGCGGACCTCGAACTCCTTGAGTGCCGCATCCGTCGCGCGACGGGCACGGCGTGTGGGGATCAGGAAGTTGCGGGCGTAGCCGTCCTTGACCTTGACAACGTCACCCAGGTTGCCCAGGTTGGCCACCTTGTCCAGAAGAATCACTTGCATGTCAGTCTCCTCAGACCTTGTGGAGGTCAGAGTAAGGCACCAGGGCCAGATAGCGCGCACGCTTGATGGCAGTGGTGAGTTGCCGCTGGTAGATGGCGCGCGTGCCGGTCAGGCGGGCGGGCGTGATCTTGCCGTTCTCACCGATGAAATCGCGCAGGGTGTCGACATCCTTGTAGTCGATTTCCTCGACGCCGGCCACGGTGAAGCGGCAGAAGCGCTTGCGGCGAAACAGCAGCGACTGCTGGTTGCGCTTGGGGCGCTTGTCCTTGGAAAACTTGCCTTTGCCACGGGGTGGGGGCATGGTGAACTCCTTGAAACTTGAACGTTGAGATACAGGGGCGGGTCTGATCAGTCAGCCAGATCCGTGATGTGAAACAGAATGCCTCGGCCGTTTCGGGCGGGAGCCAGGAACCCTGTGGCAGATAGCGGCGAACCCAGCGGCAACAAAGCCACTTTGCACACCAGCGACCCGATCACCAGGGCACGCAACTCGAGCGACACCTTGCGCGCCTGCCCTTCGTGCGACACCTCGGACTCGTGCTGCAGTTGCAGATCGAGCGCCGGCAACCCGGCAGGGGTGTAGCGAAGGGCCCCGCGTTCAGCCAGCGATGCCTGGAGAACCAGACGGTTCAAGATGCCATCGCGAACCAGATGGACGCCCTTGCGGCCGTTGGGGCCCTCAGGCCTGCGCCTCCTGGACAGCCTTGCGGGACTCCTCGCGCTCCACCACCTTCATCATCACGGAGGGCGTGGTCTCGGCCTTGGACTTGGCCACGGTCAGGTGGCGCAACACGGCGTCGTTGAAACGGAAACCCGTCTCCAACTCCGTCAGGGTCTCGTGGCCGCACTCGATGTTGAGGCAGAGGTAATGGGCCTTGGCGAGCTTCTGGATCAGATAGGCCAGCTGGCGCCGACCCCAGTCCTCGACCCGGTGCACCTTGCCGCCGGCATTGGTGATGAGGGTCTTGTAACGCTCCAGCATCGCTGGAACCTGCTCGCTCTGATCCGGATGGATCAACAGAACGATCTCGTAGTGACGCATGAACACTCCTTGTGGATTCCGTGAGAGGAAGCTGCCCCGAAAGCGTCGGATCACACGGGTGCAGCAAGGCGAAAAGCCTTCTATTGTAGACCCAAAGGCGAGACGCCCTCCGGGGGTGCCGGAGGGCGTCGAGACAAGGGTAGAGAGGATAGGCCGCCCGACCGGGCAACCAACCCCCTGTGGATACCAGAGTCAGGCCGGGATCAGACCTTGGACGGATTCAGGTTCGGGTAGCGCACGTGCTCCACCAGTTCCTGAATCTCAGCCTTGGGGGCCGGCGTGAACAGGCTCACGATGATGATCACCGCAAAGCCCAGCGGCACGCCGAACACGCCCGCCGCGATGGGCTGCATGCCCCACCACGTGTTGTCGGCGATCGGCGAGGTCACGTTGAACAGGCCGCGCATCCAGGGCTGGGTGGTGGCCATGTAGTAGAACGTGATCACCGTGCCGGCGATCATGCCCAGCACCGCACCCCACTTGGTGGCGCGCTTCCAGAAGATGCCGAGCACCAGCGCCGGGAAGAAGCCCGCCGCAGCCAGCGAGAAGGCCGCAGACACCAGGAACAGGATGTCCGCCACCTTCAGCGAGGCCACGTAAGCTGCCGCCACGGCCACCACCAGCAACAAGAGCTTGGAGATCATCACCCGGCGCGCCGTGGACGCGTTGGGGTCGATCATCTTGTAGTACAGGTCGTGGCTGAGGGCGTTGGCGATCGTCAGCAGCAGGCCGTCAGCCGTGGACAGCGCAGCAGCCAGGCCGCCGGCCGCCACCATGCCCGAGATCACGTAGGGCAAGCCTGCGATCTCTGGCGTGGCCAGCACGATGATGTCGCCACCGATGCGCATTTCACCCAGCTGGAAGATGCCGTCCTTGTTGATGTCGGCGATCGACAGCAGCGCCGGATCCACCTTCGCCCAGGCGCCCACCCAGGCCGGCAGCTTGTCGAACGGCGTGCCCACCAGGACGTTGAACACCTCGTACTTGACCAGCACCGCCAGGGCCGGCGCCGTGAAGTACAGCAGGAAGATGAAGAACAGCGACCAGGTCACCGACTGGCGCGCCTCCTTCACCGAAGGCGTGGTGTAGTAGCGCATCAGGATGTGCGGCAAAGCGGCCGTGCCCACCATCAGGCAGAACACCAGGCCCAGGAAGTTGCGGCGCGAGGTGTCGAAAGCCGCCTGGGCCTTTTCGTCACCGTTCGGGTCACCCGCAAACTGCTGCGCGTGGCGCGGCATGCCGGCCAGCGGCCCGGTACGCCCATCGGCCCCCGCCTTGGCAGCTGTCCAGGCCTTCTTGGCGGCCTCCTCGTTGGCGGGCACGGCGGCCAGCGCCTTCTCGGCGGCCTGCACCTCGGCCAATGGGGCGCTGGCGGCCTTCAGGTCCTCCACCTTCTTGGCTGCAGCCTCCTTGTCGGCCTTCAATGCAGCCGGCACATCCTTCAGCTTGGCAGCCAGGGCGTCAGACTGCGCCTTGAAGATGGCACGGACTTCCTGCTCCTTGGGGTCCGCAATCAGCTGCTTCTCACGCTCGCTCACCTTGGCCAGCTGTGCGCCGTAGATGGCTTGCGGAATCGGCACGCCCGTCTGCTTCACCGACAGCCACACCACCGGGATCATGTAGGCAATGATCAGGATGATGTACTGCGCCACCTGCGTCCACGTGACGGCCCGCATGCCCCCCAGGAAGGAGCACACCAGGATGCCACCCAGACCGACGAACACGCCGATCTCGAAGGCCAGCCCGGTCAAGCGCGTGGTGATGAGGCCCACACCGTAGATCTGGGCCACCACGTACACGAACGACACCAGGATGGCGATCAGGATGCCCACGAAGCGGGCGGCATTGCCCTCATAGCGGGCACCGAGGAAGTCCGGAATGGTGAACTGGCCGAACTTGCGCAGGTAAGGCGCCAGGAACAGCGCCACCAGGCAGTAGCCCCCCGTCCAGCCCATGATGAAGGCCAGACCGCCGTAACCGGTGAGGTACAGCGTGCCGGCCATGCCGATGAAGGACGCCGCGCTCATCCAGTCGGCGCCGGTGGCCATGCCGTTGTAGACGGCAGGCACGCGGCGGCCCGCCACGTAGTACTCGGCCGCATCGTTGGTGCGGCTCATGATGCCGATACCGGCATACAGCGCCACGGTGGCCAGCAGGAAGATGATGCCGATGGCGCCGCGGCTCAAGCCAATCTGCTCGGCGATGGCCAGCACAACGACGAAGGCCAGGAAGCCCCCGGTGTACCAGCCGTAGACCTTGTTCAGGCCCTTCTTGAAGGCCGCATTCGCCTCCTTGTTGGAGACGCCCTCTTGGGTTTCGAACGACAAGCCAGCCATGTCACTCCTCCTCGGCAACGCCGTGTTCTTGGTCCAGCTTGTTCATGTAGTGGGAGTAGTAGCCAATGATGATCAGGTAGATCACCAATGAGCCCTGTGCACCCATCCAGAAACTGAACGGCCAGCCGAAGAAATCAAAGTTGAGGTCGCGGGCATAGAACCCGACGACGAAAGTCACTACAAACCAGATGGCCAGCAGGATCGATGTGATCCGCAGGTTCTTCTGCCAGTAGCGCTGGTGGTTCTCACTCACCTGCATAACAACACCCCTTTCATGAGGACTGAAACATCCGGCCACACTCGGACCGGCGCACCCACCCGCATCCCGCGCACGACGGCGCGAACCGCAGACCTGTCACAACCCTGCAGACCACCGGCCCCAGGCCCACGCCTCAAGACGTGGGCGCTCCGGCCAGAAGCCCTGTCTCGCGCTCCAGTTGCGCGGCGACCTTGGGCTCGAAACCTTTCAGATGGCGGATGATCTTCACCGCTTCTTCAGGGTCTCGACGGTCCACATGAACCCGCGCCAGCTGATACCAGCCGTACGGGCTCATGGGCTGCAATTCGGTGTTGCGCTTCAAGGCCTGCACGGCCTCGTCGTAGCGCTGCAGGCGAATGAGCACCAGACCCTGCCCGTACCACGCACGGTCCAGCTTGGGGGCCCATTGCGTGGCGCGCACGAAGCTCGCCAGCGCTTCCTCGTAGCGCTCAAGAGACTCGAGCAGAAAACCGCGGTTGAACCAGGCCTGGCCGCTTTCGGGGTCGGCCTGCACCCAGCGATCGTTGTCTTCGAGCGCCAGCGCCAGTTGGCCCGTCTGCGCGCGCAGGTGGGCCCGGCTGGCCAGCCCGTAGGCGTCGTCCGGCCAGCGCTGGAGCAGCCGGTCAAACACCGCCAGGGCCTGGCCCTGCCGACCCAGCACCAGCCAGCCCATGGCCAGCCACTTGAGGCCCAGGTAGTCCCAGCGCATCATCGGCACCCCACCATGTTGGCCGCCATGCAAAGGCTGATCTTCTCGAACGTGACCACCGCGTAGGCGATCAGCAGCAGCAAAAACGTGACCAGGGGAACATGTCGGTCCGCCACCTGGCGCGGCGTGATCCAGCGCACGGGCACCGTGAAGGGCTTGGCGATGACCTGCAGCAACCTGTAGAAGACATTGCCGTTCCGGCGTGCGCCGGCCAGCACGTACAGCGCACCCTGCCCCGCCAGCGCCAACAAGGCGATGTAGAGCACCAACTGGACGAGGTTCAGGACGTTCAACATACGGCTTCTCACTCTTTGGCCCACGGCTTACGGATGCCTGACTTTGCGGCCTCCGACTCTCGACAACCCTGAGAGGGGTTCCCCTAAGTCAAAGACCCTACAAATCTAGGGTGTCAAGCCGGCCAGCCGATGCCAGGTGTCCACCACCGTGTCCGGATTGAGAGAGATCGACACGATGCCCTCCTGGGCCAGCCAATCCGCAAAGTCCGGATGGTCGCTGGGACCTTGCCCGCAGATGCCGACGTACTTGCCCGTGGCCCGGCAGGCCGCGATGGCCCGGGAGATCATGGCCTTGACGGCCGGGTCGCGCTCATCGAAGTCGTTGGCCAGCAGTTCCATCCCGGAGTCGCGGTCCAGCCCCAGGGTCAGCTGGGTGAGGTCGTTCGAGCCGATGGACATGCCGTCGAAGTGGTGCAGGAACTGGTCAGCCAGGATGGCGTTGCTGGGCACTTCGCACATCATGATCAGGCGCAGGCCGTTCTGACCGCGCTTGAGGCCGCGCTCGGCCAGCATCTCGCCCACACGTTCGGCCTGACGCACCGTCCGCACGAAGGGCACCATCAGCTCCACGTTGGTCAGGCCCATGTCGTTGCGCACGCGTTTGATGGCCTCGCATTCCATGCCGAAGGCGTCACTGAAGTCACCGCTGATGTAGCGGCTGGCACCCCGGAAGCCGAGCATCGGGTTCTCTTCATCGGGCTCGTAGCGGGCACCACCGATCAGCTTGCGGTACTCGTTGCTCTTGAAATCTGACAGGCGCACGATCACCGGCTTGGGCCAGAAGGCTGCCGCGATGGTGGCCACGCCCTCGGCCAGCTTGTCCACGTAGAAGGCGCGCGGCGAGGCGTGGCCGCGCGCCACGGACTCCACCGCTTTCTTCAGCTCGGCGTCCACGTTCGGATAGTCGAGGATGGCCTTCGGGTGCACCCCGATGTTGTTGTTGATGATGAACTCCAGCCGCGCCAGCCCCACGCCGGAGTTCGGCATCTGGGCGAAGTCGAAGGCCAGCTGCGGGTTGCCGACGTTCATCATGATCTTGATGGGGCAATACGGCATGTCGCCGCGGCGCACCTCTCGCACCTCGGTCTCCAGCAGGCCGTCGAAGACGTAGCCGGTATCGCCTTCGGAGCAAGCCACCGTCACCAGCGCACCTTCAACCACCTTGTCAGTGGCGTCACCGCAGCCCACCACGGCGGGAATGCCCAGCTCTCGCGCGATGATGGCTGCGTGGCAGGTACGCCCGCCCCGGTTGGTGACGATGGCGCTGGCCCGCTTCATCACCGGCTCCCAGTTCGGATCGGTCATGTCGGTCACCAGCACGTCACCGGGCTGCACGCGGTCCATCTCGGCGATCGACTGCACGATGCGCACCGGGCCGGTGCCGATCTTCTGTCCGATGGCACGACCCTCGGCCAGGACGGTGCCCGTGCCCTTGAGGCTGTAGCGGTGTTCCACCTGACCGGCCGCCTGGCTCTTCACGGTTTCCGGCCGCGCCTGCAGGATGTAGATCTTTCCATCCACACCGTCCTTGCCCCACTCGATGTCCATGGGCCGGCCATAGTGCTGCTCGATGATGAGCGCGTAACGGGCCAGTTCGATGACGTCGTCATCGGTCAGCGAGTAGCGGTTGCGCCATTCGATGGCCGTGTCCACGGTCTTGACCAGACGGCCGCCGGGCGTGCGTTCAGCCGCGCCCACGAACTCCATGCGCAGCAGCTTGGAGCCCAGCACCCTGCGGATGATGGGGTACTTGCCGTTGCGCAGGGCCGGCTTGTGCACATAGAACTCGTCAGGGTTCACAGCGCCCTGCACCACCGTCTCGCCCAGTCCGTAGCTGGACGTGATGAAGACCACGTCATCGAAGCCGCTTTCGGTATCGATGGTGAACATCACGCCGGCCGACCCGAGGTCAGAACGCACCATGCGCTGCACCCCGGCGGACAGGGCCACGCCATCGTGCGCAAACCCCTTGTGGACGCGGTAGCTGATGGCGCGGTCGTTGTAGAGCGAGGCGAACACCTCCTTCATGCGGTGGAGCACGTCGTCGATGCCCACCACGTTCAGGAAGGTTTCCTGCTGGCCGGCAAAGGAGGCGTCGGGCAGGTCCTCGGCGGTGGCGGAGGAACGCACCGCGAAACTGCCCTGCCCATCGGCGTCCAGACGTGCGAACGCCGCACGGATGGCAGCCTCCAGATCGGCCGGGAAAGGTGCCGCACTGACCCAGCCGCGGATCTCCTCGCCAGCCTGCGCCAGGGCGCGCACGTCTTCGGTGTCGAGCTCGGCCAGCCGCCTGGAAATGCGATCCGACAGACCGCTTTCCTGCAGGAAGCGCCTGAAGGCCCCTGCGGTGGTGGCGAAGCCGCCCGGCACACGAACGCCTGAGGCGGCGAGCTGGCTGATCATTTCGCCCAGGGAGGCGTTCTTGCCACCGACCGACTCGACGTCGGTCATCCTCAGATGTTCAAACGGCACGACCAGGGCGGTCGCCAGATTCGCAAGTGACATGGGAAAGCTCCGTGATGACAAGAAACGGGGGCTTTCGCGCGCAGCATCAGGGCGGGCCAGCAGCGTTCGGGCTGTTCTTGTGGGCGGCGGCCGACGGTCATGGAGATGTGCGTGAGGCGCGAATCGCTCGCAGATTGTAGGGAGTAATGCCTATGATCCTGACATTGCCGACTGTCAGGATTGAGCCATGCCCACACGCACCGTCTTCTTCGTCTCGGACGGCACGGGCATCACGGCCGAAACCTTCGGCAACTCCATCCTGGCCCAGTTCGCGGCCACGCCGCGCCATGTGCGCCGGCCCTTCATCGACAGCGTGGACAAGGCGCTGGCGGTGCAGCACGAGATCGAGGAAACGGCAAACCGCGAGGGGCGCAGGCCCATCGTCTTCATCACCCTGGTGAACGATGAAGTGCGGCAGGTGATTGCCCGACCCGACGCCAAGGGGCTCGTCCTGGACATGTTCAGGACTTTCGTGGAGCCGCTGGAGGCAGAGTTCGGCGTCAAGAGCAACCACCGGGTGGGCCGCTTCTCCGACGCCGCCAAGAGCCAGGAGTACAACGATCGCATCGCCGCCATCAACTTCTCGCTGGCCCATGACGATGGCCAATCGGCCCGCAACCTCGCCGAGGCCGATGTGATCCTGATCGGCGTCAGCCGCTGCGGCAAGACCCCCACCAGCCTGTACCTGGCCATGCAGCACGGTGTCAAGGCGGCCAATTACCCCCTGATCCCGGAAGACTTCGATCGTGGTCGCATGCCGGCGCCTTTGGTTCCCTACAAGTCGAAGTGCTTCGGCCTCACGATCGACCCCGACCGGCTCGCTCAGGTGCGCCACGAGCGCCGCCCAGGCAGCACCTACGCCTCACTGAACAACTGCCGGCAAGAGGTGCGGGCTGCAGAGTCGATGATGCGGCGCGAGGGCATCGGCTGGCTGTCGTCAACGCACAAGTCGATCGAAGAGATCGCCACCACCATCCTGCGGGACATCAGGCCCGACCGGTTGATCTACTGAGCCGATTCGCCGCAGCCTGGACGTGCTGCGCGCAGGCCGAACTCAGGCAAGCCGCTGCCGCGCCGACTCGTACAGACAGATGGCCGCTGCGGCCGCCACGTTCAGGGACTCTTCGCCACCGGGCTGGGGAATTCGCACCGTCAAGCGGCACCGCTCCAGCAGTGCGGGAGCCACACCCTGCCCCTCATGCCCCAGGACCCAGACGCAAGGGTCTGGCAGGGTCACCCGGCCCAGCACCGCACCGGCGTGCGAACTGGTGGCGACCCAGACCGCAGGCGCCGCCCGTGAGTCCTCCAAGGGCCTGCCGAGCGCCGGCAAATGCGAAGACGCCCGTCCAGATACCGTGCCTGCCAGCGCCAGGGCGCTGACGTCCACCGCCTCACACAGTTCCAGGGCGAAGTGCGCACCCATGCCGGCGCGCAGCACCTTGGGAGACCACAGCGCGGCTGTGCCCGGGGCGGTCCAGACCTGCCGCACACCCAGCGCACTGGCCGTGCGCAAGATGCTTCCCACGTTGCCCGGGTCCTGAAGACGGTCCAGCAGCACGGCAGGCCCACCCGGATCGGGTGCTGCATCAGGCGGCAGGGCCGCCACGAAGACCACGCCCGCAGCCGATGGCAGCGCGCTGACCTGGCTGAGCAGGGAGTCAGCCACCAACTGAACCTGCTGCGCGCCCAAGGCCAGATCGCGCAGTGGCCGGTGCTGCCAGGCGGACTGCGCGAACACCGCGATGCGCGGCCGCCCCCCACGCGCCCGGTAAGCAGCGCAAAGGTGCTCGCCTTCGATGCAGATCTCACCCTCGCTGCGGTAGGCCGCGGGATGGGTGAGCAACTGCCTCAGCCGCTTCAGCAGCGGATTGCTCCGCGAGGTGATCACAGACGGCTCAGGCAGGCTCATGCCGGAGCCTGACAGTCACGAACCGGGCCAAAACTGCGGCGGTGGACCGGGCTGGGGCCATGGCGGCGCAGCGCCTCGAGGTGTTCCGGCGTGGGATAGCCCTTGTGTGCGGCAAAACCGTACTGCGGGAACCGTTCGTGTGCTTCCTGGCACCAGGCATCGCGCCGCACCTTGGCCACGATGGAGGCCGCCGAGATGGCCGGCACCAAGGCATCGCCCTTGACGACGGCCTGCGCCGGAACTGACAGGACAGGCAGACGGTTGCCATCCACCAGAACCAGCGCCGGCGTGAGCCGAAGGCTCTGCACCGCCCGGCTCATCGCCCGCAGCGTGGCCTGCAGAACGTTGAGCTCATCAATTTCCTGAGGCGCAGCCCAGGCCACCTCCACGCACAGGGCCTTGGCGCAGATCTCGTCGTGAAGCCTCTGACGTGCACGCGCGGTCAATGTCTTGGAGTCCGCCAGGCCCTGGATCGGTCTGGCGTCGTCCAGGACCACGGCCGCCGCCACGACCGGCCCCGCCAAAGGCCCGCGGCCCGCCTCGTCCACGCCCGCCATGAGACCGCGCACCTTCCAGGCCAGCGCCAGTTGCTCAGGTCCTCTTGATGATTTTCGCGATGGCATCGGTGGCTCGGGTGGCAGTGTCGCAACGCAACTGGTGGTGCAGCGCCGTGAAGCGCTCGCGCAGTTGCTCGCGGCGCGCATCCTGGTCCAGCCAGCGCAGCGCCTCGTCCGCCAGGCGCTGGGGCTTGCAAGCCTCTTGAATGAGCTCGGGCACCACAAACTCCCGGCACAGGATGTTGGGCAGCCCCACCCATGGCTGGTAGGCCATGCGCTTCATCAATTGCCAGCTCAAGGGATGCATGCGATATGCGATGACCATCGGGCGCTTGAACAGGGCGGCTTCCAACGTGGCGGTGCCGCTGGCGATCAGGGTCAGGTCACACGACGCCAGGGCCTCGTGCGAGCGACCGGTCAGCATCTGAAGACCCTGCGGCCCGTGGGTGGCCGCCAGCGGACGCAACAGATCGTCCAGCCCAGGCGCGACGGGCAGCACGAAACGGAGGTTTGGTCGAGCGGCCTGCAGCAGGCGAGCGGCCTGCAGGAGAGCTGGCGCGATGTACTGGATCTCCGATCGCCGACTGCCCGGCAGCAGGGCCAGCACCGTCGCATCTTCCGGCAGTTCCAGGGCCCGGCGTGCAGCCAGACGGTCAGGCTCCAGGGGAATCAGATCGGCCAAGGGGTGCCCCACATACGTGGCAGCCACGCCTTGTGCGCTGAGCAATTCGGGCTCGAAGGGAAACAGGCAGAGCACATGGTCGGCACTGCGGGCGATGCGCTTGGCGCGGCCGCCACGCCAGGCCCAGATCGAGGGGCAGACGAAGTGGATGCTCGGAATGCCCTGCTGCTTGAGCCGCTGTTCCAGCCCGAGGTTGAAGTCCGGAGCATCGATGCCGATGAAGGCCTGCGGCGGTTGGGCCAGCAGTCTGTCCGTCAGCCGCTCGCGGATACGCGAGATGTCACGGTAATGCCGCAAGACCTCCACATAGCCCCGGACCGCCAGCCGCTGGCTGGGCCACCAGGCCTGAAACCCGCACGCCGCCATCATCGGCCCGCCAATGCCCGCAGCCGACAGGGCGGGCCAGCGCCCGTGCATGGCCTTGAGCAGCAGACCGCCCAGCAGATCGCCCGAGGCCTCACCCGCCACCATCGCCACATTCATGGGGAAGTCATCAGCAGCCATGTGAGCAGCACGCGCTAGGGCTCTGGAGCGGGGCAGTGGACGACCCGTCAGCGTGCGATGCCCCGGGTGGAGGCGGCCAGGAAGTCCAGCATGAGACGCAGATCTCCCAGGGCCAGGGGATCTGCGGCAGGGTCTTGGGCAAGTGTCTCGATACGCTGCCGCGCCAGCTCCAAGGTCAGGCCCTCGCGGTACAGCAGGCGGTGCATCTGCCTGACCTGCGCGATGCGCTCACGCGAAAACCCGCGCCGCCTCAGGCCTTCCACGTTGAAGCCGTGTACCGCCAGCGGGTTGCCCGAGACCATCATGAAAGGCGGCACGTCCTGTGAGACGTGGCTCTGGAAACCGGTCATGGCGTGGGCGCCCACATGGCAGAACTGGTGAATGCCGGTCAGGCCGCCCACGATGGCCCAATCGCCCAGGTGCACGTGGCCAGCCAACGTGGCGTTGTTGGCCAGGATGGTGTGAGACCCCACCTGCACATCATGCGCAAGGTGGACATAGGCCATCACCCAGTTGTCGTTGCCCAGGCGAGTGACGCCGGCATCCTGCACCGTGCCACGGTTGAAGGTACAGAACTCGCGGATGGTGTTGCGGTCGCCGATGTGAAGGGCCGTGGGTTCGCCGCGGTACTTCATGTCCTGGGGCGCGCCGCCCAGTACGCAATGGGCATGGATACGGTTGTCCCGACCGATGACCGTGGGCCCTTCCAGCACGCAATGGCCCGCAATCTGCGTCCCGGCGCCGACGGTCACGCCCGCTCCGATGAGTGCGTACGGCCCGACGGTGACATCGGCGTCCAGCTCGGCCCGAGGATCGACGATGGCGGTGGCGTGGATCCGTGTCATGCCGCCGCGGCCCTCAGCCCACCTTGCGGATGGTGCACATCAGCTGGGCTTCCACGGCCAGTTCACCCTGCACGCTGGCCCGGGCGGCAAACTTGTAGATGCCTGCCTTGGCGCGCACCAGCGTCACGTCAAGCATCAGCTGGTCGCCCGGCTCCACGGGTCGCTTGAAGCGTGCGCCATCGATGCCAGCGAAGTAGTAGACCGTGTTGTCATCTGGATCCTGGCCGGCGGATTCGAACGACAGCAGCCCGGCCGCCTGCGCCAGGGCTTCCAGCATCAACACCCCCGGCATCACGGGGCGATGCGGGAAGTGACCCAGGAAGTAGGGCTCGTTGATAGACACGTTCTTGAGGGCCTTGATGCGCACGCCGCTCTCGATCTCCAGCACCCTGTCAATCAGCAGGATGGGGTAGCGGTGAGGCAGCTTCCTGAGCACGCCGTGGATGTCCATCCTCATGATCTAACCTCTTTCCAGTGCCCTCAGGCGATCTCGCAGGGCATGCAGCTGCCGCAACGTGGCGGCGTTCTTTTCCCAGGCGGCATTTTCTTCGAAGGGGTAGACGCCGCTGTAGTGGCCCGGCTTGAGAATCGACCGGGTGATCACGGTTGCAGCAGACACGTGCACGTGGTCGGCCAGCTCCAGGTGACCCAGGATGATGGCGCCTCCGCCCACCGTGCAGTGCGCACCGATGCGGGCGCTGCCCGCCACCCCCACACAAGCCGCCATCGCCGTGTGCGCTCCGATGCGCACGTTGTGGCCGATCTGGATCAGGTTGTCCAGCTTGACGCCCTGTTCGATCACGGTATCTTCCAGCGCTCCACGGTCGATGCACGTGTGGGCACCGATCTCCACGTCATCCCCTATCCTCACCGCGCCCAGCTGTTCGATCTTCTCCCAGCCGCCTTGACTGGGGGCAAAGCCGAACCCATCAGCACCGATCACCACGCCTGCGTGCAGGATGCACCGGTCACCGACGCTGCACCCATGGCCAATCACCGCATGGGGACCGAGACGGCTGGACGCACCCAGCGCCGCCTGCGCCTCGATGACGGCATGAGAGCCTACCCTCGCCCCAGGGCCTACGCGCGCGCCAGCCCCGATCACCGCCAGGGCTTCCACGCGCGCCGTGGGATGCACCTGGGCCGAGGCATCCACCACTGCGGCCGCGTGCACGCCAGGGGTGAGCGGCGCGTTCGCGGTTTCCCGCGCCCACCATTGGGTCAGCCGGGCAAAGGCCAGGTACGGGTCATCACAAAGGATGGCGCTGGCAAGGCGGGCCGCCTGCTCCCGGTAGCGCGGACTGAGGATGACGCACGCCGCGCGCGTTCGCGCCAACTGCGATTCGTAACGAGGATTGGAAAGGAAGGAGACGGTGCGCTCGTCGGCCTCCAGGAGAGACCTGATGCGATCGACCACCACGTCGGGCGAACCGACCAACTCCCCACCGAGCAACGCGCTCAGGTCTCCAACCCGAACCCCAGGCACGTCCAGCAGGCCGTCACTTGGCCGGTGCGTTCAGGGCGCGTATCACCTTGTCGGTGATGTCCACTCGCGGCCCTGCGAACACCACCTCCTGCAAGATGGCGTCGTACTTCTCGGACTCAAAAATCTGCCGAATCACGCGGTTGGCACGCTCCACCACTGCCGCGAGTTCCTCGTTCTTGCGCTGGTTCAGGTCTTCCTGGAACTCGCGCTGCTTGCGCTGAAGGTCACGCTCCTGGTCCACAAGCTCGCGCTGCCGACGCGTCTTCTCGGACTCCGGCAGCGTGGGGGCATCTTTTTCGAACTTGTCGGCCGCTGCCTTGAGACGGTTGCGGATGTCAGTCAACTCGCGCTCGCGTCGACCGAACTCCGCTTCCAGCTTGGCCTGTGCAGCCTTGGCCGGGGCGGAGTCACGCAGCACCCGCTCGCTGTTGACGTAACCGAGCTTGAGTTCCTGCGCAGCAGCCGGCGTGACCCACAAGCACAGGGCCGCCGCGCAGGCGCCGATGATCTTGGCGAAGACTTTCATCAGAAGGCTGTCCCGATCTGGAATTGGAAACGTTGGATTCTATCTTTCGAGGTGGCCTGCAGAGGCACGCCCCAGCTCAGCTTCAAGGGTCCCACGGGAGAGATCCAACTCAGACCCAACCCGGTGGAGGCACGCAGGCTCGCCGTGGTGATGGGTTCACCCTCCCGCCAGACGTTGCCCGCGTCGGCGAAGGCGAAGATGCGCAAGGACTTGTCGTTGCCCGTCCCAGGCACGGGAAAGTAGAGCTCGCCATTGACATTCAGGCGCTTGGCGCCGCCGATGAAAGCCCCGGTGGGGTCCACCACCCCCAGGGATCCCGGCTCGAACACGCGCACGGAGCCCAGCCCGCCGCCGTAAAAATTCTTGAAGATCGGGAATGCCTTTCCGCCCAGCCCCTGACCCAGCCCGATCTCTGCATTCAGACCGAAAGTGAGCCTGGCCGGCAAGGGCCAGTACTGCTGGTACTGCAGGTTGGTCCTGAGGTATCGGACATCGCCCGCAAGGCTCCACTCCAGATTCACGCGTTGATAGCGCCCTGACGACGGCGTTTTCACGCTGTCTCGCTCGTCCCGCTGCCAGCCCAGTGTCAGGGGCACGGCGTGGCTGATGGGGCCAAACTGCTCACGAAACAGGTAGTAGCTGTTCGGAATGGACGTGGCGGCCTTGATTTCCGTTCGCTCGACGCCCAGGCCGATGAAGACGGTATCGAAATCCGAGAAAGGCACACCAAAGCGCAAGCTGGCTCCGGGCGTGGCCAATTGGTACTGGTCACCCAGGCTGTTGAGCGGGCGGCTGGTGCGGTAGAACAGATCAATGCCCCGCGAAATGCCATCCACGGTGAAGTACGGGTCCACGGTGCTGAGCACGAGATTCCGATTGGACTGGCTGGTGTTGACTTCAACAGCCAGGTAGTGGCCCGAGCCGAACACGTTGTCCTGCTTGACGGAGGCAGATACGGTCAACTTCTCGGCACTGGAATAGCCCGCGCCCACCGTCAGGTTGCCGGTCGACCGCTCTTCGACCGTGACCAGCAGATCCACCTGATCGGGGCTGCCCGGCACTTCATTGGTCTCGACGTTGACTTCCTTGAAGTACGACAGCAGCTCCACGCGATCACGCGAGAGCTTGATCTTCGAACCGTCGTACCAGGAAGACTCGAGTTGGCGAAACTCCCGCCGAATCACCTCGTCCCGCGTTCTGGTGTTGCCGGCCACATCGATGCGGCGAACATACACCCTGCGCTGAGGTTCAGCCACCAGCACGACCACCACTTGACCTGTCGCCCGGTCGATTTCGGGCCGTGCCTCCACCCGGGCGAATGCATACCCCAGGCGTCCGAACAAGTCGGAAAACGCGCGGGTGGTGGTGGAAACATCCTCGCCGCGGTAGGCCTGGCCAGGGCGGATCCGCACCAGGGAACGGAACTCTTCCTCCTTGCCCAGGAACTGCCCCTCCAGCCGCACACCTGTCACGGTGTAGGCTTGCCCTTCCCGGATCGACATGGCGATCGAGATGTCCTGCTTGTCCGGGGAAATCGTGACCTGTGTCGATTCGACGCTGAACTCCAGATAGCCGCGGTTGACGTAGTAGGCCCGCAGTGTTTCCAGGTCGGCGTTCAGCTTGGAGCGTGCATAGCGGTCCGACTTGGTGTACCAGGTCAGCCAACCGCTGGGCGTCAGGTCCATCAGCGACAGCAACTGGGACTCGGTGAACACCGAGGCCCCGGTGATGCGGATCTCCTTGATCCTGGCGGCGTCGCCTTCGGTCATCGTGAATGTCACGTTGACGCGGTTGCGTTCCAGCGGTGTGATGGTGGTGACGACCTCGGCACCGTAAAGGCTGCGCGAGAGGTATTGGCGCTTGATCTCCTGCTCAGCACGGTCAACCACCGCGCGATCGAAGGGCAGGCCCTCGCCAATGCCGGCGTCCTTGAGGGATTTGGTCAGCGTGTCCTTGTCGAACTCCTTCAGGCCCACGAAGGACACCGCCGAGATGATGGCACGCTCCTCGATGATCACCACCGTGACGTCGCCCTCGATCTCGATGCGGACGTCCTTGAACAGACCCGTCGCAAACAGGGCCCGCAGCGCGGCCGAGCCCTTGTCGTCGTTGTAGGTGTCGCCGATGCGAAACGGAAGCGCGGCAAACACCGTGCCAGGATCCGTCCGTTGAAGTCCCTGGAGACGGATGTCCTTGATCTTGAAAGGTTCGACAGCGCCCGCCGCGGGCAGGCAGGCGCTGGCACAGATGACCGCGACTGCGGCTGCGCTGCTGCGCAGGGATCCCGGAAGAATGGAAGGAAGCATCAGGTAGGGCTCAATGGAAACCGACAAGTCGGGCGACATCATTGAAGAGCGCCACGGACATCAGCGCCAGCAGTATCGCAATACCGCCGCGCTGCAACCGCTCGAGCCAAGCGTCGGGCACAGGTCGGCCTGTCAACCCTTCGAAAAGATAATACATCAGGTGCCCGCCGTCGAGCATGGGCAGCGGCAGCAGGTTCAGGACACCCAGGCTGACGCTGACCAGGGCCAGAAACCCCAGGTAACTGGCCCATCCCTTCTGCGCCGACTGTCCTGCGAAATCGGCGATGGTCAGCGGTCCGCTGAGGTTCTTGAGCGATGCGTCGCCGACGATCATCCGCCCGATCATGGACACCGTCAGCGCTGACACGTCCCAGGTCTTGCGCACGCCCTCCAGCAGACCATCGAGCGGCCCCAGGATCACGGCAACGGTCTGGGGAGACTGGCCCACGAAGGCGTCGATCCTGCCGACGGTGCCATGGGCCGATCTTTCCGCCCTGGGCAGCACGGCGAGCTCCAGCGACTGGCCTGCCCGGTCAACGGTCCAGGCCATCTTCTGATCTGCACGGGGCCGGATGGCATCTCGCAGCGACTGCGCATCAGGGACAGGGTTTCCGTCCACGGCCGTGACAACATCACCTTTGCGCAGACCTGCGCGGTCTGCCGGGCCCCCGGCCTTGACCTCGCCCAGCAGGGCCGCAGACCACGGAACCCCCAGCCCGAGCTCACGCCACGGGTCGCTCGACGGCGACCGGGCCTGTTCGCCGCCCAGATCAAGCTTCACGACCCGGCTGCCACGGCCTTGGGCATCGGACACCATCAGATGCAGCGGCTGGCCAGCCATCTGGGCCTCCAGGGCCTGCCAGCGCAGGTCCACCATGGACCGTACGTTCTGCCAGTTCATCCCATCGGCCGACCAGGCGCGAACCCAGTCACCGGACTTGAGGCCACCGCGCGCCGCAACGCTGTGGGCCGGCGGGGCGCTCAGGACGGCCTTGGGCTCCTGCACGCCGATCCACTGCACCGCGCTGTAAAGCAGCACGGCCAACAACAGGTTGGCCGCAGGCCCGGCAAACACCACCAACGACCTCTGCCACAAGGGCTTGCGGTTGAAGGCGCGGTGCAACTGGCCGGGGTCTATGCGGCCTTCACGCTCGTCCAGCATGCGCACATATCCGCCCAGGGGCAGCGCGCACACCACGAACTCGGTGGCATCAGCCCCCAGGCGCCGACTCCAGAGCACACGGCCAAAGCCCACCGAAAACCGCAACACCCGGATATCGAAGGCTCGTGCCGCGCGGTAATGCCCGTACTCATGGATGACGACCAGCACCGCCAGGGTCACCACGAAGGCCAAGACCGTCATCATGGCGCGGGCCCTCGTGAGACCAAGGCTGCGGCCAGGCTGCGCGACCTTGCATCCAGTTCCAGCAGGTCTTCCAAGGAGCCGGGCACCGCAAACCGCCCCGCCATCGCCTCGATCGTGCCCCGGTTGATGCGGTGGATGTCGGTGAAGGTCACGCGCCGGGCCAGGAAGGCCTCCACTGCCACCTCGTTGGCCGCGTTCAAGACCACACCAGACCCTTCCGGCTGCGCCAGCACGTCGTAGGCCAGCTTCAACCCGGGGAACCGGGCATCGTCCGGTGCCTCGAAGGTGAGTGACGACACGGACAGCAAGTCCAGCCTGGAGGCGCCCGATGAGATACGCGAAGGAAACGACAGGCCATAGGCGATGGGCACCCGCATGTCAGGCGTGCCCATCTGCGACAGCACGGACGCATCCCGGCACACCACCATGGAATGGATGATGCTTTGCGGGTGCACGACGACGCGGATGTCCTCGGGCTGGAGATCGAACAACCAGCGCGCCTCGATCACTTCCAGGGCCTTGTTCATCATGGTGGCCGAATCCACCGAAATCTTGCGCCCCATCACCCAGTTCGGATGCGCCACGGCCTGTTCAGGCGTGATGGCATGGAAGGTGGCGGGATCCGTGCGGCGAAAAGGGCCGCCCGAGGCCGTCAGCACGATGTGATCGATGAACTCCGGCCACGCCTTGCGATCCAGCGGCAGGCACTGGAAGATCGCGGAATGTTCACTGTCGATGGGCAAGAGCGTGGCGCCTCCTTGCTTGACCGCGGCGACGAACAACGCGCCCCCCACCACCAGGGCCTCCTTGTTGGCCAGCAGAAGTCGCTTGCCGGCGCGGGCGGCCGCCATGCAGGGCGCGAGGCCGGCTGCGCCGACGATGGACGCCATCACACTGTCCACCTCCGGATGCGCGGCGAGTTCACAAAGCCCTTGCGGGCCCGACAGCACCTCCAAACGCTGCGCTTCGGTGGAAAGCATCGATCTCAGACGCTGCGCGGCTTCGGCGTCGGGCACCACCACCCAGCGGGGACGAAAGCGCTCGCACTGCGCGGCAAGTTCATCCATGCGCCTGAAGGCCGACAGCCCCACCACCTCGATCGACTCGGGGTGACGCTGAGCCACGTCAAGCGTGTTCGCTCCAACGGACCCCGTGGAGCCCAGGATGGCCAGGCGCTGACGGCGTGCCGACTCGGTGAGGTTCATGAGGAAACAAGGGCCAGGGCCAGGGGGAAGACAGGCAGCAAGGCGTCAATGCGATCAAGGACACCACCGTGCCCCGGCAGGAGACGGCTGGAATCCTTGGCGCCGGCCGCGCGCTTGACCAGGGACTCGAACAGATCGCCCACCACGCTCATCCCCGCCAGCAGGATCAGCAGGCACACGCCCCAGGCGACGCCGTAACGCCCGAACAACTGGGCAAACAGGCTCGCACCCCACGGCGCAGGCGCCTGTGAAAAGCTGTTCAGGGAGCCGCCCTGCATCACCCCTTGCAGAGCGCCCGCGCTCTCCAGCGCCACCCAGCCCCAGGACAACAGCAGCACGCCCACAACGCCCGACCAGACACCCTCCCAGGACTTGCCCGGGCTGATGGAAGGTGCAAGCTTGCGGCGGCCCCAGGCACGCCCCCCGAAGTACGCCGCGACATCGGCCACCCACACCAGACACAGGACCGACAGCAGGAAAGCCAGGCTGCGAGCCTGTGCAGACACCAGCGCCATCCAAGCCACCCACAACGCCAGCATGCCCAGGGGCCACGTCAGCCCGTGAGGCCTGCGATGCCAGGCCTCGACACCCTGCCAGAGCGCCCAGACCCCGCCCACCATCCACAAGACACTTGCGCCCACCCACCAGCCTGCAGGCACCTGCCCCTGCAAGGCCATCGGTCCGGTGGCCGTGCACACCACGACAAGCAATCCCCCTGAGCCCAGCGCAGCGGCCGATCCTGACCCGTTCAGGCGCGCCCACTCCCAGCCAGCGGCCGCCACAAGCAGCATGGTCAAGGCCGCAAACGGCCAAGCCGTCTCGGCCCACATGGCGGGCACCAGCAGGGCCAGCAGCACGACCGCGGTGACGATGCGCTGGCCCAGCATGATGCTCAGCCTGTGGCGTCGGGACCGTGCGCCCAGGACTCCGCGCCCCCGAAGCGCCGATCCCGCGACACAAACGAGGCCAGCGCGAGGTCGATCTGCTCGGCCCCGAAATCCGGCCAGAGACATTCGGTGAAGTACAGCTCGGCATAGGCCGCCTGCCAGAGCAGAAAGTTGCTCAGGCGCATTTCGCCACCTGTGCGGATGAACAGATCCGGGTCCGGCACGTCGCTCAAGGTGAGCAGGCGGGCGAAGGACTCTTCGGTCACGTCCTCGGGCGCAAGGCCGCGGGCCAGGGCTTGGCGGCAGGCCTGCACCACATCCCAGCGCCCGCCGAAGTTGAAGGCGACCAGGACGGTGATGCGACTGTTGTGCGCGGTGGCCTCCTCCGCGCGCGTCCAGGCGGCCTGCAGTTGTTCCGAAACGCCTTCGCGGTTGCCGATGACGCGGATGCGCACACCCTTGGACACCATCGATTCAAGATACTTGGAGGCCGCCACCAGCACCAGCCCGAACAGGCCAGACACCTCGTCGGCTGACCGCTTCCAGTTCTCTGAAGAAAAGGCGAAGACGGTCAGGTACTGAACGCCTCGGTCTGCAAAGAGATCAATCGCGCGGATGAGCGCATCCACCCCGGCCTTGTGTCCGAAGAACCGGGGCATGTAGCGATTCTTCGCCCAACGCCCATTGCCGTCCATCACGACGGCCACGTGCCGGGGAACCTTGGGACCGAACTCCATCGGGCGAGCCGCCTGCCTGGCTTCAGACTGCCAGCACTTCGGCTTCCTTGGACTGAACCAGACGGTCCACCTCGGCGACCACCCGATCGGTCAGGCGCTGCACGTCTTCCTGGCCCCTGCGCTCATCGTCTTCTGAAACGGCCTTGTCCTTGAGCAGCCGCTTGAGTTGGTCGTTGGCCTCGCGGCGCAGGTTGCGCACCGCCACCTTGGTGTCTTCTCCCGCACTGCGCACCACCTTGGTGAGGTCTCGACGTCGCTCTTCCGTCAGGGCAGGCATCGGCACTCGCAGCAGATCACCCTGTGCCGAGGGGTTCAGCCCGAGATCGGATTCGCGAATGGCCTTCTCGATCTTGGGGCCCATGCCCTTTTCCCAGGGCTGGACACTGATGGTGCGGGCATCGAGCAAAGAGACGTTCGCCACCTGGCTGATGGGCACCGGCGAGCCGTAGTAATCCACGTGCACCTGGTCCAGGATGCCCGGGTGGGCGCGGCCGGTGCGGATCTTCTGAAGTTCACTCTTCAGTGCCTCGATGGACTTGCCCATCTTGGCCTCTGCATTCTTCTTGATCTCGGCAATGGTCATCGGCGTTTCACCTGTCACACGTGTACGAGGGTTCCCTCATCCTCGCCCTGCACGACCCTCCTCAGGGCACCCGGCTTGAAAATCGAGAACACCTTGATCGGCAGCTTCTGGTCGCGGCACAGCGCAAAGGCGGTGGCATCCATGACCTGCAGATTGCGGGCAATGGCCTCGTCGAAGGAGATGGTGCTGTAGCGAGTGGCCAGCGGGTCCTTGTTCGGGTCGGCGGAATACACACCATCAACCTTGGTGGCCTTCAGCACGATCTCGGCGCCGATTTCGGCGCCCCTGAGGGCCGCGGCCGTGTCCGTGGTGAAGAACGGGTTGCCGGTGCCGGCGGCGAACACCACCACCTTGCCCTCTTCCAGGTATTGCAGCGCCTTGGGCCTGACGTAGGGCTCCACCACCTGCTCGATGGAGATGGCCGACATGACCCGTGCGGTCATGCCTTCCTGGCGCATGGTGTCGGCCAGAGCCAGCGAGTTCATCACCGTGGCCAGCATGCCCATGTAGTCGGCCGTGGCCCGGTCCATGCCGACCGAGCCCCCCGCCACACCCCGAAAGATGTTGCCGCCCCCAATGACCACAGCCACCTCGCAGCCCAGGTGGGTGACCTCCTGGACCTCTCTGACCATGCGCACGATGGTGGCCCGGTTGATGCCAAAGGCATCGTCACCCATCAGCGCCTCACCCGACAACTTCAGCAGAATGCGCCGGTACGTCGCCATGCAGGACTCTCTTCGAATGTCATTGTCCAGGGGAGTGTAAGGCGGGCCAACGGCCCGTCCCATGCCCTCAGGTTCAGGAGGCCTTGGCAGCCGCCACCTGTGCTGCCACCTCGGCAGCGAAGTCATCGACCTTCTTTTCAATGCCTTCACCCACGACGTAAAGGGTGAAGCCCTTGACCGTGGTGGATGCGGACTTGAGCATCTGCTCGACCGTCTGCTTGTCGTTCTTGACGAAGGTCTGGTTGAACAGCGAGACCTCCTTGAGAAACTTCTGGACCGAGCCTTCGACCATCTTGGCCACGATTTCAGCGGGCTTGCCGGATTCGGCCGCCTTCTCTGCGGCAACCCGACGCTCACGCTCCACCAGATCGGCAGGCACCTCTGCCGAAGACAGGCTCACCGGCTTCATCGCCGCCACGTGCATGGCCACGTCCTTGGCCGCCACCTCGGAACCCTCGAACTCCACCATCACGCCAATGCGCGTGCCGTGCAGGTAATGGGCCAGCTGCCCACCGCCCGCATAGCGCCGGAAGCGGCGCACCGCCATGTTTTCGCCGATCTTGCCGATCAGGCCCTTGCGGACGTCTTCCACCGTCGGCCCGAACCCCTCCTGAGCCAGGGGCAGCGCCGACAAGGCGGCGATGTCGGCCGGGTCGTGGGCGGCCACCAGCTCTGCGCAGCTCCTCACGAAGGCGAGGAAGGACTCGTTCTTGGACACGAAGTCGGTCTCGCAGTTGACCTCGATCAGAGCGCCCGTGCTGCCCTGGACCGATGCTGCGACCACGCCTTCGGCCGTGATGCGCGATGCCGCCTTGCCAGCCTTGTTGCCCAGCTTGACACGCAGGATCTCCTCGGCCCGCCCCATGTCCCCATCGGCTTCTGTCAAGGCCTTCTTGCACTCCATCATCGGGGCGTCGGTCTTGGCGCGCAGTTCCGCGACCATGCTTGCAGTGATTGCTGCCATTTGTGTGCTCTCCGTTTCGAATGAAAAGCGGGCGGCGGTGCGATCCCCGCACCTGCCGCCCGGATCATGGGGTTCAGGCGTCTTCGCTGACTTCGACGAACTCGTCGCCTCCGCTCACCGCCTGCACCACCTCGGCGGTGGCGTTGGCCTTGCCTTCCAGCACCGCGTCTGCCACCGCCCGGGCGTAAAGGGCCACGGCCTTGGCAGAGTCGTCGTTGCCGGGAATGACGTACTGCACGCCATCGGGTGTGTGGTTGGTGTCCACCACTCCGATCACCGGGATGCCCAGCTTGTTGGCCTCAGCCACCGCAATCTTGTGATACCCGACGTCGATCACGAACATGGCGTCTGGCAGGGCGTTCATGTCCTGGATACCGCCGATGTCCTTCTCGAGCTTGGCCAGTTCGCGGTCGAACATCAGCGCCTCTTTCTTGATCATGGACTCGGTGCCGGCCTCCTTGGTGGCCTGCATGTCCTTGAGCTTCTTCAAGGAGCCCTTGACCGTCTTGAAGTTGGTCAACATGCCACCCAGCCAACGCTGATCCACGTAGGGCATGCCGGCGCGCTGTGCCTCCTGGGCGATGACTTCGCGAGCCTGACGCTTGGTGCCGATCATCAGGATGGTGCCGCGGCGGCTGGACAGCTGGCGGATGAACTTCATCGCGTCGTTGAAGAGCGGCTGCGTCTTCTCGAGGTTGATGATGTGAATCTTGTTGCGATGGCCGTAGATGTACGGGGCCATCTTGGGGTTCCAGAAACGGGTCTGATGCCCGAAATGGACACCCGCCTCGAGCATGTCGCGCATGGAAACTGTCATGATTTCTCCGAAGGTTGCTTCTTGAACCGGGCCTGCATCCGCGCAAGTGCTCAGGGGCTTCAACCCATCGACTGCGCAAGACACCTTCCGGGGCCGCGGTCCGTGATTTGTCTTCGCCCCAAGCAACTTTCGCCGGTTCTTCATCCGTCGCAAACAGGATGCTGAGCCCGCCGGCTGCTCAGGGGAAAAACCTCAGGAGTTTAGCATCGCGCGACAAACCGGTGCCCTGAACCTGCCCCGCCTGCGCAGGACAAGGCCTTCAAGACCGACCTTCTGCCTGCCGCCCCGGCACAGCCCCGCAACCACCCCACATGGACCTGGAAACCACATCCGCCGGACCCCGATCTGCGCAGCCCCCGACCGCTGGCCCGCCAGGCCAGCCGGTGCAGGCCACAAGTACCGGGCCCGGCGCCCCTTCAGTGCACGCCCGCAAGGCCGCTCGCGCACAGACACACCAGGTGCTGGGCACTGGCGGACCCTGGCCCCTGCATGGCACCCAAGGTTCCCGGCTCATCGACAGACACCGGCTCAAGCAGTGGCCGCATGGGCAGCTCATGGCCTGGGCGGGCCTTTGCTCCGCGCGCTGGGCCCTGTCGATGGCGCCCCATGCCCGCCGCATCTGGGTCGCCGCAGGTCCGGGGGGTAACGGGGGCGACGGGCTGCACGCGGCCATGCATCTGTCTGGCGTGGGCAAGGACGTGACCATCACACTTCATGCCGATCAGCACCGTCTGCACCCCGACGCCCAGACGGCGCTCCAGCGAGCCCTGGACGCGGGTTGTCGCGTGGCCGAACAGCCTCCTCACGGCGGGGCAGACCTGGTGATCGATGCGTTGCTGGGCCTGGGTGCGAGCCGCGCCCTGAGCTCGGACATGGCAGCCGTCGTCCAGGCCATCAACGATCAGGCCTGCCCTCGCCTGTCCATCGACCTGCCCACCGGCCTGGATGCCGACACAGGCCAGGCACTTGGGGGCGGATGGGTCCGGGCACAGGCCACACTCAGCCTGTTGACCCTGAAGCCCGGCCTGTTCATGGGCCATGGCCGAGATGCCGCGGGAAGCATCTGGTTCAACCCGCTCGACGACAGCCCGCTGACCGAACCTGTCGACCCCGTGGCCTGGACGGTCGGGCCCGTAGCGCGCTCGGGCAGCGGGAACTTCCGGCCGCACGCCAGTCACAAGGGCCGCTTCGGCGACGTCGTCTTGATCGGTGGCGCCGAGGGCATGACGGGCGCGCTGCGTCTGGCAGCGCACGCCGCCCTGGCCGCCGGTGCCGGCCGGGTGCTGGCTGTGCCCCTGCACCCGTCCATGACCCTGGAAGACGGGGCGCGCCCGGAGTGCATGTGGATGCGCCCTGAACAATGGCCGGAAATCGCGCTGGAACAGGCCACGGTGGTGTGCGGATGCGGCGGCGCCACTGCTGTGGACCGATGGCTGCCCGAGGTGTTGGCCCGGTCCGCACGGCTGGTGCTCGATGCAGACGCCCTGAACGCCGTGGCGCGCCAGGCGGCGTTGCAGCAGGCCTTGCAGTCCCGGCTTGCCAGGGGCCAGGCCAGCGTGCTGACGCCCCACCCGCTGGAGGCCGCCAGGCTGCTGGGCTGCTCGGTGCAGCAGATTCAGGCGGACAGGCTCCAGGCCGCAGCCCGGATCAGCCGCCTGCACGCATCCACCACCGTGCTCAAGGGCTCCGGGACCGTCATCGCCACGCCCGGGCGGCTGCCGGGGATCAACATCACGGGCAACGGCGCGCTGGCCACGGCGGGCACCGGAGATGTCCTGGCGGGCTGGCTTGCAGGCCGTTGGTCCAGCACCCTGCACGGGTCTGAGACACCGGCGGCGCCGGATCCACCAAAGGCCGATCAAGGCCCGGACACGGACGCGGACAGGGGCACCGATGCGGGCTGGTGGGCGGCTCCGGCGCTCGGGCAGGCGCATCGCGTGGCGTGCGAGGCCGTCCGCCATCATGGCCGGGCGGCGGATCTTCACGGTACAGCGCAGGCCCTGCGCGCTTCAGACCTGGTGGAGCGCATGCACCGCCTGCTGCGCTGACCACACGCGGCCCGCCCGGCAACGCGGGCCGGGCATGCAGCGCAGCGCCTCAGGGCTGGCGCCGGGCGCGTTTGCCCGAGGCGGCTGATTTGGCCTTGCCCGAAGGCTTGTCGCGCTGGGCCGCGTTCCTGGAGGGTGACGCCGCGGCCCGAGACTTTCGGCCCCGGGACTTGACTTCCCTGTCCTGCGCCCGCGTTGCTGCCAACAGTTCCACCGAACTTGCCGACGAAGAACGGTCCGTCGCCGGGGTTTTTGATCGGGTGGCGGCCCAGGTCGCGGCCCCGTCCTTGACCATTCTGAAGTCGATGCGCCGTCCGTCGAGATCGACACGGCTGACCTGAACCCGCACCCGCGTGCCGACGCCGTAGCGCATGCCGCTGCGATCGCCACGCAGTTCCTGGCGAAGCTCATCGAAGCGGAAATACTCGCCCCCCAGTTCCGTGACGTGCACCAGGCCTTCGACATGCAACTCGTCCAGCGTGACGAACAGGCCGAAGCCCACCACCGAGGTGACCGTCCCCTGGAACTCCTCGCCCAGGCGATCCTTCATGAAGCGGCACTTCAACCAGGCCTCCACATCACGGGAGGCTTCATCGGCGCGGCGCTCGCTCGCACTCGTGTGCAGACCGGCCGCCTGCCAGGCCAGCGCCTGCTTGTCCTGGGCGCGCACCGGCGCTGGCGCTGCACCTTTCGGTGAGGGCGCCCTGCGCGGCTGGGGAGGCATCCGCAGGACGGACGGTACGAAGCGGTAGGTCTTCTGCCCCAGCAAGGCCTTGATCACGCGGTGCACCAGCAGGTCAGGGTAACGGCGGATGGGGCTCGTGAAGTGCGTGTAGGCCTCGAAGGACAGACCAAAGTGCCCACTGTTGATCGGCGTGTACACCGCCTGCTGCATGGACCGCAGCAGCATCTGGTGTATCTGGGCCGCATCCGGCCGATCACGCGTGGCCTCTGCCACCGACTGCATCTCGGCAGGACGGGGGTCATCGCTGATCGACAGCCCGATGCCCAGTGCGCGCAGATAGTTCTGCAGGGTCACCCTCTTCTCGGGCGTGGGACCCTCATGGACGCGGTACAGCGATGCGTGGCCGCCTTGCTCGATGAAGTGCGCCGCACAGACGTTGGCCGCCAGCATGGACTCCTCGATGAGCCGATGCGCCTCGGTCCGGGTGCGGGGGACGATTCTTTCGATACGCCCGGATTCATCGCACACGATCTGGGTCTCGGTGGTGTCGAAATCGACCGCACCGCGGCGGGCACGCTGCTTGAGCAGCGCCCGGTAGACCTCGTGCAAATGAATGAGATGGGGAACCATCGGGGCGTACCTGGCAGCCTCGGGTCCCCGCGTGTTGCCGAGGATGGCCGCCACTTCGGCATAGGTGAACCGGGCGTGCGACCGTATCACCGCGCGATAGAACTGATAGGCCTGGACCTCGCCCTGCGCATCGACCAGCATGTCGCAGACCATGGCCAGCCGGTCCTCGTCCGGATTCAACGAACACAGTCCGTTGGACAGGCGCTCCGGCAGCATGGGGATGACGCGTCGCGGAAAGTACACCGAGGTGGCGCGCTCGTAGGCTTCCGTGTCGAGTGCCGAACCCGGCTTCACGTAATGGCTCACGTCGGCAATGGCCACGATCAATCGCCACTGGGGCATCGCACCCGGGCCCTTGACCTGCGGCAAAGGCTCGCAGTAGACCGCATCGTCGAAATCGCGGGCGTCCTCGCCGTCGATCGTCACCAGCGGCACATCGGTCAGGTCCACCCTCTGCCGGCGGTCATTGGCACGGATCGCGCAGGGCAGCGCTTGAGCCTCCAGCACCACTGCAGCGGGAAACTCGTGGGGCACGCCGTACTTGCGCACCGCGATCTCGATTTCCATGCCTGGGTCGTCAATCTCGCCCAGCACCTCGACCACCCGCCCCACGGGCTTGGCATGCAGAGACGGCGCTTCGATCAACTCCACCGACACCACCTGCCCCAACTGTGCGCTGCCCACACCGCCTTTGGGCACGAGGATGTCCTGGCCGTAGCGGCGGTCTTCGGGGGCGACGATCCAGCCACCGCTTTCCAGGAGCAGGCGGCCGATGAGCGGGGTCTTGGGCCGCGACAGGATGTCCAGCACCCGGCCCTCGGGCCGACCCTTGCGGTCCTGTCGAACGATGCGGACGCTGACCTCGTCGCCATGCAGCACGCCGCGCATCTCGGCGGGCGGCAGAAAGATCGACCCCTGGCCATCGTGACGCTGCACGAATCCGTGTCCGTCCCGGTGGCCTTCGACACGGCCCTGGACCTCTCCGAGCAGGTCTGGTGAAGAGGTTGATTCAGGCTCTGAACCTGGGTGGTTGATTTTCGAATTCTTGATGATAGACTCTTGGTTTTCCTGAAATGCCCAGGTGGCGGAATTGGTAGACGCACTAGTTTCAGGTACTAGCGGGTAACTCCGTGGAGGTTCGAGTCCTCTCCTGGGCACCATACACGACAGCGTCCTCGACCCTGTCATCACAGCCGGTCAATGACCGGCTTTTTTCATGGTCGCACGCGCAGATCAGACTTCATACCTCTTGGCCAGTTCGGCTGGTCGCAGGCCGTCGTATTCCTCGAAGGGCTGATGTATCCAGGGACTGGTGGGCAAGGGCTCGACGAAATACTCGGGGACGTACGAAGAAGCAGCCTTGACCCAGATCACGGCCGTGCGCAACTCCGAGATGGCGGGCATGGCCCTGAGCCGGTCCACCACCGCCCTGAGCGTGACACCGGAATCGGCCAGGTCATCCACCAGCAGCACCCGGCCAGCCAGTTCGCCCTTTGGCAGCGTGATGTACTTGGCAAGATCCAGCCTGCCCTGGATGGTGCCCGCCTCGGCCCGGTACGAGCTGGTGGACATGATCGCCAGCGGCTTGTCGAAAATTCGTGACAACACGTCGCCAGGGCGCATGCCTCCACGGGCCAGGCACAGGATCTGGTCGAACTCCCAGCCGCTGTGGGCGACCTTGAGCGCCAACCGCTCGATGTGCCGGTGGTACTCGTCCCACGACACGTACAGATGCTTGCCGTCGTCGGTGAGCATGGAATCTCCTCCTCAATGCTGGAAAGGGTGCCGAAGAACGATGGTGTGGTCCCGATCGGGCCCGGTGGAGACCATGTCGATGGGCACCCCGATCATTTGCTGTACACCCTGCAGGTAGTGCCGGGCTTTCTCAGGCAAAGCATCCCAGTGCGTCACACCGGCGGTCGTCTGAGACCAGCCACCGAAGGTCTCGTAGATCGGCTCACAGCGGGCGATGTCGTCGGCATCCAGCGGCAGGATGTCCACGACCCGGCCGTCCAGGCGGTAGCCCGTGCACACCTGCACCGCCTCCAGGCCGTCCAGCACATCGAGTTTCGTGATGCACAGACCGGAAATGCCGTTGATGATCATGGCTCGCCTGAGGGCGGCAGCGTCCAGCCAGCCGCATCGGCGCGCACGGCCGGTCACGGTGCCCCGCTCCTGGCCGACCGTCGACAGGTGGTGGCCCACGGTTCCCGCTTGATCGATGGGCAGTTCCGTCGGAAACGGCCCGCTGCCGACACGGGTGGTGTAGGCCTTGGTGATTCCCAGCCGGTAATGCAGCATCTGCGGGCCCACACCGGCGCCGGCCGCGGCGTTGCCAGCCACGCAGTTGCTCGACGTCACGAAAGGATAGGTGCCGTGGTCGATGTCGAGCAAGGTCCCTTGGGCGCCCTCGAACAGAAGCGTGTCGCCCCTGAGGTGACTCTGGTGCAATGCATGGCCGACGTCAGCAAACAGGGGCGAGAGCTGCTCGGCAACGCGCATCGCCTGGTCCAGGATGGGCTGGAACTCCAGGGCCTGGGCACCCAGGTGACCCGAAAGGGCGACGTTGTGCAGGGCCAGCAGATCGGCCAGCTTCCTCGCGAAGCGCTCGGGATGCTTCAGGTCCTGGATGCGCAGCGCACGGCGGGCCACCTTGTCCTCGTAAGCGGGTCCTACGCCTTTGCCGGTGGTGCCGATCTTGCCCGTTCCGCTGGATTCGCGAAGGGCCTCGCGAGCACGGTCCACCGCCACATGAAAAGGCATGATCAGGGGGCAGGATTCGCTGATGAACAGGCGCGAGCGCACCTCGACACCGATGGCCTCGAGCCGCTCGATCTCGGTCAGAAGGTGGACGGGATCGACCACGACCCCGTTGCCGATGTAGCAAGCCACACCCTCGCGCATGACCCCGGAAGGAATCAGCTGCAAGGCCGTCTTGCGGCCCTTGATGACCAGGGTATGACCCGCGTTGTGCCCGCCCTGGAACCGGACCACCCCTTGCGCATGGTCGGTGAGCCAATCCACCACCTTGCCCTTGCCCTCGTCACCCCACTGGGTGCCGACCACCACGACGTTACGCCCAACGGCAGATGTGTTCACTTGAATGGATCCCATGCAGAAGGACATGTGCGGTCAGAGGGGCCTCATGACCCATTGGCCGGCAATGTTCACCAGTTCCCGGTCGAAGGTGCGGCCAGATTCCTGCGCCATCGCTCCCGGGAAATCAGACACCACCGTCTCGCCGGCCTCTCGAAGGCGCCGCACGGCAGACTTGAGCGCGGCATCATCAGACCAGGGGGCCCGAACCGCCTGCCCAGGGGACGGGGGCTCGGTCAGGGCCGCAACGGCCTTGAGGTCCAGACTGAAACCTGCCGCGGGGCGGTTGCGGCCAAAGACAGCACCGACCTCATCGTAGCGCCCGCCGCGGGCCAGGGCCTCGGCGCTGCCGTCCGCATACACGGCAAATCGCACGCCACTGTAGTAGGCGTAGCCGCCCATGTCGGCCAGGTCGAAGCTCACGCGGAGCTGCGGGTGATCGGCCTCAAGGCGGCAGGCAAGCCAGTCCAGCTGGCTCAACGCAGCAGCAATCAGCGGGTGCTGCGGCAACTGCTGCCGGGCCCGCTGCAGAACCTCTCGATCTCCGAAGAGATCCAGCAGACTCTGCAGACCCTGCCGGGTGTGCGCGGGAAAGGCCCGCAACAGCGGCCCCAGCGACGCCGCGTCCTTGTGCGACAGGGCCTCGACGACATCGCGCACCACCGAAGGATCCGGGCGAACGTCTGCCAGCAAACCCTTGAGGATGCGCGCATCGGCGAGGTCAATGCCCGGACGCGACGCGCCGGCATCGGCGAGCACTTCAAGCGCAAGCTCCTGGACCTCCAGGTCAGACTCGGGTCCGGCATGTCCGAAGACCTCCGCGCCGAACTGCAGAGGCTCGCGGGAACTGCCGGGCGCTGACTTCTGCGCATGCAACACCGGGCCGCAATAGCAGAGCCTGGTGACACCGGGACGGTTCAACAGGTGTGCGTCGATGCGGGCGGCCTGGGCAGTGGTGTCAGCCCGCAGGCCGAGCATGCGGCCACTCAACTGATCCACCAGCTTGAAAGTCTGCAGGTCCAGTTCGTGACCTGTGCCTGACAGCAGGGACTCCAGGTGCTCCAGAAGGGGGGGAATCACAAGTTCGAAGCCGCGCCTGCCGGCCTGATCGATCAGGCGCCTGCGCAGGGCCTCGATCTGAAGAGCTTGCGCAGGCAGCACGTCTGCGATGTGTTCAGGCAACAGCCAAGCTCTGGACATGAAACGGGTGGCGACGAAAACCGCAGATTGTAGGGTGGAGCACCTGAGGCAGGGCTTGTGATGCGGCGTTTGCACCCGTCCGCGCGCGGCCGTGACCTTGCAGGCCCTGGCGTCGCGGCTTGCGCCGTCCTTCGTCAGGCCGCGGTGGAGTTCAGCGTGGCGATGAGCAGGCCGGCAAGCACACTCAGCAAGCCGATGAAACGAAGCTGCCCATCCTTGAGTTGAAGCGCCCGCTCGAAAGCCTTGCGCCATGACCGCGGGCTGCACAAGGGCAGCAGGCCCTCCAGCACCAGCAGCAGCGCCAGCGCACCCCACCACCCATCCAGCAAGCCGGCCTCCTGCAGCACTACTTTCTGGAGGGGGCCGGCCCCGCAGCGCCCTGCCCCCGCATGGCCCTGAAGAAGTCGCTGCCAGGCTCCACCACCATCACATCAGACTTGCTTCGGAAAGTGGCCCGGTAGGCCTCCAGGCTGCGATAGAACTGGGCGAACTGGGGGTCACGGCCGAAAGATTCCGCATACAGCGCCGATGCCTTGGCATCGCCCTCACCCTTGATCTTCTGGGCGTCCCTGTAGGCCTCGGCAATGATCACTTCCCGCTGCCGATCGGCGTCGGCCCTGATCTTTTCGCCCTCGGCCGCTCCCTGTGAGCGAAGCTCATTGGCCACCTGCTTGCGCTCGGACTCCATCCGGCGATAGACGGAGTCCGTGATGTCGGCGACGAAATCGACGCGCTTGATCCGGACGTCGATGATCTCGATACCGAAGGACTTGGCCTCATCCGCAAGCCGGCTGCGCACGTCATTCATGACCTTCTCACGTTCGCGCGACAGCACGCTGCGCACATCCCGCTTGGTCACTTCCTCGTTGAAGGCGGCCTGCACCACTGGGCTGAGCCGGCTTTCCAGGTTGCGAAAGTCCACGCCGTTGTTGCGGATGAACTGACGTGGCTCGCTGATGCGCCACTTCACCAGCCAGTCGATGACCAGACTCTTTTTCTCCGCGGTGAAGATGGGACGGGTCTCCGGGCTGTCGAGGGTCTGCACACGCTTGTCCAGAAACACCACGTTCTGGAAAGGCGGCGGCAGCTTCCACTTCAGCCCGGGTTCGGTGATGACTTCCTTGATCTCACCGAGTGCGTAGATCACGCCCACCTGGCGCTGATCCACGACGAAAAGCGTCGAGCCGGCGATCAGGGTCAAGGCCAGCAGGCCCGAGAGAGCAATGCCAATGCGGTTCATGGGGCGATCTCCAATCAACGGCCTTCACGGTCGCGCATGCGCGAACCGTCACGCGACCTGACGTCGGCGGGTGGGGCCGTTCCCGCCGCGGTGGGGACGTCTGTTGCCGGCGCGGCGGCGGGCGCCGCAGCCGGCGAGGCACCTTGCTGCTGGAGGATCTTGTCCAGCGGAAGGTACAGGAGGTTGGACCCGCTGCGGGTGTCCACCATCACCTTCGTGACGTTGGAATAGACCTGCTGCATCGTCTCGAGGTACAGGCGGTCGCGCGTGACGGCCGGCGCCTTCTGGTACTCGGTCAGCACGGACTTGAAGCGCTGCGCATCGCCTTCGGCCTGCGCGATGACGCGGGAGCGATAGCCCTCGGACTCTTCGCGCAAGCGCGCTGCAGTGCCCCGCGCCTTGGGGATCACGTCACTGGCGTAGGCCTGACCCTCGTTCTTGAAGCGGTCCCGGTCAGCGCCCGCCTTGAAGGCATCGTTGAAGGCCGCCTGCACCTGTTCGGGAACCTGGACGTTCTGCACGTTGACATTGGCCACCACGATGCCCGCATTGAGGCGGTCCAACTGAGCCTGCAGGGACTTCATGAGGTCCGTGGCAATGGCGTCCCGTTGCTCATACAGCACCTGGTCCACCTTGCTTCGACCCACGATCTCCCGCACGGCGGACTCTGCGGCCTGGACCACCGCCTCGTCCGGGCGGAAGTTCTCGAACAGATAGGCCCGGGCATCCTTGAGCCGGTATTGCACGGTGAAACGGATGTCGACGATGTTTTCGTCCTCGGTGAGCATGGAA
This sequence comes from Rubrivivax sp., assembly GCA_049242285.1. GTDB lineage: Bacteria > Pseudomonadota > Gammaproteobacteria > Burkholderiales > Burkholderiaceae_C > Rubrivivax. The sequence goes on from JBMLPD010000472.1 coordinate 44,619, forward strand.
GAGTCGCGCAAGCCGGTGGCGGGCACCACCGTGTTGCGGCCGACTTCCACGGACCGCAACTGCGTGACGCTGACCGTCTCATGGGCCTGGAAGGGATAAGGGAACCGCCACTGGAAACCGGCATCAGCAGTGTGGCTGTACTTGCCGAAGGACGTCACCACGGCTTGCTGGCCTTCCTGCACGATGAAGAAACCACTGCCCAGCCACACCAATGCAGCCACGCCAGCGATCAGACCCCCGCCGATGCCGGCATTGCGCAGGTTGGGCGGCGGCCGGGAACCATCGCCCGAGGGCTCCCGCTGCGGCCCGCTGCCCGGGCCCTTGCCACGGAACAAGCCGTTGAGCTTCCGGTTGAAGTCGCGCCACAGCTCATCAAGATCGGGCGGCCCGTCCGGGCGGCCGCTGGACATCAGCCACCGGCCACGCAGGCGCGAAGCCGCCGCGGCAAACCAAGCCCGCAAGGTTTCCAGCACGATTCGGCGCGGGCGAAGGCTCGGCAAGGAAGGGGTTGCCAAGCCTGGGCCGCTGGGGTCTGAGGGTGAAGTGTTCATGAGTCGCTCTGCTCAGCGTACGTAAGGGTTTGGCCGTGGGAGTCCAGCGCATCATCGGCCTGGGCATGCGGCAGGCGTGTGGCGCAGTCAGCGATCACCCCCCGCAAAGCGTCCAGCCCCGTCCCGTCCAGCGCACTGACGAAGACGCGGGTCACCTGCCGGCCGGCGCGGTCCTCGAAGGTGTCGACAAGATTTCGAGGACGCGCCGAAACCTCCAGGCGGTCCAGCTTGTTGCACACCAGGATCTGCGGCACGCCGGCGGCGCCGATGTCCTCCAGCACACGGTCGACCTCCTCCTTGTGCTCGTGCAGGACCGCGCTTGAAGCATCCATCACATGAAGCAGCAGGTCCGCATCCACGGCCTCTGAAAGCGTGGCCTGGAAGGCTTCCACGAGCTTGTGCGGCAGGTCGCGGATGAAGCCCACCGTATCCGACAGCGAGACGGATGACCGGGCCTGTTCCAGCCACATGGCCCGGGTGGTGGTGTCCAGAGTGGCGAACAACTGGTCTGCGGCGTAGCTGCGGGCCTTGACCAGGGCATTGAAAAGCGTTGACTTGCCGGCGTTGGTGTAGCCCACCAGCGATACCTTGAAGGTACCGCGCCTCAAGCGGGCCCGTCGCTGGGTGACGCGCTGCTTCTTCACTCTTTCCAGGCGCGCCTTGACGCTCTTGATCCGCTCCGAGATCATGCGCCGATCCAGCTCGATCTGGGTCTCACCCGGCCCGCCTCGCGTACCGATGCCGCCGCGCTGACGCTCCAGATGCGACCACCTGCGCACCAAGCGCGTGGACAGGTACTGCAGGCGCGCCAGCTCCACCTGAAGCTTGCCCTCGTGGCTCTGGGCCCGGTCGCCGAAGATGTCCAGGATCAGCGCGGTGCGGTCAGACACGGGCACGCCAAGAAACTGCTCGAGGTTGCGCTGCTGCACCGGGCTCAAGGCCTGGTCGAAGATGACGCCGTGCGCAGACGTTCCGTTCACGAGAGCCTTGATTTCCTCCGCCTTGCCGGAACCGACGAACAACGCGGCATCGGGCGCCTTGCGTCGCGCCGTGATGCGCGCCACGGGTTCATCACCAGCGGAACTGGCCAGCAGAGCCAACTCCTCGAGCTCGGCATCAAACCAGGCCCCCTGCCCGAAATCAACGCCCACCAGCACGGCGCGCGGCTCGTGACCGACGGCTGACGAATCAGGCAGCGTCTTCAAGGTTGGGGGAAGGTCCGAAGCAGACCGGTCCGGGCCGGGCGCGGGCCTCAGACGGGCTCCGCCTCGTTGGCATGAAAGTTCACCGCCCTGCCGGGCACGACCGTCGAGATGGCGTGCTTGTAGACCATCTGCGTCACCGTGTTGCGCAACAACACGACGTACTGGTCAAAGGACTCGATCTGGCCCTGCAGCTTGATGCCGTTGACCAGATAGATGGAAACCGGGATGTGTTCCTTGCGCAAAAGATTGAGGAACGGATCTTGAAGAAGTTGGCCTTTGTTGCTCACGATATGCTCCGTGATGGAAAGACATGCACGTTATCACATGGGGTTGTCCCTCACGGCTGCAAGGGAGGTGCCGCAGCCCGAGGCTTGAACAAGCTCAGTTCGACTTGTCGAAAGGGTTGTCCGCAGAGCGCATCTGGATACGCATGGGCGTTCCAATGAGCTTGAAGTGATCCCGGAATCGCCCTTCCAGATAACGCTTGTAGGCCTCAGGCACCGCGTCAAGCGAATTGCCGTGCACCACGACCACTGGCGGGTTCAGGCCGCCTTGGTGGGCATAGCGCAACTTCGGGCGGAACCGCCCGGCCCGGGGGGGCTGCTGATGGGCCAGCGCCTCCTGCAGCACCCGGTTCAGGGCCGGCGTGGACATCTTGCAGGTGGCCGACTGGTGGGCCTGGACGATGGCCTTCCAGACCGGGCCCAGCCCCTGGCGCTTGAGTGCCGAGATATGCAGCACGGGCGCGAATCTCAGAAAGGCCAGGCGCTGCTCGATGGAACGCAGCAGCATGTCCCGCTGGTAGCTGTCGATGGCGTCCCATTTGTTGACCGCGATCACCACCGCCCTGCCCGACTCCAGGATGTAGCCCGCGATGTGCGAATCCTGCTCAGAGACACCTTGCGTCGCGTCCAGCAACAGCAGCACGACGTTGGCGTCCGCAATCGCCTGCAAGGTCTTGACCACCGAAAACTTCTCGATCGCCTCGAACACCTTGCCTTTGCGGCGAAGCCCGGCGGTGTCGATCAGCTCGAACCGCTGTCCGTCGCGCTCGAAGGGCACGGAGATGGCGTCGCGCGTCGTGCCCGGCAGGTCGAAGGCCACGAGGCGTTCCTCGCCCAGCCAGGTGTTGATCAGCGTTGACTTGCCCACGTTCGGCCGCCCCGCCACGGCCAGTCGAATCGGGCGCTCCTGGTCTTCGCCCGCTTCGCCGGAGGACGGGTCCTCGTCGAAATCGAACCCTTCCAGTGCGATCTCGACGAGACTGCGGATGCCCTGCCCGTGGGCCGAGGAAATGGGCACAGGCTCACCCATGCCCAGTTCGAAGAACTCGGCCAGCAGCGGCGATTCGCGCATGCCCTCGGCCTTGTTGGCGGCCAGCAGCACTTTCTTGCGCTGGCTTCGCAGATAAGTGGCAATGTCGTGGTCCTGAGCCGACAGGCCTGCCCTGAGATCCACAACGAAGATCACCACATCGGCCTCGGCCACGGCCTGCCGGGTCTGTCGGGCCATTTCGCGGACGATGCCGGTCGAGCAGTCGGGCTCGAAACCACCGGTATCGATGACGATGAATTCCCGCGGACCCAAGCGGGCATCGCCGTAATGGCGATCCCGGGTCAGCCCGGCGAAATCGGCCACGATCGCATCCCGGCTCTTCGTCAAGCGATTGAACAGGGTGCTCTTGCCCACATTGGGCCGACCCACGATGGCGATGACCGGTTTCAAGGATGAGCTCTCAGCACAGTGAATGGACGGCCCGCCACGTGGCCAGGGCCTGAGGCCCGAGCCTCAGGGATGCGGGGCTTCACTCCGCGCGGAAGGCATGCAAGCCACCGGCCCGCGTCACCACCAGCACGGTGGTGCCGCTGACCACCGGTGCGCCCACGACCGCGCTGCCGTCCGTGGGCAGGCGCAGCAACGGCTGGCCGTCTTCCCGGTCCAGGAAGTGGACGAAGCCTTGGGAATCGCCGACCACGGCAATGCGGCCTGCCAACCGGACGCCTCCCAGACCCCTGAAGAGGAACTTCTCGTTGGTCCACACAAGCTCACCGGTGCCCTGACGCCATCCCGACAGACGGTCTGAGCCGTCGCCAGCCACCACCACCTTGTCATCCGCTGCGACGGCCTGGCTGCCTGACGCATTGCGCGACCACAAAACAGTGCCGCGAACGGCATCGACGCATCCCACGCTGGCCTGGAAGGCGCGAACGCACAGCACGTCACCCACCCGGGCCACGGGCCCCACCAGGTCGGCCAGACGTTCCACCTCATTGGTTCCGCGGGGATTGGCCACCGCAGCCTCCCACCGGACCGTACCGCGAACCGGGTCCACCCCTGTCACGCGAGGACCCTGGCCGACCACCAAGGTGTCACGCACCGCAGACACAACGCCCACCTGCCCCAGGGTCAGGGCATCACCAGGGCGCTGCATCACCCACAGCTTCCGGCCGTCGAGCGCGTCAAAGGCGTGAACGACGCGATCCATCCCCATCACGAAGACCCGCTCACCCGCCACCAGCGGGGCAGTCATCACACGACCAGGAAGCGTCGCGCGCCAGAGCAGTCGCCCCTGGTCGAGCACCACCACCTCGTTGCTGCGTGTGACCACTGAGGTGAACCGTCCGTCGGTGCCCACGCCGGCCGACAAGGCACTGCCCACCTGAGCGCGCCAGAGTTCCCTTCCCGTCGCGCCCTCCAGGGACAGCACCGTACCGTCGTCGCCGGCAACAATGAAGGCGCCATCGCGGGAAGCCGCCAGCATCGGGAACTGGACACCCGTGAGCTTGGCCTGCCACACCAGTTGGCCGCCGATCCTGGGCGTCAGCGCTTCCAGGGCCGTGGGCTTGGGCTTGTCGCTTGCGCATCCCGCAAGCAGGCCGGCACACACCACCACCGCGAACCATCTGACCAAGCTGCGGTCTGCCCGGGCGCTCACTTCGTCACCCCCGAGGCTGCAGGCGCAGGCGCGACACCCAGGGTGTTGAGCTTGGCTTCGACCACCCTGCGGTACTCCACCGTTTCAGGAAATCCCTTCCAGGCCGCCAGGAAGGCCTCGGCAGCCTGCTGCGGTTTTCCCTGGGCCAACAGGACGTCACCGCGTCGATCGGCGACCAGGGCCTCAAAACCCTTCACACTCACCGAATCCAGCACCTTCAAGGCCTCGTCCCGTCGCCCTGCATCGAGCTCGACGCCAGCCCGCCGCAGAGCCGCCATCGCACGCAAGCCCTCGTCCTTGGACTTTTCGCCCACCCAGACCAGCACCGTGGCCGCCGCCTCGGTCTGGCCTTTGTCGATCTGCAGTCGCGCAAGCATCAGCCCGCCTTGCGCCGTCCACTGTGCACGGGGGTAGCGGCCTTGCAGATCCGCGAAGATGCGGGCTGAACGCTCCACATCGCCGGCCTGCACGGATCGGTCGAGCTCTTCAAACATCGCGCCCGCCTTGCCGCCTTGGTCACGCTGGTACCAGTTCCAGCCGTTCCAAGCCGCAAAGGCGGAAAGCGCCAGCACCAGCGTCCACATGATGAGGTTGCCGTACTGTTTCCAGAACGCCTTGATCGAATCGAGCTGCTCCTGCTCTTGCAGGTCGAGAGGTGTGGCCATGGGAAGAAGCGAATGGGGAAGCGGGATTATGCGGTGCGCAACTCATGAGCCCACAGGGCAACGGCATCCATGCGTCGGGTGTACTGACCGGCGCTGGCTTCCCGCAGCGGCTTGATGGAGACCTGCCCTGCAGCCACTTCGTCGGCTCCGAACACCAGGGCGTGACGCGCGCCGCTGGCATCGGCCTTCCTGAATTGCGCCTTGAGGCTGCCGCTCCCGCCGTGCATGTGCACCGACACGCCCTCGCGGCGAAGGGCGTCCAGCACTCCCATGGCCTGGGGCAGGCAGGCTGCATCAGGCATCACGGCATAGACATCAGGCGCGAGGGTGGGCACCGGAACACCCAGCTCCTGCAACAGCAGCAACAGCCGCTCGACGCCCAGGCCGAAACCGATGGCCGGCGTGGGCTTGCCTCCGAGCTTCTCGAACAGGCCATCGTACCGGCCGCCGCCACACACCGTCCCCTGGGACCCCAGATGGTCTGTCACCCACTCGAACACGGTGAGGTTGTAGTAGTCCAGACCCCGAACCAGGCGCGGGTTGAGGCGGTACGGCAGGCCCGCGGCATCCAGCACGGCGCACACCGCTGCCAGGTGCGCACGCGAGGCCTCACCCAGATGCTCTGACAGCTTGGGAGCGCCCTCCACCAGGGTCTGCAGGGTCGGGTTCTTGGTGTCCAGGATGCGCAGGGGGTTGGTGTGCAGGCGGCGTCGGCTGTCCTCATCCAGCTGGTCGGCATGCCGGGTGAAATACGCGACGAGCGCAGCCCGGTGCGCCGCCCTCTCCGCAGGTTGCCCCAGGCTGTTGATCTCCAGCCTCACATGCGGGCCCACCTGCAGCCCCAGCGTCTGCCAAAGCCTGCGCACCATCAGGATGAGCTCGGCATCCACATCAGGACCGGCAAACCCCAGAGCCTCCACGTCGAGCTGGTAGAACTGGCGGTAGCGGCCCTTTTGAGGCCGCTCATGCCGGAACACCGGGCCAATCGACCACACGCGCAACGGGCCGTTGTACAGAGCGTTGTGTTCCACCACGGCGCGCACGATGCCGGCGGTGATTTCCGGCCGCAAGGTCAGCGCGTCGCCGTTCATGGCATCGCTCCAGGAATACATCTCCTTCTCGACGATATCGGTGTCCTGGCCGATGCCGCGCACGAACAGCGGCGTGGGCTCCACGATGGGAGTGAGCAGATGCTGGTAGCCGTGGCTGGCCATCACGCCATCCACGGCACGCTCGAACCAGCGCCAGATTTCGGAATCCGGCAGCCTGTCCCGGCGCGGCACGCTGCCGGGAAGGATGTCGTTCATGCCTTTGACGGCAACCAATTTGTCGGCCATGGAAGTTCCGGCGTCCGTGGACGCTGCGGCAAGGGTCAGAGGAAATGCCGTGGGAAGCGGTGCCGTTGCGGCTGCGCGGCCGAATCAAGCCGCCGTGGTGGCCGCAGCCCCGAACCGGCGCTCGATGTAAGACTCCACGATCTGGTGAAACTCCTGGGCAATGCCCTCGCCCCGCAAGGTCATCGCCTTTTCACCATCGATGAACACCGGCGCCGCGGGCGCTTCGCCGGTACCCGGCAGGCTGATGCCGATGTCGGCATGTTTGCTCTCGCCGGGGCCGTTCACGATGCACCCCATCACGGCCACGCGCAGGTTCTCCACGCCGGGATAGCGCGACTTCCAGACCGGCATCATGCGCCGCAGGTGGTCGTCGATCTGCTTGGCGAGTTCCTGGAAGGTGGTGCTGGTGGTGCGGCCGCAGCCCGGGCAGGCGGTCACGCTGGGATTGAAGGTTCGCAGCCCCAGGGATTGAAGGATCTCCAGCGCCACCACCACTTCCTGCGTCCGCGCCTCCCCCGGCTGCGGTGTCAGGCTCACGCGTATGGTGTCGCCAATGCCCTCCTGGAGCAGCACGCCCAGGGCCGTGCTGGAGGCGACGGTGCCTTTGGTGGCCATGCCGGCTTCGGTCAAGCCCAGATGCAGGGCGTGGTCACAACGGGCGGCGAGCGCGCGGTACACGGAAATCAGGTCCTGCACCCCGCTGACCTTGCAACTGATGATGATCTGATCAGGGTCCATGCCGAGCGACCGCGCCTCTGCCGCAGACTGCAAGGCCGACGAAACCAGGGCCTGGTACATCACCTGCCGGGCATTCCAAGGTTGGAGGCGACGGGCGTTGTCATCCATCATCGAGGCCAACAACTCCTGATCCAGGCTGCCCCAGTTCACGCCGATCCGCACGACCTTGTCGTGCCGCATCGCGGCCTCGATCATCTGGGCAAACTGCGCATCCCGCTTGCGTCCCTTGCCCACGTTGCCCGGGTTGATGCGGTACTTGCTCAGGGCTGCGGCGCAATCGGGAAACTGGCTCAGCAGGGTATGGCCGTTGTAGTGGAAGTCGCCCACCAGCGGCACATCGATGCCCATGCGGTCCAGCTGTTCCCGGATGTGCGGCACGGCCTGGGCCGCCTCGGGCGTGTTGACGGTGATGCGGACCATCTCGGAGCCGGCCTGCGCCAGTTCCTTCACCTGGATGGCCGTCTCGATCACATCGACCGTGTCGGTGTTGGTCATGGACTGCACCCGCACCGGCGCTTCGCCACCAACCGTCACCAGGCGCGACCCCCAGCGCACGCGGGCCTGCCGCGAGCGACGGGGCGCCGGGCTGGCCGGCTCGATGAACGCGGGCTCGAACGCATCGCTCATGGTCTGAACTCCCAAGACCTACTTCAACTCCAACCGGGCCACATTGTCCCGGGTGGCGGCAGACAAATCGATCTCGCGACCGCGCCAGCGCACCTGCGTGGCGGCGGCGTTGCCAATCGTCAACCGGAGCGCTGATCCCGCCTCCAGGGCCACCACTTCACCGGGCGTCAGCGTGCGGGCCCAGATCTGACGACCCTGAAGATCGGCGGCCTCTACCCACGAGGGCTCCGTGACCGTGATGGCAGACCCGAGACCCGACACCGCGCTGGCAGCGTCTCCCATGGGCGCCCCATGGACGGTTTGAATGGAGCCGGGGGCAGAGGAAGCGGCAGCCAGCGGCACCGCGGGGGCGGCGGAAGCTGGCAACCCTGCCGCGCCAGGCCCGCTGGCAGCGTCCGACGGACCGACCGCACCTGATGGGATACCCTGCCCCGGCCACCAGGAGGCGGGCCTCCACCCCAGCACCGCCGCCAGTATCAGCAAAAGGACAGATGCCCACCACCAGGTTCGGCGATCCGCGGAAGACCGCAACGCCACGCCGGATCCGCCGCGCCTGGGGAAGGGTTCGTTCATGCCCTGGTTGACCTGACCCAGGATGGCGCTGGCTCCTTCGAGGCGGGGCAGCGCGTCGAGAACGGGCGCAGGGTCGCACTTCAACACCCGGCATACCGAAAGGGCCAGAGCGCGCACAAACACTGCATCATGCAGTTCATCGAACCGGTCGCTCTCCAGCAGCTCGAGCTTGCGAACAGGCACCTTCAGCGTCGTGGACAACAATCCGATGTGCATGCCGCTGCGCTCCCGGGCCGCGCGCAACAGTGCGCCGGCCGACTTGGAAGGATCGGACAGGTGGGTGCCCGCCTCACTCATCAAAACGCCCCCTCTCGTACATCAAGGTCTCGGACGACTGGGGAAATCGCTCCTGCAGCTGCTGGCCCCACAAGCGCATGGCCGCCGTGTCGCCCAGACGTCTTTCCACCCGAACGGCCAGCCAGAGGGACTGAGGCGAGGCGAACTCCTGGCGCTGGTTCACGCGCCGGATGTAGAAGCGGGCGCGTTCGAATTCCCCTGTGCGAAACAGGAAATCGCTCAAGTGAAAGCCACTGACCGGGTTGCCCGGGTCCAGCTCATAGGCCCGGCTCAACGCGGCCTCGGCCTCTGACCACCGCTGCCCGCGCGCCAGACAGATGCCTTGCGCCATCAGCGTCCTGATGGTGTCGCGATACTGCGGTTGCGCCAAGGCCTGCCGGAACAAGACATCCGACTCCGGCAGCCGGCCCGCCTGGCAGAGAAACCAAGCGTAGTTGTGCATGAGGTCGGCATCACGGGGAGCCAACTGCAGCGCGCGCTTGAAGCTTTCTTCAGCCAGCCGCAGTTCGCCCATTGCTGCGTAAATCAGGCCCCTGAGGTTGAACGCCTCGGGCATGTCCGGACGCGCCGCAAGGGCCAGCTTGACCTCGTCCAGCGCCGTCGCCGCCTGGCCCCGGGAGAAGTAGCCCGCCGCCAGTTCCATGCGCACACGGGCGCGCTTGTCAGCGTCCGTCTGGTCCGACGACGTCTTCAGATCTTCAAGCGGCCCCTGCCCGGGGGGCGAAGCGCAGCCGCCCAGGGCCGCCAAGGCGGCCACCAGCAGCGTGACCAGAACGCCTGCCAAGGCCCGCAAAGCCGGCTTGCCTGTAGGCGCCAGGACGATCATGTCACCACCCGCTGCGGCTGGATCGCCACAACCCGCCCGGCGTGACGGCTGCGCACGTCGGTGCGGTCCAGCACCTCACCGGCGAGTTGTCCGCAAGCCGCATCGATGTCATCGCCGCGTGTCTTGCGTACCGTGGTGACATGGCCCGCTTCCTGCAGCAACGCGGCGAAGGCCGACACACGTGGGGGGCTGGACCGCCTCAGGCCAGAGGCCGGAAAAGGGTTGAAAGGGATGAGATTGAACTTGCACGATACGCTGGTGCCGCCCGAAGCCTGCGAGCGCCCGCGTACCAGATCCACCAGCCGGGCCGCATGCGCATCGGAATCATTGACCCCGTCGAGCATGCAGTACTCGAAGGTGATGAAGTCACGCGGGGCAGCCAGCAGGTAGCGGGCGCAGGCCTGCATCAAGTCGCGCAGCGGGTACTTGCGGTTCAAGGGCACGAGGTCATCGCGCAGGGCGTCATCTGGCGCATGCAAGGAGACCGCCAGAGCCACAGGACAGTCGTGGCGCAGCCGGTCCATCATCGGCACCACGCCCGAGGTGGACACCGTGACCCTGCGGCGCGACAGGCCGTACGCATGATCGTCCAGCATGACCTGCAACGCCGGTACCAGCGCAGCGTAATTCTGCAAGGGCTCGCCCATGCCCATCATCACGACGTTGTCCACCGCCCGCTGGCTATCGGACAAGCCCAGCCGGGCGCGCAGTTCGTGTTCGGCATGCCACACCTGCGCCAGAATCTCGCCCGTGCGCAGGTTGCGGCTGAAGCCCTGGTGGCCCGTAGAGCAAAAACGGCATCCCACGGCACAACCCGCCTGGGACGACACGCACAAGGTGCCCCGGTCCATTTCCGGAATGAACACGGTCTCGACGGCATTGCCATCGCCCACGTCGAACAGCCACTTGACCGTGCCGTCCACAGACCGATGCTCAGACAACACGGGCAGCGACGCTACGACATGCGTGCCGCTGAGCTTGTCTCTGAACCCCTTGGCCAGATCGGTCATTCGGCCGAAATCGGACTGCCCGCGCCGGTGAACCCAACGAAACAGCTGGGTCGCACGGAAGCGCTTCTCGCCCAAGGCCTCGACATGGGCGATGAGCGCCGGGTGATCGAGATCGAGAAGGTTCACCACGCTTCGGGTCCTGCTGCTGCGTTCGACCTTGTCCTGCCGGGAGCGTCCCGGCCGGGCATGCTCAGCGACTGTAGACGTTCATGCCAGGGAAGAAAAAGGCCACTTCGGCCGCAGCCGTCTCCGGCGCATCGGAACCGTGCACCGCATTGGCATCGATGCTGTCTGCGAAATCGGCCCGGATGGTGCCCTTCTCAGCCTTCTTGGGATCCGTGGCGCCCATCAATTCGCGATTGCGTGCGATCGCGCCCTCGCCCTCCAGCACCTGGATCATCACCGGCCCGGAGATCATGAAGCTCACCAGATCGTTGAAGAAGGGCCGCGCCTTGTGGACGGCGTAGAAGGCTTCGGCTTCGCCACGGGACAGATGCGCCATCCTGGCCGCGACGACTTTCAGCCCAGCGCCCTCGAAACGGGCGTAGATCTGTCCGATCACGTTCTTCGCCACTGCGTCGGGCTTGATGATCGACAGGGTGCGTTCGATAGCCATTCCAAAACTCCTGAAACCAAAACTTGGGAAAACCCCTCAGTGTAGCCCGTTGGCCTGAACCGCCGGGGCTTGCGCGGGGCGTCATGCGCCTTGCAGGACAGGCCTTGCCAGCGATGGCGTCACCGCCGCCGACCACCCTTGCCGGACCGTGCGGACTTGCCTTTCTGGTGAAAGGCATCCGCGCCGATGTAGCCCACTGAAGTGCGCATGGGGTCGGGTTGCCCACCGGGCCCCTGACCCTTGCCGCCGGCTGGCTTCTTGCGCGCCCGCCCGCCTGCGCCGCCGGCTCCCGCATGCACCTTGGCCGGCTTCACAAAGCGCTTGTCATAGGTCTGCTGCAGCGGATTGGGGATGGGTCCATCCTCGTCCAGTTCGCGCTTGGGCCGTGCCTGCGCCTGCAGGGCACGGCGGTCATAGGTCTGCTGCAGCGGATTGGGGATCGGGCCGTCTTCGTCGATGTCGCGCACCCGCCGGGCTTGCTGCATGGCCCGCTTGTCATAGGTCTGCTGCAGGGGGTTGGGGATCGGACCGAAATTCTCAGGCTCTGCCGAATCGATGTCAGGGACGCCGTGCATGCCGTGAGCGGGGTCTGCCGGCCCCGCGCCACGCGCACGGCCGCGCCGATTGTTCTTGCGAGCCCGCGGGGCCGCAGCAGGCCCGCTGCCCTGCGCAGTCCTCGGACCTCCTGCGCCAGGCCCTTGTGCGCTGCCAGAGGTCATGATGCGAAGCGCCTTGATGTCCTCGGCCGGCAGATCAACCCAGACGCCGCGGCGCAGGCCCTTGGGCAGCACCACGCTGCCGTACCGGATGCGGATCAGCCGGCTCACGGCGTGTCCGACCGCATCGAACAGCTTGCGCACCTCCCGGTTGCGTCCCTCGGTGATCACCACCCGGACCCAGCGGTTGGCACCGTCGCCGCCGCCATCCTCGATGCTCTTGAAGGCCGCGGGCTGGCCATCGATCTCCACGCCCTCAAGCAACCTGGCGCGGCTGTCCTCCGACAAGGCTCCCAGGATGCGCACGGCGTATTCGCGCTCCACACCGAATCGGGGGTGCATGAGCCGGTTCGCGAGGTCGCCAGAGTTGGTGAACAGCAGCAGCCCCTCGGTGTTGATGTCAAGACGCCCCACCGACTGCCACTTGCCCTGGGGCAGGCGGGGCAGGCGCCTGAAGACGGTGGGCCGCTGCTGCGGGTCGTCATGGGTGACCACCTCGCCGGCAGGCTTGTGGTAGGCGATGACTCGCGGCGGCGGCGGCGCGATGCGCACCTTGACCGGCTTGCCGTCGATGGCGATCTTGTCGCCAGAGGAAATCCTCTGGCCGATGTGGGCCGGCTGCGTGTTCACGGTCACCCGACCCTCGACGATCATCTGCTCGAGATCGCGACGGGAGCCCACGCCAGACTGCGCCAGCACCTTGTGAAGCTTGGGCGCGTCCGCCTCAGGCGCCAGCACCCTGCGCGGGCGCTCCGGGCGCACGCGGGCGGCGACTGTGGGCGTCTCCATCGAGCCAGCGGCCCCATCCCCACCCGCCACATCGGCGGCAGGCGCCACCTCGTCGATCGGCGTGTCTTCGTCGAACGCCCCCGAGATGACCGCGCCAAAGAGCTCTGCGGGATCGGTCCTTTCCAGCACTGCCTGCGGCCCCACGCCGGCCGGTGCGAGGGGGGCGGATACGGCGGCGTCGTCGCCCTCACCGCCACCTTCGCCTTGGTCGGCTGCAGCGGCCTGAGTGCCCCCCGCATCAGCGCGATCACCTCGGCGCCCGCGTCGCCGGTTGCGCTTGCGGCGCCTGGGGTCTCTCAGGTCACCGGCCTCCTGGGCTTGCGCGGGAGTTTCTGCGCGCGCCCCGGATTCACCCGCGCCATCGGATGCGGCCATGAAGGACACGTGCTCAACAGGGCCGTCTTCGTGGGCTGCCGTCGCCGGCGCATCCGGCCGGGCGCGGTGGCGGCTGGCGTTGTCAGTCATTTCGGGATCCGTCGGGTTCATGGGTTGCGACCTTGCTGGGCTGGGACTCGGAGGACTCCGAAGCGTCGGAGGGCGTGGCGTCGTCTGGGGGGCTGAGGGCGCCTTCGGTTGCCTCCTGCTGAAGGCCGGCGGCCGCCCGGAAGATCGGAAGGTCCTCCAACAGCGCCAGACAGGACGCGGCGGCGTCAGGCGCCATCGGTGCCAGCACGGCTGCAGCTTCACCCGCCGTCGTGCCGCCTGCGACCTCAGGCAACTGATCCAGACGGGACAGGCCCAGATCGTCCAGGAACTGGCGCGTGGTGCCGTAGAGCGCGGGACGGCCTGGAGACTCGCGGTAACCGATGGACTCGATCCATCCCCGATCCTCCAGCTGCTTGACGATCTGGCTCGACACCACCACACCGCGGATGTCTTCGATGTCCCCACGTGTCACGGGCTGGCGGTAGGCGATGATCGCCAGCGTCTCCATGACCGCCCTGGAGTACCGGGGCGGCTTCTCAGGATGCAGGCGGTCCAGAAAGACCCGCATTTCAGGCCGGCTCTGAAACCGCCAGCCCGAGGACACCGACACCAGTTCCACCCCCTTGTCCGTCCAGTCCTGCGTCAGCTCCTGCAGCAATGCGGTCAGCGTGTCTGCGCTCAGCTGACCGTCGAACAACATCTGCAACTCGCGCAGGGGCACCGGTGCCTGCGAGCAGATCAAGGCGGTTTCGAGGACCCTTTTGGCGTCCGATGTGTTCATGTAGGGGTCACCCAAGGCGGCGAAAAAGAGCGCCGTTGCGGCCGTGGCCGGCCAGTCCAGGTCTTGTCGGCCACACGCCGGCAGGAAGGCGTCAAGGCCACGGGGCCTGCATGCAGCAGCGCTCACTGCGGACCCGTGCCGTTTCCTGATGCACAGGGCCGCAAGTGCCCGGCGCAGCACTCCAGCGACCCACAGCAGACAACCGAGGCGCGCACCCGCCCCGTCAGTCCTGATCTCCGATGGTCGGTAGTTTACGCTCTCGCAAGGGCAGTCCGTCAGACCGTCGGGGTTCTGGGCCCCAGGCCCAGCAGGAAGGTTTCGGCAGAACGGTCCCGCGAGGCCTTGGGCTTCACAGGCTTGACCACGCGGAAGCTGTCCTTGAACAACTTGACCAGCTGGCTGTAGCCACTGCCATGGAAGGCCTTGCACAACAGCGCGCCTTGCCCGCCCGTCTTCAGATGCCTGAGCGAGAACTCCACCGCCAGTTCCACCAGATGGGCCACCCGCGCGGCGTCGGATGACTCGATGCCCGACAGGTTAGGCGCCATGTCCGAGAGCACCACGTCCACCGGGCGCCCCGCCAATTCACGCTCGAGCGCCTGCATGACTGCCTCCTCGCGAAAGTCACCCCGCACGAAGGTGACGCCCTCGATGGGCTCGAAGTCCAGGACATCCAGGGCGATGATGGTTCCCGCAAGTTCACCGGCGGCCGCTCCCGTGGGCGCGAACTTGCGGCGCACATACTGGCTCCATGCGCCCGGTGTGGCCCCGAGGTCCACCACCACCTGTCCCGGCCTCAGCAAGCCATGGGTCTCGTCGATCTCCTTGAGCTTGTAGGCGGCCCGCGCGCGGTAGCCCTCGCGCTGCGCCATCTTGACGTACGGGTCGGTGAGGTGGTCGTGCAGCCACGCCTTGTTCAGTCGCTTGCTCTTCATGCCAGGTCGATAATAAGAGGATGCCAGCCATCCCGTTGACGCCCGCCGAACGTCGCCGCCTGCGCGCCGACGCCCATCACCTGCACCCTGTGGTGGTCATTGGGGCAGAGGGCCTGACCGATGCCGTCCGCAAGGAGGCCGACGCCGCCCTGAACGCCCACGGCCTGATCAAGCTCAGGGTGTTTTCCGACATCCGCGAGACGCGCGAGCACATCCTGGTCTGCCTGTCGGATGAACTGGGCGCTGCCGCGGTTCAGCACATAGGAAAACTGCTGGTCCTGTGGCGGCCGCTGCCGGAAAAGCCCAGGGAAACGCGCGAAGACCGACTACCCGGTCCGCGCGTCGTGAAGCTGGTGTCCTTTTCCAAGAGCGGCAACCACCGCGCAACGGTCAAGAAGGTCAAGGTTCTGGGCAATGAACGGGTCACACCGGGCGGGACCATCAAGCGCAAAGAGGTGCGCCAGGTGAGCCCCAAGAAGAAAGCCGCAGACTAGTCGCAGACCTCAGACATAGCGCACGGCCATGATCTCGTAGCTCTTGATCCCGCCGGGTGCTCGCACGTCGGCCACATCTCCTTCGCCTTTGCCGATCAGTGCCCGGGCAATCGGGCTGGAGATGGAGATGAGGCCCAGCTTGAGGTCGGCCTCATCGTCGCCCACGATCTGGTAGGTGACGCGGGCGCCTGTGGCCTCTTCTTCCAGATCCACCGTCGCCCCGAAGACCACCCGGCCTTCGGCGTGGAGCGTGGCGGGATCGATCACTTGCGCCGCGGCCAGCTTGCCCTCGATTTCCAGGATGCGGCCCTCGATGAAGCCCTGCTTGTCCTTGGCTGCATCATATTCAGCGTTCTCAGACAGATCACCCTGTGCGCGGGCCTCGGCAATGGCCTGGATGACGGCGTGCCGGTCGACGGTCTTGAGGCGGTGCAGCTCCTCTTTCAGCTTGTCGGCGCCGCGTCGGGTCAGGGGTATGGTGCTCATGGGTCTGTCGTGGTGCAGTGCAATGAAAACCGCCGCAGGGACCTTGCGGTCTGCTGCGGCGGCGATACCAGACTGAAGTGTAGATCAGCAGCGAGCAAACCCGCTCAGTGCAGGGCCAGGTGCAGCTCCTGCAGCGACTTCACGGCCAGGGCGGCCCGGTGCTTCAACGCCTCAGTGGCCGCCTCCGCCCCTGCCATCGTGGTGTAGTAAGTCACCCGGTTCGCCAGGGCTGCCGTTCTGATGTGGCGTGAATCGGCGATGGCCGTACGCGTCTCGTCCACCGTGGTGAAGACCAGCTGGATCTCGCCGGCCTTGACCATGTCGCCGATATGCGGCCGCCCATCCTTGACCTTGTTCACCGCCTTCACCGGCACGCCTGCCGCGGCGATGGCGGCCGCCGTGCCGCGTGTGGCCACGATGTGAAAGCCCAGGCCGTGCAACTCGCGTGCCACCTGAACGGCTCGGGCCTTGTCAGAATCCTTGACGGTCAGCACCACGGTGCCCTTGGTGGGCAGGCGTGAGCCCGCGCCCAACTGGCTCTTGAGCATGGCCTCGCCAAAGGTTTGGCCCACCCCCATGACCTCGCCCGTGGACCGCATCTCGGGGCCCAGCACGGGGTCCACGCCCGGGAACTTGTTGAACGGGAACACCGCCTCCTTGATGCTGAAGTAAGGTGGAATGACCTCCCCCTTCACGCCAGCCTGTGCGGACAGTCGCTGGCCTGCCATGCAGCGCGCGGCCATCTTGGCCAGGGGCTGTCCGGTGGCCTTGCTCACGAACGGCACGGTACGCGATGCGCGCGGGTTGACCTCCAGCACGTACACCACCGCCTCCTCGCCCTCGCCCTGGATGGCGAATTGCACGTTCATGAGGCCCACCACCTTCAGGGCGCGCGCCATCAAGGCGGTTTGCCGGCGCATCTCGTCCTGCAGCGCCAGGCTCAAGGTGTAGGGCGGCAGCGAACAGGCGGAGTCACCGCTGTGGATGCCCGCGGCTTCCACGTGCTCCATGATCCCGCCGATCATGACTTCCGTGCCGTCGCCGATGCAATCGACATCGACCTCGATGGCGTCGTTGAGGAAGCGATCCAGCAGCACGGGCGATTTCTCACTGACACGCACGGCCTCGCGCATGTAGCGCTCCAGATCCTTGTCACCATGCACGATCTCCATGGCGCGCCCGCCCAGCACGTAGCTGGGCCGAACGACCAGGGGATAGCCGATCTCGCGCGCCAGGGCCAGCGCCTGCTCTTCGGTGCGCGCCGTGCGGTTGGGCGGCTGCTTCAATCCCAGCTCGTGCAGCAGCTTCTGGAAGCGCTCGCGGTCTTCGGCAATGTCGATGCTGTCGGGCGTGGTGCCGATGATGGGCACCCCCGCACGCTCCAGGTCCAGCGCCAGCTTCAGCGGGGTCTGCCCGCCGTACTGCACGATGACACCCCAGGGCTTCTCCACGGCCACGATCTCCAGCACGTCCTCAAGCGTCACAGGCTCGAAGTACAGGCGGTCGCTGGTGTCGTAGTCGGTGGAGACCGTCTCCGGGTTGCAGTTGACCATGATGGTCTCGAACCCGTCCTCGCGCATGGCCAAGGCCGCGTGCACGCAGCAATAGTCGAACTCGATGCCCTGACCGATTCGGTTCGGACCGCCGCCCAGGACCATGATCTTGCGCCGATCGGTGGGCTGCGCTTCACACTCCTCCTCGTAGGTGGAATACATGTAGGCCGTCTGGGTGGCGAACTCAGCGGCGCAGGTGTCCACCCGCTTGTACACGGGGCGCACGCCCAGCGCATGCCGATGCGCGCGCACGGCGTGCTGGTGGGTGCCCGTCAAGGTGCCCAGGCGCCGGTCCGAAAAGCCCATGCGCTTGAGCTGGCGCAGCTCGGCCTGTGTCAGGGTGTCCAGCGCGCGGGCGCGGACCTGGGCCTCGGTGGTCACGATGTGCTCGATCTGGGCCAGGAACCAGGGGTCGATGGCCGTCTCGGCATGCACCTCGTCAAGACTCATGCCCATGCGGAAGGCATCGCCCACGAACAGGATGCGCTCGGGACCGGGCTCGCCCATCTCCTCGACGATCTCGTCACGGTCGGTGCTGCGCTCGGTCAGACCGTCGATGCCCGTCTCCAGCCCCCGCAGGGCCTTCTGGAAGCTTTCCTGGAAGGTGCGGCCCATGGCCATCACCTCACCGACCGACTTCATCTGGGTGGTCAGGTGCGGGTCTGCCGCGGGGAACTTCTCGAAGGCAAAACGCGGGATCTTGGTGACCACGTAGTCGATGCTGGGCTCGAAGCTGGCCGGCGTGGCGCCGCCGGTGATGTCGTTGCGGAGTTCGTCCAGCGTATAGCCCACCGCCAACTTCGCGGCCACCTTGGCAATCGGGAAACCCGTGGCCTTGGAGGCCAGCGCCGACGAGCGCGACACCCGCGGGTTCATCTCGATCACGGTCATGCGGCCGTTGGCCGGGTTGATCGAGAACTGGACATTGGAGCCACCGGTATCCACGCCGATTTCGCGCAGGATGGCAATGGACGCGTTGCGCATCAGCTGGTATTCCTTGTCGGTCAGCGTCTGCGCCGGGGCCACGGTGATGGAGTCCCCCGTGTGGATGCCCATCGGGTCCAGATTCTCGATCGAGCACACGATGATGCAGTTGTCCGCGCGGTCGCGGACCACCTCCATCTCGTACTCCTTCCACCCGATGAGGCTTTCCTCGATCAGCAGTTCGTTGGTGGGCGACAGATCCAGCCCGCGCTTGCAGATGTCCTCGAACTCCTGCGGGTTGTAGGCGATGCCCCCACCCGTGCCACCCAGGGTGAAACTGGGGCGAATGACCATCGGAAAGCCCGGCCCGCCGATGTCCGCCTGGATGCGCTTTTGCACCGCCCAGGCCTCTTCCATGGTGTGGGCGATGCCGCTCTTGGCGGACTCCAGCCCGATGGAGGTCATCGCGTCCTTGAACTTCAGGCGGTCTTCCGCCTTCTCGATCGCATGCTCGTTGGCACCGATCATCTCCACGCCGTACCTGGCCAGCACGCCGTGGCGGTGAAGATCGAGGGCACAGTTCAGCGCCGTCTGTCCGCCCATCGTGGGCAGCACTGCATCGGGGCGCTCCTTGGCGATGATGGTCTCCACCACCTGCCAGGTGATGGGCTCGATGTAGGTGGCGTCGGCCATGCCCGGGTCGGTCATGATCGTGGCCGGGTTGCTGTTGACGAGGACGACGCGGTAGCCTTCCTCGCGCAGGGCCTTGCAGGCCTGGGCCCCGGAATAGTCGAATTCACAGGCCTGCCCGATGACGATGGGCCCGGCGCCGATGATGAGGATGCTCTTGAGGTCGGTGCGCTTAGGCATGCAAACGCTCCGCAGAGTGTTGGGCCATCAGGGCCGTGAAGCGGTCGAACAGGGGAGCGATGTCGTGCGGCCCGGGAGACGCCTCGGGGTGCCCCTGGAAACAGAAGGCGGGTCTGTCCGTTCTGGCCAGCCCTTGCAGGGTGCCGTCGAAAAGGCTGCGGTGCGTGGCGCGCAGGTTGGGCGGCAGGCTGGCCTCGTCCACGGCAAACCCATGGTTCTGGCTGGTGATGCTGACGCGGCCGCTGTCCAGGTCCTGGACCGGGTGGTTGGCGCCGTGGTGGCCAAACTTCATCTTGAAGGTACGGGCACCGCAGGCCAGGGCCATGATCTGATGGCCCAGACAGATGCCGAGGGTCGGCAAGCCGGCATCCATCAGGCTGCGTGCAGCTGCGATGGCGTAATCACAAGGCTGCGGGTCACCCGGTCCGTTGCTGAGAAACACGCCGTCCGGGCGCAAGGCCAGGACTTCGGCTGCCGGGGTTCGGGCCGGCACCACCGTCACGCGGCAGCCCCGGCTGGCCAGCATGCGCAAGATGTTGAACTTGACGCCAAAGTCATAGGCGACAACGTGGAATCGAGGGTCGGACAAGACGCCGTAACCGGCTCCCAACACCCACTCGGTCTGGTTCCACTCGTACGGTTGTTCGACCGAAACCTCCTGCGCGAGGTCCTGCCCCGCCATCGAGGGCGCGGCACGGGCCCGCGCCACCGCAGCGTCGAGGTCCGCCTGGCAGACGCGGTGCCCTGCAGGAAAGGTCGTGATGCAGCCGTTTTGCGCGCCAGTGGACCGCAGGTGCCGCGTCAGGCGCCGCGTGTCCACCTCGGCGATGGCCACGGTACTTTCCTGGCGCAGGTACCGGTCCAGGGTGAGCGACTGTCGGAAGTTGGAAGAACGAAGCGGCAGGTTCCGGATCACCAGCCCGGCGGCATGGACGCTGCGCGCCTCCACGTCCTCGGGGTTGACCCCGTAGTTGCCGATATGAGGGTAGGTCAGCGTGACGATCTGACGGCGATAGCTCGGGTCGGTCAGGATTTCCTGATAACCGGTCAGGGCGGTGTTGAAGACCACCTCTCCAGTCGTCGAGCCTGCGGAGCCGATCGAAATGCCCCGGAAGATGGTGCCATCCGTGAGAGCGAGAACGGCAGGCGGCAGGTCGGGCAGCAAGAAAAACTCCGGTTTGCGCACACCCAGCCGCACCCGCCGGCCCGTGGGCAGACAGGGCGTCGAGGGGGAAACCGTGTACAAGTTTCGCTGGCGTGTGGCTGGTTTCAGGTAAACCCATCAAGTATAGCTTCGCGCACCTTGATGGACGGTGAAGGAAGACGTTTCGCCGGGGCTGACCGGCGTCGCAGCGCGATGCCGTCCTGAGAAGCACTTATGGCCTGCGGGCCATACCACCGATGCCCAGCGTGCTGGGCGCGTGGGTGGGCGCTTTGGGGGCGAGAAGGACTGGGATCGTTCAGGGGCGCGTCAGTCTCACGGCGAAGTCAGAGTCCCCGCAAGGGGCCTTCATCGTTCATGGTGCGGGACGGTCCGTCACCCGTTCGAAGACCGCGATGCTCTCCACATGCGCGGTGTGGGGGAACATGTTGATGACCCCCGCGTGCGTGCAGGTGTAGCCTGCCTGGTGAACCAGCAGGCCGGCATCACGCGCCAGGCTGGCCGGGTTGCAACTGACATAGACGATCCTGCGGGGCGCCTGCCATTGTTCGGCATCCGTGACCGGACGCATGGCTTCACGCGGTCGGCCCTGCGCATCGGCCAAGGCCTTGACAAGCGCGAAAGCGCCCTCCCGGGGCGGGTCGATGAGCCAGCCCTCGGCCCTGCCCTGGGCCAGCAACTCAGCCGCATCCAGCTCAAACAGATTGCGCGCTTCAAAGCTGAGCTTCTCAGCCAGCCCGTTCAATGCGCCGTTGGCTTGCGCCCGTGCGACCAGCGTCTGGCTGCCCTCGATGCCATGGACCTGGCGTGCCATGCGGGCCAGCGGCAATGTGAAATTGCCCAGGCCGCAGAACCAGTCGATCACCCGGTCTGAAGGCTTGGGCGCCAGCAGGCGAAGGGCCTGCGCCACCATCACCCTGTTGATGGACGGATTCACCTGCGTGAAGTCGGTGGGCTTGAAGGGCATGGTCACGCCGAATTCCGGCAAGCCGTAGGCCAGTTGCGCCTGCTGGCCTGCCGGATCCAACCGGTGGACGGTGTCGGGCCCGCCAGGCTGCAGCCACCACTGCACGTGGTGGGCCGACGCAAATGCCCTCAGGCGGTCGACATCAGCAGCAGTCATGGGCTCCAGATGGCGCAGAACCAGCGCGGTCACGGTGTCACCCATGGCCAGTTCGATCTGGGGCAGCCGGTCACGCTGGTCCATCGAGGCGATCAACTCGCGCAGCGGCAACAGCATCGCGCTGACATGCGGGGGCAACACCGGACAGGCCGACATGTCGGCCACGTAGCGCGACTTGCGCTCATGGAAGCCGATGAGCACCTGGCCCTTCTTCATCACATGCCGCACGGACAGGCGCGCCCGGTACCGGTAACCCCAGACGGGACCGTGGATGGGCCTGAGCATCTGCCCAGGGCGCACCTTGCCCAGGTGCCAGAGGTTGTCCTCCAGCACCCGCTGCTTGACGGCCACCTGGGCGTCCGGGTGAAGGTGCTGCACCTTGCAGCCACCACAGGCACCGGCATGCAGCCCGAAGTGGGAACACGCCGGCTTCACGCGCTGCGGACTCTCCTTCACAAGAGACAACAGCTGGCCTTGCTCCCACTGGTTCTTGCGGCGATGGACTTGTACCGTCACCCGCTCGAACGGCAGGGCCCCCTCTATGAACACCACCTTGCCGTCCGGGCGCCGGGCAACCCCCTGCCCTTCAAGATCCAGCGATTCAATATCCAGGGGAAGCGGTGTGTCCTGCATCGCTTCATTATCAGACCCCGAATGCAAGAAGCCGCCTCATGGGCGGCTTCTGCATCCACGCGCCCGGCACAGGCGCGCATCAGCTGCGCAGCGTCACTCCTTGGGTGGCTCGGAGTACTCGGACACCACTTTCCAGCGCGCGTCCTGCAGTTGCGACAGGCGGAAGGCGTTGCTGCCCAGACGCTTCTGGGGCCCGAACCGGGCTTCGGCACTGCCGAAGATGTCGGACGGTACCGTCATCGTGTCCATGGCCTTGATGAAACTGTCGGTTGTCAGCGCAGGACCGGCCTTCTGCATGGCGCGCACGAAGGTGTTGACGATGATGTAACCGTAGGCCGAAAAGACGGTGGGGTCCTCGTTGAACTTGGTCTTGTACTTGTTGGCCCAGAAGCGCAAGGGCTGGGAAGCCTCGTCCAGGTACGGGTTCTGCACCGTCATGGTGGCATACAGGCCATCCATCGCCTTGCCGCCCAGCCTGTGAATCAAATCGGTATAGGCGGCGCTGCTGCCCAGGAATGTCGGATTGAAGCCCGTCTTGCGGCTCTCCGCGATGGTGCCTATGGTCTCGCGGATGATGGTGCCCAGCACCACCAGGTCGCAGCCCGACGCCTTCATCTTCGCCACCTGGGACGAAAAATCCGTGGCACCCCGCTTGTAGGTCGTCTTCTCGGAAAAGGCCATGCCCAGGGTCTTCAGGCCTGCCTCGCCCCCACGCATCACCTCCAGGCCGAACTCGTCGTCCTGGTAGAGGGTGCAGACCTTCTTGGCATTCTTCTCCTTGATCAGCTTGGGCAGTGCACCCCGAATCTGATCGTAGTAGGTGGCCGCAAACGAGTACTTCAGGCGGTGGAAGGGCTCGTACATCTCGCGCGCGGCCGTCACGGGAAAGAAGTTGATGACATTCTTCTCGAATTGGATCGGCATGGCCGCCATGTTCTGCGCCGTGCCGATGTGGCCCAGCACCGCGAAGACCTTGTCCTGGTTCACCAATTTCTGGGCGGCCAGCGCAGCCTTGCGGGGGTCATAGGCGGAATCTTCGACGACGATCTTGAGCTTGCGGCCGTTCACGCCGCCTTGCTCGTTGACCTCGTCCACAGCCAGCAGCAGGCCGTTGCGCACCTGCTTGCCGAACCCGGCGAGGGGACCTGAGAGGTCCTGGATCGAGCCGAGCAACACCTCTGCCTTGTTCACGCCCTGAGAGGCCTGTGCCCAGGTGACAGTGGAGGCAACAGCCAGTGCAATCCCGGCGGCGAACCTCTGGGTGGAATTCATCTGCGGTCTCCTTGAAACGTCGTCGGGCGATATGCCCTTGAAGCAACTCCTGCATGCTATCGCCATCGCGGCGGCCAGCATCTTCTCGAAAACGCTGAGCCCCAGCGCTCTGGGGTCATTTCGCCCCGCAGGCACAACGGTCATCGGGCGGGCAGCAAGCGTGCGGGATCAACCGGCTTGCCCAGGCGACGGATCTCGAAGTGCAGCTTGACCCGGTCGGCATCGCTGGACCCCATCTCCGCGATCTTCTGCCCGCGGCGCACCGCCTGCTCCTCCTTGACCAGCAAAGCCTGGTTGTGCGCGTAGGCCGTCAGAAAGGTGTTGTTGTGTTTCACGATCACGAGGTTGCCGTAGCCGCGCAGGCCCGCGCCCGCATAGACCACCCGGCCATCGGCCGCCGCGAACACAGGATCGCCCGCCTTGCCCAGGATGGACAAACCCTTGACGCCACGCGCCTCGTCGAAGGGCGTGGACACCGCCCCAGCCGCCGGCCAGGCCCAGTCGACGGCATCGTCACCCGTGCGCGCAGCAGCAGACGGGCTGCCAACAGAGGCTCCAACGACAGCGGTTGCCCCAGGCACTGCGGTCTGCGCGGCACTTGCGGGCGATGCAGGGGATGCCGTGGACACGGCAGCGTCGGCAGCGCGGGGGTCCAGCGCACGGCTTTCCACTCGCCCGGCAGCCTGCACGGGCCTGGCGACAGCCGCACCGGGTTCCTGACCCGGCGCCACCACGCGAAGGACCTGCCCCACCTCGATGAGATTGGGGTTCTGGATGCCGTTCCAGCGGACGATGTCTCGCCAGTTCTGACCCGTGTCCAGCCCGATCCTGATCAAGGTGTCACCCGGCTTGACCACGTAACTGCCGGGTGGAGGCAGCGTCACACCGGCATCGGCGCTGCCCGCTGGGGGCGAGGCCGCAGGACCAGCCGTCGGAGGCGCTGCCGGTGGCGCAGTCGGCGCCTGTGAGGCAGGCTGCGCGGCGGGCCTGGGCGCCCCAGGCGCTGGAGCGGGGCGCGTCGAAGGGCCGGTCGTCATCCGCTCCTCCACGGGCGCACGCCCAGAGGTGCTCGAGCAGGCGGCCAACACGGCCGCCAGGGTCAAAGGCAGCCCGATGCGCCCGGCTTGGAGGAGGGATGCAGCGATGTTCACAGCGTGCCGGATTCTAGAGGTACGAAATGAACGCCATCGTGCACGCTGCGGTGCCAGCCAGACGCATCCCTGTCGATGACCACCAGCACCTGGCCCCCATGGGCCGCGCTGTGGGTGGGAGCCACCAGTCGGCCGCCCAAGGCCAGTTGTTCAAGCCAGGGGGCGGGCACATCCTCACCCCCTGCTGCGGCGATGATCGCGTCGAAGGGCGCGGAAGGCGCGTGCCCAAGGCGCCCGTCGGCAAACAACAACCGCGCCTGCGACAAGCCCAGCGCAAGCAAGGTGGTCTTGGCCCGCTCATGCAAGGGCTGGATGCGCTCGATGGACGTCAAACGGCGGGCCATCATCGCCAGCACGGCAGCCTGGTAGCCGCAACCTGTTCCGATCTCCAGCACATGCCGAAACGGCGGGCCCGCCAGCGGCTGCGGTGGCTGCGGCCTGTGCAGCAGCAGGCTGATCATCCGCGCCACCACGGTGGGCTTGGAAATCGTCTGTCCGTGACCGATGGGCAGACTGGTGTCCTCATAGGCCTGGATCGCCAGGGCAGAGTCGACGAACAAGTGGCGCGGCACACGCGCCATCGCCTCCAGGACCGCGGCATCGATCGCCACAGGCCCCTGACGCAGGCGTTCGATCATGCGCAGCCGGACGGCCTCGGAGTCCAAACCCAGCCCGACAGGCACGTCGCGGTGCAGAGCGGACGCGGCCGCCTCCCGCAGGAGCCGCTGCGGCCTGAGCAGTTCCTGCGCACTTTGCGGCTGAGCATCCGACCTTGACGCAAGGGACGCAGGGAAACGTCCGGGCCGCTGCGGCGTCGACGCCACGTTCAGCGCACCTGCAGTCCGCTGGCCCACTGGCCCAGCCGGGCGTGATCGGTCAGGTCGACCTGCAGCGGGGTGATCGACACCTGCCCGTTGGCCGTGGCGTGGAAGTCGGTGCCCTCGCCTGCGTCCCGGGCATCGCCGGCCGGGCCTATCCAGTAGATGGGCTCACCGCGGGGGTTGGCCTGCCGCACCACCGGCTGGCTGGCATGGCGCCGGCCCAGACGGGTGACCACGCGGGGCAATGAGGCAGCATCGGGCCGGTTGGGGATGTTGACATTCAACAGCCAGGACCCTGCGTTGCCGCAAGACAGCGCCTGCTCCACCACGGCACGCGCGGTGGTGGCGGCGGCCTCCAGATCGCCCCATCCCTTGTTCACCTGGGAAAAGGCGATGGCCCGCAGGCCGAAGAGATAGCCCTCCATGGCCGCAGCCACGGTGCCGGAGTACAGGGTGTCGTCACCCATGTTCGCACCGTTGTTGATGCCCGAAAGCACCAGATCCGGGCGATGGGGCAGCAAGCCCGTCAGGGCCACGTGCACGCAGTCTGACGGAGTGCCGTTGACCACCCGGAACACCCGGGATCGATCGAAACCCGGCGCCTCGAACACCGAAAGCGGTCGCGAGAGCGTCAGGGCGTTGGACGTGCCGCTGGCGTTCTGCTCCGGGGCGATGACATCGACCTCGCCCAGGCTCTCGCAGGCCCGCACCAAGGCCGCCAGACCCGGCGCCAGATACCCGTCGTCATTTGCAATGAGGATTCGCATTGTCAGATTGTAGGGAGCGCGCCCGGACGGCTCCCGCATGAGAACCCCTCAAGCCACTTTCCTCAGATGCCGCTTCACGGGCCTTCCTGCTGGAGGTTGAAGTGCTTGTCTGATCGTGTTCATGGGGACCATTGGTGTGGCCACCTCCATCCTTTCGGAGGCACCGCGCTGCCGCCAAGGCACCAGCCCCGGCAGCGGTGTTGGATGCCCACCTTTGCCACGTCTCGACAACATGCATCAGGTCACTGCTGTCCGGTCAAGTGGTCCACGCCGAGCCTGAGATCAAGCATTGGCGCGGGTGGTGGGCTGATTTCGTTTGGTGCCGATTTGAAATTCGTTCTCTCAAAACCGTGTACTTTCCCGAGATTGACTGCCTCTGGGGAAGCGTGTCCACACCAGCGAAACCTTGTTTTCTCAAGTCATGGAGTTCGTTCCATGGACCAGCTTTGCGCGCATCGTGCAGCGCCATGACGGCAAATCGGGTGTGCGGGTACTGTCGTGCGCCGAACGGTTCTGCGCGATGCCCTTCGCGCAGCTGACGTGGCGCGAAAGTCTGCGCAACACCGAGGCCAGTCTGTCGGCCAATGCCGGCAAGCTTTATGCGATGGGCTTTGGCTCGCCGGTCAAGCGCTCGACGCTGGCCAACGTCAAAGAATCGCGCAATTGGCGCATCTGGTCGGACCTGACGGACAGGTCCCAAACCGACAGGCCCGACACCGCTGACCAATGGACTTTGTTCGACTTTCAACCGGGCAGCAGTGGCTCTCAGTCTGGGCCCTCCACCAGAGCCCCAGCGTTGCCAAAGCGCCCCTTGGAAGAGCTGTCAATTTGGGGCATCAACACCCTCAGCCGATGTTGCGGGTGCATCACCCTGCCGTGAGTCCCCATACAGGTGCCACAGCGCAAAGAACATCGCCGCGATGACAGGACCCAGGACGAAGCCGTTGATGCCAAAGACCACCATGCCTCCCAGGGTCGTGATCATCACCACATAGTCGGGCATGACAGTGGCCTTGCCCACCAGCATGGGGCGCAGCAGGTTGTCCACCAGGCCGATCACGAGTACGCCCCAGGCAACCAGCGCCACGCCCTGCCAAGTCGCACCCGTGACCAGGAACCAGATCGCCACGGGCAACCACACCAGTGCAGCGCCAATGGCTGGCAGCAGCGACAGAAAGGCCATGAGCACGGCCCACAACAATGCGCCGCGAACATCCAGAAACCAGAACGCCAGGCCGCCGAGCGCACCCTGGGTCCCGGCGACGACCAGATTGCCCTTGACGGTTGAACGGATCACATGGCTGAACTTGTGCAGCAACTCCTGCTGGTGTGCTGGCGTGAGCGGCAGCGCACGCCGCATGGCGTGCACGATGCGCTCCCCGTCCAAGATCAGGAAGAACGCCAGGTACGGCGTGATCAGCAGGCTGGCCGAGAACTCGAACGTGCCCTGGCCCAGACTGATCACTCTGGCGGCGATGAATCCACTGGCCTGCTCGAACCGGGTGTTGAGGTGTCGCTGCGCGGCGTCAAAGTCCGCCAGACCAAATGGCTTGAGCAGCGCGGTCACCCAGCTGGGCAGTGCGTCGAACACCCATCGAAGATTGGGCAGCACACCGGACTCGCCAGACTGCATGCGCGTCAGGAATCCAGCCGCCTCGTAGGCCAGCATCGCGCTGAGAAGGGCAACGGGAACGACAACGACCGCCGCAGCAATCAGGATCGTCAGCAGCGCTGCCAGGGTGGGCCGGTGTCTGAGATGCAACTGCAGGCGCCGGTGCAGTGGCGCGAAGAGCAGCGCAATGATGGCGCTCCACAGGAGCGGGCTGAAAAACGGCTGCAGTATCCAAGCCAAGGCCAGGGAAACGGCGACCAACAGCACCAACAACGGCTTGTGCTCCAGGACGGAGGGTGCGCTTTGCGCAGGGCTCTTCATCGGTGAGTACGTGGCAGGCCAGCGAGATGCGAAAGCATCGTAGGGCCGCGGCGTTGACGGGCGACGGACGCGCCACGCCAGGCCCTGAGCTTGCTCAAAGCGGGCGCTGACTCGAATGAACGCCCTGCCTGGTCACCTCGTACAAGCCCAGCCCGGTGCCGGGAGGCACCGAGCCCCGCGGCGCGTCAGTGGTGGTGCCCGCAGGCACCACCCGCACCACCTGCGGCAGCGGTCATCGGGGCGTCGCGGTGGGTGCCCGCCGCCTCGATGCGCTGCGCGTACTGGGCCCACAGGGCCTCCTGCGCAGCACCCAGGTGGTACAGGTAGTCCCAGGAAAAGATGCCGGTGTCATGCCCGTCGCTGAAGGTGGGCTGCACGGCGTAGTGGCCCACGGTCTGCAGGTCGGTGATGCCCACGTCGCGCTTGCCGGTCTGCAGCACCTCCTGCCCCGGCCCGTGGCCTTGCACCTCGGCCGAGGGCGAGTACACGCGCATCAGCTCGAAGGGAATGCGGAAGGTCTTGCCGTCATCGAAGCCAATTTCCAGCACGCGCGATGTCTGGTGCAGCGTGAGTGCGGTGGGCATCGGGGTGGCAGTGGTCAGGCCGGCCATGGAAGTCTCCCGTATCTTGCGTGTGTTGGATTCAGGGCGGGGCCGCGCTCACACCAGCACGCGCTCGATGCCACCGGCGTTGGCCTGGGCGACGTAGGTCTCCAGCCAGGCCGGCCCGAGGATCTGGCGCGCCATCTCCACCACGATGTAGTCGGCTTCCAGCAGCCCGTTCTGCAGATCCCCCTGGTAGCGCTGCAGGCCTTGCAGGCAGCTCGGGCAGCTGGTGAGGATCTTCACGTCGGCCTGGGGCTCCACGGCGCCACTGGCGCGCAGCGCGGCCTCGCCACGGCGCAGCTCTTCTTCCTTGCGGAAGCGCACCTGCGTGCTGATGTCCGGCCGCGTCACGCCCAGCGTCCCGCTCTCGCCGCAGCAGCGCTCGCTCTTGAGCACCTGGGGCCCGACCAGTGCCTTCACGGTCTTCATCGGGTCCTGCTGCTTCATGGGGCTGTGGCAGGGATCATGGTAGAGGTAGGCGGCAGGTGCCTTCTGGCTCCGCCCGCTTTGCTTGACTTGCCCTACAGGCAAGTCAGCCTCCGCCGAAAGGGAATCACACAGCGTGATTCCCTTTTCCAGCAGGAATTCGTGGATGTCCACGATGCGACAGCCTGGGAAGATGTCTTCGAACCGGTAGCCCTGCAGCTGGTCGTAGCAGGTGCCGCAGGACACCACCACTGTCTTGATGTCCAGGTAGTTCAGCGTGTTGGCCACGCGGTGGAACAGCACCCGGTTGTCGGTGATGATCTTCTCGGCCTTGTCGAACTGCCCGCTGCCGCGCTGCGGGTAGCCGCAGCACAGGTAGCCCGGCGGCAGCACCGTCTGCACGCCTGCATGCCACAGCATGGCCTGGGCGGCCAGGCCCACCTGGCTGAACAGCCGCTCGCTGCCGCAACCCGGGAAGTAGAAGACGGCCTCGGTCTCCGCCGTGGTGGCCTTCGGGTTGCGGATGATGGGCACGTAGTCCCGGTCCTCGATGTCCAGCAGCGCACGCGCCGTCTTCTTGGGCAGGCCGCCCGGCATCTTCTTGTTGATGAAGTGGATGACCTGCTCGCGCACGGGTGCCACGCCCAGCGTGGCGGGCGGCGCTGACGTCTGTTTCTTGGCCGCGGGCTTGAGCAGGTCGTGCAGGAAGCGCTGGGCCTTGAAGCCCACGTCCACCATGGCGCTGCGCATCAGCTTGATGGTCTGCGGGTGGGTGGCGTTGAGGAAGGCCATGGCCGCCACGTTGCCGGGGCGAATGCTCTTCTTGCCCATCTTGCGCAACAGGTTGCGCATGTTCATGGTGACGTCGCCGAAGTCGATCTTCACCGGGCACGGGCTCTCGCACTTGTGGCACACGGTGCAGTGGTCGGCGACGTCCTCGAACTCCTCCCAGTGCCGGATGCTGACGCCGCGGCGCGTCTGCTCCTCGTACAGGAAGGCCTCGATCAGCAGCGAGGTGGCCAGGATCTTGTTGCGCGGGCTGTACAGCAGGTTGGCGCGCGGCACGTGCGTGGCGCACACCGGCTTGCACTTGCCGCAGCGCAGGCAGTCCTTGACGCTGTCGGCAATGGCGCCGATCTCGCTGCGCTGCATGATGAGCGACTCATGCCCCATCAGGCCGAAACTCGGCGTGTAGGCCGCGCTCAGGTCGCCGGCGAACACGGCGTCATCGGCCTGCGCTGCCCGCCCCGTCTGGCGCAGCAGCTTGCCCCGGTTGAAGCGGCCCTCGGGGTCCACCCGGGCCTTGTAGTCGGCGAAGCCCTGCAGTTCTTCGTCCGTCAGGAACTCCAGCTTGGTGATGCCGATGCCGTGCTCGCCGCTGATCACCCCGCCCAGGCGCCGTGCCAGCGCCATGATGCGCCCCACCACCTCGTGCGCCGTCTGCAGCATGGGGTAGTGGTCGCTGTTGACGGGGATGTTGGTGTGCACATTGCCGTCTCCGGCGTGCATGTGCAGGGCCACCCAGGTACGGCCGCGCAACACCTCCTGGTGGATGCGCCGGCACTCGTCCAGGATGGGCGCAAACGCCCCGCCCGAGAACACGCTCTGCAGCGGCTTGAGCACCTGCGCCTTCCAGCTCGCACGCCAGCGCCAGTCTTGCAGCATCGCAAAGCAGGTCTGGCCAGCGCCGGGCCGGCCTTCAGGCTGCACCACGTCCAGCTCATCGAGCCAGTGGCGCCACAGCGCGCGCACCTCGTGCAGCAGGGCGATGGCCTGCTGCACACGGTCTTCCAGCAGTTCCGCGCTCGGGATCTCACCCGCGTCGTCGCTCTTGCCCAGCGGCAGTGGCCCCTTGGCGAAGAAGGCCTCCAGCGCGTCCAGCAGCTCGAGCTTGTTGCGCAGCGAGAGCTCGACGTTGATACGCTCCACGCCCTCGGTGTACTCGCCCATCCGCTCCAGCGGGATCACCACGTCCTCGTTGATCTTGAAGGCGTTGGTGTGCCTGGCAATGGCTGCCGTGCGCTTGCGGTCCAGCCAGAACTTCTTGCGCGCATCCGGGCTCACGGCCACGAAGCCCTCGCCCCCGCGGGCGTTGGCCAGGCGCACCACTTCGCTGGCGGCGCGCGCCACGGCGTCGGCATCGTCACCCACGATGTCACCCACCAGCACCATCTTGGGCAGGCCGCTGCCGCCCGCGGCCTGCACCCGCTTGCTCTTGGTGGCGTAACCCACGGCCTTGAGGTAGCGGTCGTCCAGGTGTTCCAGGCCTGCGAGCACAGCGCCACCCGGGCGGCGCGCCTCGGCGAACATGAAGTCCTTGATGTCCACGATGCTGGGCACCGCGTCCTTGGGGTTGCCGAAGAACTCCAGGCACACGGTGCGGGTGTGCGCCGGCATGCGGTGGACGATCCAGCGCGCGCTGGTGATCAGGCCGTCGCAGCCTTCCTTCTGCACGCCGGGCAGGCCTGCGAGGAACTTGTCGGTGACGTCCTTGCCCAGGCCTTCCTTGCGGAAAAGCCGGCCGGGAATGTCCAGGTGCTCGGTGCGCTGCAGCTTCTTGCCGCTGGCGTCGAAGTGGCGCAGCTCGAAGCGGGCCACCTCCACGTCATGGATCTTGCCCAGGTTGTGGTTCAGTCGCACCACCTCCAGCCAGGTGGCCTGCGGCGTGACCATGCGCCAGGACGCCAGATTGTCCAGCGCCGTGCCCCACAGCACGGCCTTCTTGCCGCCGGCGTTCATGGCGATATTGCCGCCAATGCAGCTGGCCTCGGCCGAGGTGGGGTCCACGGCGAAGACGTAGCCGGCCCGCTCGGCCGCGTCGGCCACCCGCTGCGTCACCACACCCGCCTCGCTGCTGATGGTGGCCACCGGGCGGTCCAGCCCGGGCAACTGCACCATCTCCACCTCGCCCAGGGCCTCGAGCTTCTCGGTGTTGATGACCGCGCTCTTCCAGGTCAGCGGCACCGCGCCACCGGTGTAGCCCGTGCCGCCGCCGCGCGGGATGATGGTCAGGCCCAGCTCGATGCAACCCTGCACCAGACCCGCCATCTCGGCCTCGGTGTCGGGCGTGAGCACGATGAAGGGCACTTCCACGCGCCAGTCGGTGGCGTCCGTCACGTGGGAGACGCGGCTCAGGCCGTCGAATTTGAGGTTGTCCTTGGCCGTATGACGCCCCAGCACGCGGCGCGCGGTACGGCGCAGGTCCCACACGGCGCGGAAGTGGGCGGCGAAGCGGTCCACCGCAGCGCGTGCGGCCACCAGTAACTGCTCCACCAGCGCGTCGCGCGCGGCGTCCATCTCGGGCGTGCGGCGCTTTTCCACCTCCGACAGCCGGTGGTGCAGCGCATCGATCAGCATCTGGCGCCGCTTGGGGTTGTCGAGCAGGTCGTCTTCGAGGTAGGGGTTGCGCCGCACCACCCAGATGTCGCCCAGCACCTCGTACAACATGCGCGCGGAGCGGCCGGTGCGGCGTTCAACGCGCAACTGCTGCAGCAACTCCCAGGCGCGTGCGCCCAGCAGCCGGATCACGATCTCGCGATCCGAGAACGAGGTGTAGTTGTAGGGAATCTCGCGCAGGCGGGGGGCGTCGTCGGCGTCCAGGACGGCCGCCGAGGCCTGCAGCGGTAGGGGAGCGTTCATCGTCGGTTCGGGGCCCGGGCAGGCGGCGCGGCCTGAGCCGGCTGGCGCGGGTGTCCCTGTGGATTGGATGGAAATGCTACCGCAGTGCAGCAAGTCCAGGCGGGCGTGGGGTCGCCTCGCCTGCGTTGGACCCCACGTGTCCCCGGGGAAACCACCGTTGCGCAAGAGGTCTCGGGCATGGGAGAAACAGCACTGTCACAAATTGTCCGGAAAATCTCAAGGAATCCTTTCCTCTCTGCCGTGGAGCACACATGAAGATCAAGCATTTCGTCCTGGCCGCCAGCACCGTGGCCGCCCTTGCCACCACGCCTGCGCAGGCCCAGGCGCCCGTGGAGATCCAGTGGTGGCATTCGATGAGCGGCCAACTCGGTGAGTGGATCGGCGGCTTGGCCAAGGGCTTCAACGACAGCCAGAAGGCCTACAAGGTGACACCCGTCTTCAAGGGCACCTATCCCGAGAGCTTTGCCGCCACGGTGGCGGCCTTCCGTGCCGGCAACGCGCCGCACATCGTGCAGATCT
>JBMLPD010000473.1:0-1860 GCA_049242285.1 Rubrivivax sp.
ACGGGAGATCGGCGCGGCTTTCCGGGAGGTGATCGGCCACTACGGCATCGCCATGTCTGCGGTGCAGGTGGCCGGCCTGATCGAGGACCGC
Source organism: Rubrivivax sp. (assembly GCA_049242285.1). Lineage (GTDB taxonomy): Bacteria > Pseudomonadota > Gammaproteobacteria > Burkholderiales > Burkholderiaceae_C > Rubrivivax. The sequence continues at coordinate 92 of JBMLPD010000473.1, forward strand.
GCGCAGGTGGAGATCGAAGTCACTGCGGTGGTGCCAGAGGCCTGAGCCGCAGCCGAACCGCGGCTGCGCTACATCACCGCCCCAAGCTGCCAGGGCACGAACTCGTTCTGTCCATAGCCGTGCAACTCGCTCTTGGTGGCGCGGCCGGAGGCCGTCTCCAGCATGAGGCGGAAGATGCGCTCGCCCACCTCGTCCACCGTCTCCAGGCCGTCGATGATGGTGCCGCAGTCGATGTCGATGTCTTCCTGCTGTCGGGTCCACAGCGCGGTGTTGGTGGACAGCTTGAGTGAAGGGCTGGGCGCGCAGCCGTAGGCCGAACCGCGGCCGGTGGTGAAGCAGATGAGGTTGGCCCCGCCGGCCACCTGCCCGGTGGCCGAGACGGGGTCGTAGCCGGGGGTGTCCATGTAGACGAAGCCGCGCGCCTTCACACCTTCGGCAAACTCCACCACGTCCACCAGGTTGGTGGTGCCGCTCTTGGCAATGGCGCCCAGGCTCTTTTCCAGGATGGTGGTCAGCCCGCCGGCCTTGTTGCCGGCCGAAGGGTTGTTGTCCATCTTCATGCCGTTGCGCGCGGTGTAGGCCTCCCACCAGGCGATTCGCGCCAGCAGCTTGTCGGCCACCTCGCGGTTGATGGCACGACGTGTGAGCAGGTGCTCGCCGCCGTAGATCTCGGGGGTTTCCGACAGGATGGCGGTGCCGCCGTGGCGCACCAGTCGGTCCACCGCGGCGCCCAAGGCCGGGTTGGCGCTGATGCCGGAGTAGCCGTCGCTGCCGCCACACTGCAGGCCCACGGTGAGGTGGCTGGCGGGCACGCTCTGACGCTTCACGCGGTTGGCGTGCGGCAGCATCTGCTGGATGAGCTCCACCCCTCGCGCCACGGTCTTGGCCGTGCCGCCCGTGTCCTGGATGCTGAAGGTCTGCAGGTTCGCGCCTTCGGCCAGCCCTTCCTGCGCGATCAGGCCCTGGATCTGGTTGGTCTCGCAGCCCAGGCCCACCACCAGCACGGCGGCGAAGTTGGGGTGGCGCGCGTAGCCGCCCAGCGTGCGGCGCAGCACCCGCAACTCCTCGCCCTCGCTGTCGGTGGCACAGCCCATGCCGTGGGTCAGGGCCACCACGCCGTCCACACGGGGGTAGTCCGCCAGGGCCCAGTCTTCCGGCTTCAGGCGGATGTCGCGGCGGAAGTGCTCGGCAATGGCGCGTGCGGCAGTGGCCGAACAGTTCACGCTGGTGAGCACGCCGATGTAGTTGCGCGTGGCCACGCGCCCATCGGCGCGCACGATGCCATCGAAGGTGGCCGGCGTCGGCGCATAGGCGGTGGGGGCGGCCCCTGCGCCGGGCTCGTGCGGGCGTGCAAAGTCTGCGTAGGCCAGGTTGTGCACATGCACATGCTGTCCCGGCGCGATGGCCTGCGTGGCGTGGCCGATGATCTGGTCGTAACGCCGCACGGCCTCTCCCACGCCCAAGGCCCGCGTGGCCACCTTGTGACCCGGCGGCACCAGCCCCGCCACCGTCACCCCTTCCTCGCTCAGCACGGTACCGCCCAGCAACTGGCGCCTGGCGATCACGACGTTGTCATGGGGGTGGATGCGGATGGTGGGGGTGGTCATGGCGTTGGGTCGGTTCATGTGGAAGTCTTCCATGATCCGGGGCGTTGCCCCACATCATGAAAGTTGGTGGCTGGTGCTTCGGAAAGCGCAGGATAGCCCTTCGACAGGCTCAGGGCGACCCTTCGACAGGCTCAGGGCGACCCTTCGACAGGCTCAGGGCGA
>JBMLPD010000474.1:0-1596 GCA_049242285.1 Rubrivivax sp.
TCTCCTCCACGAAGTGGAAGTAGGCGTCGGGGTTGAAGAAGAACTGCGTGATGGCCGAACTGGCACCGGCCTGCACCTTGGCCACGTAGTGCTGCAGGTCACGCGCGGCGTAGCGCTGCTGCGGGTGGTACTCGGGATAGGCCGCCACCTCGATGTGCCAGTCAGGCCCCTGCGTTTCGCGGATGAAGGCCACGAGTTCTGAGGCATAGCGGAACTCGCCGGCCGTGGCCGTGCCGCTGGGCAGGTCGCCGCGCAGCGCCACCAGGCGGCGTATGCCCTGCGCGCGGTAGGTGGCCAGGATCTCGGCGATGCCCTCACGCGTGGAGCCCACGCACGACAGGTGCGGCGCGGCCTCGAAGCCAGCCGCCGCGATGGCGCTCACCGTGGCCAGCGTCTTGTCGCGCGTGGCCCCGCCGGCGCCATAGGTGACGCTGAAGAATTCGGGCTTGACCCCGCCCAGGCGCTGCACCACGTCCTTGAGCTTGGCGTCGCCCACGGGCGTGTTGGGGGGGAAGAACTCGAAGCTGACGGGGGTGGAGGGCGCCCGATCAGAAGGGGTGGGAGAGTGCATGATGATGTTCTGATTTGAAGATGAAGCCGAACCGGGCCTCGGATCAGCCGGGCGGGCTCAGATGCCGGCGGGCGGCTTCAGACAGCTTCTTGTCAAAGGTCATCAGCGGGGCCTGAAGCACGGTGGCCAGCAGGAGATAGGCGGCGTCATAAGCGCTCAACTGGTAGCGCTCGGCCAGTGCCCACAGGGCCCGTGGATCTTGCGACGCCCCTCGGTGGAGCACCACGATTTGCTCGGTAAAGGCGGCCAGACCAGCGAGGGCATCGTCCTGCGGTACGCCGCTGCGAGACTTGTTGCGCGCCACATTGGCCAATTCGTAGGCCAGCAATTGCGGTGCGTGAAGGGACTTGCCGGAGATCAGTGAAACAGCCTGTGGCGCAGCGGGCTCTGCCCACAATACCGCGGCCATGACGCTGCAATCCACGACCGCGGGGCCTCGCCTCAACCAGTAGGCGCCGGGCTCGGCCACATGGACGTAAGCGCTGGGTTGAGGGTTCACCTGCTGTCTCGGTCAGCCCTGATGATGTCCACGGCCAGCGGAGCCTGCGCAAGGCTCGGGTGGGGCTGCCATCCGGTGGCCCGTCTCTCGGCCACCAGCTGCTCAATGGTCTTCCATCCCTGCACCTGGAACTCCTGGACGCCGCTCATGCCGGTTTCTGTCGCTGGGGCCTGGGGGACTGCAGGTGTCGCGACGGCCTGCTCGATGATCGCCAGCAACTCGCCCTGCAAGGACCGATGGTTTCGCGCCGCACGCTCGCGCAGGCGCTGCGCGAGCTCATCGGGAACGGACTTGATCGAAATGTTGACTGCCATACCCAACCTCACCCCTCAAATGAATCCATTTTAGATCTACTTGAGATCCTTTTTGAATCCACAGAGGAGCGAGGCTCAATGCCGATGCCAGTACCGGCCTTCCGCAGGGCGTTCGCGCCCTCTCGCGCCTCCTCATGGGAGTGCGGGAGACGGGCATCGCTCTGACCGTGGGCGCTCGATCAATACCGGTACGTGTCCGCCTTGTACGGCCC
>JBMLPD010000475.1:0-10436 GCA_049242285.1 Rubrivivax sp.
CCCTGGCCTGGAACGGCTACCGTCACCTGGAGCTCTACTTCGGGGTCTCGGGCAGCGGGCGGGTGCTGCACACGCTGAACCCTCGCCTGGCGCCGGACCAGGTGGTCTGGATCGCCAACCATGCCGAAGACCAGGTGCTGTGCTTCGACATGACCTTCCTGCCGCTGATCAAGGCGATCTGGAAGCAGTGCGGCACCGTCAGGCACTGGGTGGCCCTGTGCGAGGCGGACGCCCTGCCGGCCGACACGGGCATCGAGGGCCTGGTGTCCTACGAGGCCTGGATCGCGCCGGAGCCGACCGACTACGCCTGGCCGTCATTCGATGAGCGCAGCGCCGCCTCGCTGTGCTACACCAGCGGCACCACGGGCAACCCCAAAGGCGCGTTGTACAGCCACCGCAGCACGGTGCTGCATGCCTACGGCGCGGCGCTGCCCGACTCGGTGAGCCTGTCGGCGCGCGACAGCGTGCTGCCGGTGGTGCCGATGTTCCACGTCAACGCCTGGGGCATTCCGTACTCCGCAGCGATGACCGGCGCCAAGCTGGTGTTTCCCGGCGCCGCGCTCGACGGCAAGAGCGTCTACGAGCTGATAGAAGCCGAGGGCGTGACCCTTTCAGCCGGTGTGCCCACGGTGTGGCTGGGGCTGCTCAACCACGTGGCCGCCAACGGTCTGCGGTTCAGCACCATGCAGCGCACCGTGATCGGCGGCTCGGCCTGCCCACCGGCGATGATCCGTTCGTTCAAGCTCGATCACGGCGTGACGGTGCTGCACGGCTGGGGCATGACCGAGATGTCCCCGCTGGGCACGGTGTGCACGCTCAAGCTGCATCAGATGGCGGGCACGCCTGAGCAGCAGCTGGCGGCGATGGCCAAGCAGGGGCGGGCGATCTACGGGGTGGAGATGAAGATCGTGGACCCGGATGGGCGCGAGTTGCCCTGGGACGGCCAGTCCAGCGGCGACCTCATGGTCAAGGGCCCCTGGATCATCGCCAGCTACTTCAAGGGCGAGGGCGGCAACCCGCTGGTGGACGGCTGGTTCCCCACGGGTGATGTGGCCACCATCGATGCCGACGGCTTCATGCAGATCACCGACCGCAGCAAGGACGTCATCAAGTCCGGCGGCGAGTGGATCAGCTCCATCGATGTGGAAAACATCGCCGTGGCCCACCCGGCCGTGGCCATGGCCGCCTGCATCGGCATTCCCCACCCCAAGTGGGACGAAAGGCCCTTGCTGGTGGTGGTGAAGAAGCCCGGCGCGGACCTCACGCGCGAGGAGCTGCTGGCCTTCTACGAGGGCAAGGTGGCCAAGTGGCAGGTGCCTGATGACGTGGCCTTCGTCGAGGCCATCCCGCTGGGGGCCACGGGCAAGATGCAGAAGATGAAGCTGCGCGAGCAGTTCAAGGACCACCGGCTGCCCACGGCCTGAGAGCCCATCGTGTGACCATGGGCTCTGGCCGCCGGGGGTAATGGAAGTCCCTCATCGGACCGGGCCTCCCGCTACATTACGCTCCCTCCATTGTTCAACCCTCCGTGTGGAGCTGCCCGATGACCCGTTCTTCTGCCTCGATTTCGCGCCGCGTCTTCAGTCTTGCCTCCGTTGCGCTGGCCTGCGCGGCTGGGGGCGCCTGGGCGCAGAACGCGCCGGCCGCCAAGCCTGCTGCGGCGCCTGCCAAGGCAGCACCCGCCAAGACTGCGGAGGCCAAGCCGCTGGCCGGCCAGGTGGTCAGGATGGTGCGCATCGACCCGCTGTCCGGCCTGCTGGGCCCGGTGGGCATCAACCAGAGCAAGAGCTACCAGTTCTTTGCTGAGAAGTACAGCGCCCTCAACCCGGCCGGGGTGAAGTTCGAGGTCAGCTTCATCGACAACAAGCTCAGCCCGACCGAGAGCCTGAACGCCCTGAAGTCCGCGCTGGACCAGGGCATCCGCTACATCGTCCAGGGCAACGGATCGTCGGTGGCGCTGGCGCTGATCGACGCCATCAACAAGCACAACGAGCGCAACCCCGGCAAGGAGGTGATCTACCTCAACGACTCCGCGGTGGACCCGGACCTGACCAACAGCAAGTGCAGCTACTGGCACTTCCGCTTCGATGCCGACACCTCGATGAAGATCGAGGCCATGACCACCTTCATGAAGGACCAGAAGGACATCCAGAAGGTCTACCTGCTGAACCAGAACTACTCCCATGGGGCCCAGGTGGCCCGTTACGCCAAGGAGAATCTGGCACGCAAGCGCCCCGACGTGCAGATCGTCGGGGAGGACCTGCACCCGCTGGGGCAGGTGCGCGACTTCGCGCCCTACATCGCCAAGATCAAGGCCTCGGGTGCTGACACGGTGATCACCGGCAACTGGGGCTCGGACCTTTCCCTGCTGGTCAAGGCCGCCAACGAGGGCGGCTACAACGGCAAGTTCTACACCTACTACACGGGGGTGACCGGCACCCCCACGGCCCTGGGCACCAACGGCGCCGGGCGCGTCTTCCAGATCTCTTACAGCCACTACAACATGGGCGGGCAAATGGCGGCCTGGACCAAGGAATTCAACGAGAAGTACAACGACGACCATTACACGCACTCGGTCAACCGCATCTTCGAGGCGCTGGGCGCGGCCATGGCCAAGGCCAGGTCCACCGATCCGGTGAAGGTGGCGGCGGCGCTGGAGGGCCTGAAATGGAACTCCTTCAACGGCGAGGTGGAGATGCGCAAGGTCGACCACCAGTTGCAGCAGCCCCTTTACATGGCCGTGTGGCAGAAGGCCGACGCCAAGTTCCCCTACAGCCCGGAGAAGACAGGCATGACGCTGGTACCGGTCCGCGAGTTTCCGAACTATGTTTCCAGCACGCCTACCAGCTGCCAGATGAAGCGGCCCTGAGCCGCCCGGGGCCTGCGAGGCCGGCCCCCTCGCGACGTCACCGCAGCGGCCCGGGTGCGGGCCGCCCCTGAACCTGCCCGATGGAATTCTTCACCGTTTCCCTGCTGAACGGCCTGAGCTACGGCTTGCTGCTGTTCATGCTCAGTTCTGGCCTGACCCTGATCTTCAGCATGATGGGGGTGCTGAACTTCGCCCACGCCAGCTTCTACATGTTGGGCGCCTATGTGGCCAGCAGCCTGGCCGAGGTGATGGGGTTCTGGCCGGCGCTGGTGCTGGCGCCTGTTGCCGTGGGGCTGCTGGGTGCCCTGTTCGAGCGTCATGCGCTGCGCAAGGTGCACAAGTTCGGTCATGTGCCCGAGCTGCTGATCACCTTCGGCCTGTCCTATGTGATTCTGGAGATCGTGCAACTGGTCTGGGGCCGTACCGCGGTGGAGTTTCCGCCGCCTGAGGCCCTGCGTGGGCCGGTGTTCACCCTGGTGCATTCTTCTGTGGACGGCCTGAGCCTCGTCGCGGGCGCGGCGCCCGCCAGCATGTGCCAGGCGGCCGACGCGGCCGTGCGCGTGGCCTGCTCGCCCTTTCCGGCCACGCGGGGCTTCATGATGGTGGTCGCGCTGGCGATGCTGCTGGCCTTGTGGCTGATGCTCACGCGCACGCGGATCGGCCTGGTGATCCAGAGTGCGCTGACCCACCCGGAAATGGTGGAGGCGCTGGGCCACAACGTGCCGCGCGTGTTCATGCTGGTGTTCGGCGCGGGTGCGGCACTGGCCGGGCTGGCCGGGGTGATCGGCGGCAGCACCTTCGTCACCGAGCCCGCCATGGCGGCCACGGTGGGCAGCGTCATCTTCGTCGTGGTCGTGGTGGGCGGGTTGGGCTCGCTGGCCGGTGCCTTCGTGGCCTCGCTGCTGATCGGCATCGTCCAGACCTTTGCCGTGGCACTGGACCATTCGCTGGCGTCCACGCTGACCGCCCTGGGCGTGGCCTTGTCGCCTGCCTGGGCTGGCAACACCCTCATGAAGCTCACCCTGTCTCAGGTGGCGCCGATCCTGCCTTACCTGTTGCTGGTGCTGATCCTGATTTTCCGGCCCAAGGGGCTGCTGGGCACGCGGGAGGGCTGAGCGGTGGTAAACCCTGCTTCGTCCCGCCTGGCCCGCAGCCGCCTGCTGGTCTGGGGCGGTTTCGCCCTGCTGCTGATGCTGGCGCCGCTGGCGGTCTCGGGCAGCCTGGCGTTGAGCATCCTGTCGCAGATCGGCATCGCCATCGTCGCCTGCCTGTCCTACAACATCCTGCTGGGGCAGGGCGGCATGCTCAGCTTCGGCCACGCGGTGTACACGGGGCTGGCCTCTTTCGTGGCCATCCACGCGCTCAACCAGGTGGGGCACGGGCTGCCGGTGCCGGTGAGCCTCATTCCCCTGGTGGGCGGCCTGGCCGGGGCGGGCTTTGCCATCTTGCTGGGCTTCGTCACCACCCGCAAGGCCGGCACGCCGTTTGCCATGATCACCCTGGGCATTGCCGAGCTCGTGTTCGCCATGGCGCTGATGGTGCCGGAGTTCTTCGGCGGCGAGGGCGGGGTTTCGGGCAACCGCACCGCCGGCAAGCCGTTCATGGGCATCACCTTCGGCCCACCCATCCAGGTGTATTACCTCCTGGCAATCTACGCCTTCCTGTGCACGGCGGCCATGTTCGCCTTTACACGCACGCCGCTGGGGCGCATGCTGAACGCCGTGCGCGACAACCCCGAGCGGGTGGAGTTCGTGGGCTACAGCACGCAGCGCGTGCGCTACCTGTCCTTCATCATCGCCGGCTTCTTCGCCGGCGTCGCCGGCGGCATGTACGCCCTGCAATTCGAGATCGCCACGGCCGAGGTGGTGGGCGCGGCGCGCTCGGGCGCCTACCTGCTGTTCACTTTCCTGGGTGGGGCCACCTTCTTCTTCGGTCCCATCATCGGCGCGGTGCTGATGGTGCTGGCCGGCGTGTTGCTGTCGGAGCTCACCAAGGCTTGGCTGCTGTACCTCGGCCTGGTGTTCCTGCTGATGGTGATGTACGCGCCGGGCGGGGTGGCCAGCCTCATCATGATGAACGTGCGGGTGGCCGCCTTTGGCCGGTTGCGCGAGTTGCTGCCCACCTATGCCGGCCTGGCCGCCGCTCTGGCGGTGGTGCTGCTCGGTGCGGGCGCCCTGGTGGAGATGGTGTACCACCTGCAGCTGAACGACACCGCCGGGCCGGAGCTGATGTACCTTGGTTTTCCCCTGTCCGTGGGCAGCCTGGTGCACTGGGGCGCGGCCCTGGCCGTGCTGGCGCTGGGTCTGGCCGTGTTGGAGGCGATCCGCCGCCCCTTCGCGCAGCGCTGGGCCGCGATCCAGCAGGATATTGAAGCCGCTGTGCGGCGCCGGGAGGGCGCATGACGGCAGCGGTGGAATTGCGCGCGGTACACAAGCGATTCGGCAAGACGGAGATCATCCGCGGCGCCAGCCTCGCGGTGGCCCCAGGCGAGCGCGTGGCCATCATCGGGCCCAATGGCGCCGGCAAGAGCACGCTGTTCAACCTCATCAGCGGGCGCTTTGGTGCCACATCAGGCGACATCCTGCTCAACGGCCGCAAGATCGACGGCTTGAAGCCCTACGAGATCAACCGCCTGGGGCTGGCGCGCAGCTTCCAGGTCAGCAATCTGTTCAACAACCTGTCGGTGTTCGAGAACGTGCGCTGCGCGGTGCTGTGGAGCATGGGGTACCGCTACGCGTTCTGGAAGTTCCTCAGCCGGTTGCGCGACGCCAACGAGCGCGCCGAGCAGGTGCTGGCCATGATCCGTCTGGACCGCCGGCGTGACGTGCTGGCCGTCAACCTCACCTATGCCGAGCAGCGCGCGCTGGAGATCGGCATCACCATCGCTGGCGGGGCGCAGGTCATCCTGCTGGACGAACCCACGGCGGGCATGAGCCGCGCCGAGACCACGCGCTTCGTGGAACTGATCCGCGAGGTGACGGCGGGCAAGACGCTGCTGACGGTGGAGCACGACATGGGTGTGGTCTTCGGCCTGGCCGATCGCATCGCGGTGCTGGTGTACGGCGAGGTGATCGCCTTCGACACGCCCGATCGCGTGCGCGCCGACCCCCGTGTCCAGGAGGCTTACCTGGGCTCGGTGCTGGCCGCGCATCAGGCTGATCAGTCCGATCATTCCGGCCCTGCGGCCGACCAGGCGTTCACGGCCCGTCAAGCCGCGCGAGGGGCCTGACCATGCTCACGCTGCGCGACGTCCACGCCTACTACGGCAAGAGCCACATCCTGCACGGGGTGAACTTCCACGTCGGCACGGGCGAGATCGTGGCGCTGCTGGGCCGCAACGGCTCGGGCCGCTCCACCACCGTCAAGGCCATCATGGGCCTGGTGGACACCCAAGGCTCGGTGCGCTGGCGCGATCAGGAGTTGGTGGGTCGCAAGGCTTTCGAGATCGCCCACGCCGGCATCGGCTACGTTCCCGAGAACCGCGACATCTTTCCCACGCTGACGGTGCACCAGAACCTCATGCTGGGCGAAAAGCGGGGGGCGAGCAAGCCGCGCTGGAGTTTCGAGGACATGTACGCCCTGTTCCCGCGCCTGAAGGAGCGCCAGCACACCGAGGCCGGCGTGCTGTCAGGCGGGGAGCAGCAGATGCTCACGCTGTGCCGCACGCTGATGGGTGACCCGGACCTCACCATGATCGACGAGCCCACCGAGGGCCTGGCGCCCAAGATCGTCGAGCAGGTGGCCGAATACCTGCGCGCGCTCAAGGCGCGAGGCATCGGCGTGCTGCTGGTGGAGCAGAAGCTCACCATCGCGCTGGAGGTGGCCGACCGCTGTCTTGTCATGGGGCACGGGCAGATCGTTTTCGAGGGCACACCCGAAGACCTGCGACGCGATGCGGCCGTGCGCAAGGAGTGGCTGGAGGTCTGACCGGGCCGAAGACCTGCCAGGTCTGGGGCTGGGCGGGGGTGTACACAGGGTACCCGGCGTCACCGCGCAACGTGTGGGCAGGGTGGACAGGGGTGTCCAGCGCCGCATGAGGGCTTTTGCGGAGACGGGCACGGGGCGCCAAAGTGGCCACCCTCAAGTGCTCGCGCTCAGCCGCGTCGGGTGAGCCGAGCGTCGGCGCTGGCATCGTGCTGCGCGCACTGCGGCGGGCGCTTTCAGGCTGCCGGACGCTGCGCAAGTGGTGGTACCCCCCCCGCAGCGGCACCGCCACATCGGCTGCGGGGGCGACGACAGGCAAGCATGCGGCAAACTCATGCGTGAGATCGCCCTCAAGCCTCGAAGGCCAGGCGCACGCATCCTCGGGCTCGGCCCGATGCCTTCATGCAGGTGACCGTTTGCGCAGTGCTTCCCGCTTCGACCCGACGCCGCCGCAGGCGGGGTCGTCCGGCAGCCGACCCCGGGCCCTCAACCCGCGCTGCAGGTCGCGGCATGCCGCGCAGGCCGGCAAGGGCTGCGAGAGGGGGCCATCTGCGGCTAGTACGGAGCAGCGCGGCCAGAGCCGCTGAAGCGGATCAGCACCAGCGCGTTGCCGATCTTGACGATCGGTCTGTCGTAGCTGAAAGCGACCACCACGTAACCTTTTTCCGTGGTGATCACGAGATCCTTGCCGCTGATCGATTGGATATTGTCAATCTCTCGCTGTTTGTCGAAGGCCTCGCGCTTTTCGAGCCGCGTGGCGAGTTCCGGACTTGCGACCCTGCGCACTGCCTGACTCACCGCGATGTACTCGTTCAGGGCCGGGATGAGCAATACGAGGATGTAGACGCAGAGCCCGCCCAAGGACATCCAAACCACCAGGGACAGCACCGAGAACCCGCGCCGTCGATGCGCGAGCCCCGTTTCACGAACAGACTTCTTCATGGAACTTTCGAGAGAGTGCACGGCGCCATCTTCAACCTGCAGGCGTGACTCGTGGCCTTCGGCATTGGCCTGGAACCCGCTACGAACGAAGAAAAGTTTACAACGTCCAGCCCCCCTGGACGCTGCACCGGGCGCTGCCGCCTGCGTGCGTGCGATGGCCGACAGCGTGGCGCTCGCCCCGCCGAGCCGCCAGAGCCGATGCGCCGCCGCCAGTCGGTGTTGCCGCTGGGTGAGCACCAGGTGGACGCCGGGCCGATCCGGGTCGTGAAGGCCGACGGGTTCAGCCATGACCTGATGGACTTGGACCGCTCGCAGCTGCGCGCTGCCCTTGCTGCCATGCAACGCCGCCCTCACCGGCAGGAGGGCTGCGTCCGGCAGGACTGATTGGAGCGTTGGTGAAACGGCGAACGGTGGTGGGCCGTTTGACGCAAGGCGTCGGGCGCGAAGACTTGTTCGCACAGCCCGATCAGTCGGCCCTTCCCGATGGTCGGTGGTGTGCGGATGTCGTGCGCCAGCGCAGCCGAGCACAGCCGCAGGTCATCGTCCGAGGCCTTGAGCGCGGCTTTCCGGACCGCGCAAACATGGGTCGTATCTCATGAGTCCCCGATCATGTTCAGCATGTCGCCTTGGCGCCGGACACTCACGAGGCGCAGTGACCAGGCGCAGTGACCGGGCGCAGTGACCGGGCGCAGAGGTGGCCGCGGCTCACGGGCTGCGACGTCCTCCCGTTTCTGCCGAAAGCAGCTGATGTGCGGGTTGGCCGGCTTGTAGAAGGCGTCTTCCGTCAGGGCCGGCTTGCCAGCGGGCTGCGGGGTGCGCGTGACCAGCCGTCCGGCACGCGAGGCAGGATGGCCGCCATCTCGGGTTCGTCTTCAGCGATCAGGATGCGCTTGTTCTGCAGGCCATGCGGCCAGGAAGTCTCAAGGGGCTGTGGGATCAGACCCCGCACGGGGGTGAGGCTGAAACCGCTGTCGGCGATGGGCTCGCCTCAGGTTGTCAACACCCCGGTGCCCGCTTGCGATCGGGTTGCGGCCCGTTGCTGGCGCGCCGTCCAGGGCGCGACGGGCTGGCGTGGCGGCCGGGCCCCTGGGCGATCACGTCACGGCGTCACAGCGCCAGCCGTCCGGCGTAGCCCGTCATCTCCAGGTAACCCAGGCCGACGCGCCGTCCGGCATCGTCCAGCAGGGCGGACAAGCCCTCCCAGTAGACCGTGCCGGTGCTGCTGCGCGAGTCCAGTTCCTGCGCGTCCAGCAGGGCCTGGACGGTGAAGCGGCCCGCGGGCGTGCGCACGGTCCAGGCCACGGGGTAGTCGCCGCCAGAGGTCGGGCTGCGCCAGCGCCGGCCGGGTTCGAAGACGACGGCCTCGGATGGGAAGTCCGGCGTCTGCACCTGACCGGCGCGGCGGAAGCTGCCGCCGGCCCACAGCGCGCTGCCGTCAGCGCGTCGCAGACGAAACGCCGTCAGCGCCGATCCGTCGTCCAGGTTCATGCCGATCCAGTCCCAGCCCACGGCGTCGGGATGCAGCAGTTCATCGCTCCACTCGTGGTCCAGCCAGGCACGGCCTTGCACCGCCTGTGAGCGGCCGCCGCGGCGCAACTGTCCTGCCACGGCCAACTGCGGCTCGCTCAGGTAGTGGCTGGCCTGCGCCTCCTGCGGGCCCTTGCGCGAGAAGCCGGCCGCGCCCTGCAGCAGCAGCGGCTGGGTGGGTGTCATGTCGAACTGCAGGGCAAAGCCGCGCGCTGCCAGGTCGGCTGACCAGCGCGCCGGCCCGTCGAGTCGCTGCAAGCGCCAGCCGTGCACGGCGATATCGGCATCGTGCAGGGCTGCGCGCACCCGAGCACCTGGTTCGTCCTGCCCGGACCAGCGTCCCAGGCGCGCGTCGTGCTGATGCGTGGCCGCGTCCGGATCGGTGAGCGCCGCATGGGCGAACAGCAACTGCCGCGCCGCGAAGCGCCCGCCCAGGCCCTCGGCCAGGCCGGTGCGGCTGCGGAAGAAGGTGATCTGGAAACCGATCAGGCCCCGCAGTGAGGTGAACGGTTCGGCCGCCGCGCTGTCGCGCAGCCAGCCGGTGACGTACCACCACTCGATGCGGCTGGCCGGGTGCGCGCCATGGTCGCGCGGGAAGACCAGGGGCCGGCCGCGCCGCACCGGGTCTGGCGGCGGCGAGGCGGGGCCCGTCAGCGGCGCTGGCTGAGCCGCCTCGGCAGTCCCTCCCAGCCCCAGCCCGGCGCCCAGGGACGCCAGCCTCAGCAGCCAGGCGCGGCGCGTGGTGCGGTTCGGCAGCCTCACCAGTCCTCCTTCACGGAGAGCACGGCGCTGCGCGAGGCCGCGCGGCGGGCCGTCAGCGCCGCCGTCACCGCACCGGCGGCCAGCACCGCGGCGCACAGCGCTGCCAGGCGCGCCCAGGGCAGCACCAGGTCCATGGTCCAGTGAAAGCTCTGCGGGTTCACCACGTGCACCAGCACCACGCTGATGGCCAGGCCCAGAATCAGGCCCACCACGGCACCGGCGGCCAGCCAGGCGGCCACCTCGGCCGTGACCACGGCCACCACCTGCCGGCCGGTCAGCCCCAGGTGCGACAGCAGGCCGAACTCCTTGCGCCGTGCCAGCACCTGGGCCGACAGGCTGGCCGCCACCCCGATCAGCCCGATGCCGATGGCCACGGCCTGCAGGTAGTAGGTGACGGCAAAGCTGCGGTCGA
>JBMLPD010000476.1:0-6070 GCA_049242285.1 Rubrivivax sp.
AGACCCAGACCCAAGCCCAAGCCCAAGCCCAAGCCCAAGCCCAAGCCCAAGCCCAGACCCAGGCTCCAGTTCAGGCGCAGGTACAAGCCCTGATGCAGACGACAGGCGGCTCAGCACTCCCCAGCGCCGGCTCCGCCCAGGAAGTGGACTTCTACCACTGGAGCGCCATCCTGCGTTCCGTCTCCGGCTTCGAGGTCTACCGCAAGGTCTACCGCAACGTCATCCGCCCCGAGCGCGTGGCCGAGCTGCTCATCCTGCGCCCGGACATGCCGCGCTCGCTGGCCGCCTGCATGAACGAGGTGGTGGCCAACCTGCAGCTCGTGGCCAACCAGCAAAGCGCCGAAACCCTGCGCCGCGCCGGCCGCCTGAAGAGCGACCTGCAATACGGCCGCATCGACGAGATCCTGGCCACCGGTCTGCACGCCTACCTGACCCAGTTCCTGGACCGCGTGAACGACCTGGGCGTGGGCATCAGTCGCGACTTCCTGGTGCCGATGGCGGCGTGAGGGGACGCTTCGCTTGGTTGAGCGCATCGTGTCGCAATCGGACGAACTTTTTTCGTAACGCTCCCTCTTGACGTAGCTACAAAGAAATCTCCCTCGGTACTCCAGCGTAGCTACAATCAAATAATGGCGACTTGGGACGAGCCGAAGCGTCTTCGCAACATCAAAACCCACGGACTTGACTTCCTTGGGTGCGAAGCGGTCTTCGACGGACCAGTCCTTACCTGGGAAGATGCCCGGGAAACCTATGGCGAGCAGAGGATCAACCTGCTCGGGTGGTTGGAGGGCATCGTCGTGCACATGACCTACACGGAGCGAGGCGATGAGCCGCACATCATCAGCCTTCGCAGGGCAGAGAAGCATGAAGTCCGTCGTTACGCGAAAGAAGTTTCCGGCTACTCCCGCTGAGTGGGAGGCGCTTGTTGCAGCCGCCCCTGGCAAGGACAGGGCGCTCACGGCTGCCGAAGAGAAGAAGATGGCAAACGCCGTTGTTGTGAAGGGTGGTGGCTATGACGCCGTTCGTGCCGCGGTTGCCCAGAGGCGCCAGCGCGGGGAGCGAGGCCCTCAAGTGGCACCCACCAAGCAACTTGTCAGCGTGCGCTACAGCCCGGAAGTTCTGCAGTACTTCAAGGCAACGGGAACGGGCTGGCAGACTCGCATGAACGAAGCTCTTCTCGAGTGGGTGCACAAGCGGACGGCGCGTCCCCGGAGTGGGGCCTAGCTGGGCCCAGTGACCTCACCCCTGAAAGCCGAGGGTGTGATCGCCCCCACCGGCAAAGGTCGTGCGGCGAAGTGGATGCAAACCGGGGTGCAGACTGCGCCCGCAGGCAACGAACACGTGCCGGGCAACCATCAATCCTGACTGTGGGGTTCCGCACGAAACGCCGAGGGGCCGCTCGACAGCACCATGAGCGAGACGACTTCATGGTTCACCGTCTCTGTGGACACTTCTGTCCAGCCAAGACGCGCATACAGCGACTGCTGATCGGGTGTGTACAGATACAGCGCCTGCACACCTCTTGCGAAAGCGTACTCGGACAGAGCCTGGGTCACTCTTGCGCCCAGCCCTTTTCCGCGATGTTCAGGTTGGACGAAGATCTCGCCCACCCAGTGAACCATGGTCGGGCGTGAGGGCAGCTCATGGAGCTTTACAGAGCCCGTGGCCGCAAAGGTTCCGTTCTCGCCAAGGGCCACCAGAACACGTGGAAAGTCCGCGTCACCTGTACCGGCCAACAGCCTGTCTCGAATCTTGTCAGTGGTGCTCCAAGGAGCTAGATCACCCCACGACTGGTTCAAGGTATTCGCAATCTCGTCCACCAGGCCCAGGTGGTGACGAAGTGGTTCGATCTGCATGGCGAGAGGGTTGTAGGGGATGCCTGCCGTTGGAGATGAGTGGCCCGTCGCTGGGCGCTCGAACACCAATGTCGGTTTTGGCGGGTCAACATGAACGAACACGGGGGAGGCCGCACTTGCTTGCTGTTCGGAGGTGAAAGAGTCTCGTGTGTTTGCCTCGATGTCCACTGGCCCTGGTGCTTCATCCGCTGCCAAGGGCGGTGCAACGTGCGCGTTGCGTCCGCCAGAGGTGGCGGCCAAGTCCTCCGCCATGCCGCGCACGAGGTGGATGCCGGCCCTGCTGATGTCACGGCCCTGCGTGGTACACCCTGCGCACCGCCTGCCTGACTGCAAACCAAGCTGCGCGGCCGGCCCAAGTCGGCGGTGTCTTGTCACCTTCAGCAGAGCATCTGCCGATCGTATGATGCACAGAATTCTGTCATCTACCCTTCAAAGGAGCCGGCCATGGGCTTTTCAGCCAGCGATGTGGTGCCCTTCACCCAGGCGCGCGCCAACCTGTCCGAACTGGCCGACCAGGCCAAGGCCGGCGCCGAGAAGATCATCACCAAGAACGGCGAGAGCTACGTGGCGCTGATCGACGCCGACCGGCTGGACTATTACCACCGCCTGGAGCGCGAGCGCATCCACCTGCTGCTGATAGCCGACGCGCAACGCGGCCTGGCCGACATCGAGGCCGGCCGCACCGTTGGGGCCGATGCCGCCATCGCCCAGCTTCAGCAGCGCCGCGCCGCCACCACCAGCGGCAAGACCGCCAAGAAGCGTGGCTGAGGAGCTCTACCGGGTCGAACTGACCGCGAGTTTTCTGGAACGGTTGGACGCCATCGAGGCGTTCCTGACCGAAGCCGACGCGGCCTTCGCCTTCGACGACCTGCTGGCCGAACTGCGGGCCACGGTCATCCCCAACCTGGCGCGGTTCCCCCGCATCGGCCGGCGCTACTTGGAGAACCTGCCGCAGTCGGCGGAGGCCCTGGCCCAGCTGGCGGCGTTGCCGGCCGGCGCAGCCAGCGCCCTGCGCGAGTACCTGCATGGCGACTACCTGATGCTCTACACGGCCACGGACGCCGATGCGACGGTTTATCTTCTGTCGATCCGACACCACCGTCAGCTTTCGTTTGACTTCGCCCGCCTCTGGCCGGGCGCCAGCACGCCGGCCGACCCCTGACCCTCTATGTCCTACCTCTATCAAGTCCTGACACAGCGCGTAGACGCCTGGCGCGCTGGCAACTACCCGTGCGATGCGTTCCCAGCGATTCGCGAAATTCTTGAGTTCGCCACCGAGGACGATGAGACCGGCCAGCTTCGCTACCTTCGGCGAGCCCAGTTCCGCGCATTGGAAACCTACTGGTACCTCCGCCTTGTGCTGGAGACGCCGAAGATTCCTGACCTCTACGCCAGGCTGTTTCCCAAGCCGAAAGACCGCCGCGAGGCCATGGGCCTGACCCACCCTGACATCGTCAGCTTCATCGCAGACGAGGGCCTGGAAAGCTGCCTGGAGCGGGTCAAGTCCGATAACGCCTTCGTTCGCCAGTACGCCTTGGAGAGTTTGCGCGAGTCCCTGACCCTGGATTACGCCAGCTACATCCTGGCCCTCGCCATGGGCGCCGGTAAGACGATCCTGATGGGCTCCATCGTGGCCACCGAATTCGCCATGGCCATGGAGTACCCCGATGGTCCCTTCGTGCAGAACGCGCTGATCTTTGCGCCTGGCAAGACCATCCTCAGTGCCTTGCGCGAACTGTCTGATGTGCCTTACGACAAGCTGCTGCCGCCGCGCATGCACAAGCCGTTTGCCGCCAGTCTGAAGCTCACCTTCACGCGTGACGGCGACAAGCAGATCCCCATCGTGTGGGGCAGCAACTTCAACGTCATCGTCACCAACACCGAGAAGATCCGCATCCAGAAACCGAACGTGCGCGGCAACAGCCAACAGGTTGCGTTGTTCGCCGGCACCAAGGTGCAGGAACAGATCGAGCTGGCCAACCTGCGGCTGCAGGCCGTGGCATCTTTGCCGCATCTGGCCGTGTTCTCGGACGAGGCCCACCACACCTACGGGCAGAAACTGCTGGGCAAGTGGGAAAAGGACAAAGAGACCGGTGAACTCGTCTTCAAGGATGACGGCATCAAGAAGGTCCGACGCACCATCGATTACCTGGCCGAGGAAACCAACCTGATCGTCGTGATCAACGCCACCGGCACGCCCTACTTTGAGCGTCAGCCGCTGCGCGATGTGGTGGTCTGGTACGGCCTGGGCGAAGGCATCCGTGACGGCGTGCTGAAGGAGCTGGCCAAGAACATCAAGGTGTTCGACCTGGGTGACGGCGAGGCCGACACCTTGGTGACCAGCGTCATCGATGACTTCGTGCGCGACTACTGGGCCGTTTGCCTGCCCAACGGTGCGCCTGCGCGCCTGGCCTTGTACTTCCCCAACATCGAGACCCGCGATGAACTGCGCGGCGCTGTCGAATCGGCCCTCGCCCAGCGCGGCATCGGCACGGACACCATTCTGGCCGTGGATGGCAAGAGCAGCGAAGGCACGCGGCGCCAGTTCGAAGCCGTGGCCCGCAGCCCCGAAGCGCCCGAACGGGTGCTGCTGCTGGTGAACATGGGCACCGAGGGCTGGAACTGCCCCAGCTTGTTTGCGACAGCGCTGGTCCGCAAGCTGGCCAACAGCAACAACTTCGTGCTGCAGGCGGCCACCCGATGCCTGCGCCAGGTGCCCGGCAACAAGCACCCGGCCCGCGTCTACCTGACGGACAGCAACCGCAAGACGCTGGAAGCTCAACTGGCCGAGACCTACGGCACCTCACTCAAGGACCTGGACGCCCAGCAGGCCGAGCGCGTGGAGCGCGAGATCGTGCTGCACCGGCCCCACCTGCCGCCCCTGCTGATCAAGAAGCGCGTGCTGCGCTACCGCCGCAAGGCCGAGGCCGGGACGACTGCGCCGCTACAACTGGCGGTGCCAGACGTGGCTGCGCCAGCCGGCGTGACGGTGGAGACCTTGACACCCATGCAAACCGCTGCGGGTACCACCGCGCTACAGAAAGTGGATGGCGGCGACGATGTCTTGCCGGCGCTGCCGCCTGAATTGGACGGCTACGCCGCCGCTGCCGAGCTGGCCGCCAACTACCACCTTCCCACGGCGGAAGTGCTGGCAGCCCTGCGCAGCGCCTATGGCGTGGGCGCTGACATCCCTGATTACCACCTCGCCGCCCTGGGCCAGCAGATCGAAGCCCAGCGCTCAGACTACGAAGAGCACTTTTAAGAAATCGACGTGGCCATCGCTCTGGTGAAGGCTGATGGGTTCGAGAAGTCCGAGCGAGGTGGGCAGCCGGTCTACACGGCCCGCATCAGCTTTGCCAAGGAGCGCGAGGCGCTGTACCTGACGGCACGCGACATGCCGGACGCCGCACATGCGCTGGACAGCAGCTTCCACTACGAGGGCTACAACTTCGACTCCAAGCCCGAGGCCGACTTTCTGCGCTGGGCATTGGCACAGCTGCAAGCCGAAGGGCATCAGATCGAAGGTGTCTGGTTCACCGGTGGCATCACCGACCCCGGCAAGACCGACCTCTACGCCGAGTACCTGGGCGACGATGGCCGCTGGCACCGCTACACGCCTGACTTCGTGCTGCGGCGTACTGACGGCAAACACTTGATGATCGAGGTCAAGAAAGACCTCTACAGCCCCGACATCCACGCGGACCTGAATCGCCACCGGCAGGGCGAAAGTCCACAGACTTTGGAAGGGAAGAAGGCCGTGGCCTTGAAGCAGTGGGAGGGCTTGAACCCGGAGAAGCTGGCCTACCACGTGATGTTTGCCGAGCGCAGTGAACTCATGGCCGAGGGCTACGCCCAGGTCCGCGATTTCATCCGCGGCGGCTGACCCGCTGGCGTCCAAGTACAGAACACAGACTGACCATGACCGACAACATCAAGAAGCCCAAGGACGTGACCGTCGCGAAGGCCAAGGGTCGCCCCATGCTCACCTGGGTGGGCAAGAGGCCGCTCGCTCGCGTGCGGGCCTACCCCGCCCAGGCCATCGAGCGCTTTGACGCCACGGCGGGCCAGGCGTTGCCCTTGCAGGAAGCAGGCTGGAGCGATTGGCCCAAGGACCTGCCCAAGGGTGGCCTGCTCTACCACGGCGACAACAAGGACGTGCTGGCCCACCTGCTGGCCAATGGCTTTCGCGGCAAGGTCAAGCTGATCTACATCGA
>JBMLPD010000477.1:0-1156 GCA_049242285.1 Rubrivivax sp.
CACGGCCACCACCCCCCATGACCCACGACCCTCTCATCACCGGCTGGGGCCACACGCCCTTCGGCAAGCTCGACGCCATCGACCTGGAACAGCTCATCCGCGACGCGGCGCTGCCGGCGCTGGACAGCGCGGGCCTGGCGCCCGAGGAGATCGACGGCCTCTTCGTCGGCCACTTCAACGCCGGCTTCGTGCCGCAGGACTTCACCGCCGCGCTGCCGGCGGTGGCCATTCCGGCCTTTCGCCACACCCCGGCCGTGCGCTGCGAGAACGCCTGCGCCACGGGCTCGGCCGCCATCTGGGCGGCTGTGGATGCGCTGAAGTCCGGCCGCATGAAGCGGGCGCTCGTCATCGGCATGGAGAAGATGAACGGCCTGACCACGCCGCAGGTGTCGGCCACGCTGCTGCGCTGCTCCTACGTCAAGGAGGAGTCAGGCGACCCGGCGGGCTTCGCCGGGGTGTTCGGGCAGATCGCCACCGAGTACGGCCAGCGCTATGGCGACCCGGCCGACGCGCTGGCCGCCATCGCCGCCAAGAACCACCACCACGGCATGGCCAACCCCTACGCCCACATGCGGCGCGACTTCGGCTTCGACTTCTGCCGCACGCCGTCGGAAAAGAACCCGTTTGTGGCCGGGCCCTTGAAGCGCTCGGACTGCTCGCTGGTGTCCGACGGCGCGGCGGCGCTGGTGCTGAGCATGGAGCCGAACCCGCGCGCCAAGGTGGCGCCCATCCGCTGGCGCTCGCGCACCCAGGTCAACGACTTCATGCCCATGTCGCGGCGCGACCCCACCTGGTTCGAGGGCTCGGCGCGCGCCTGGCAGCAGGGCCTGGCCTCGGCCGGTGCGCAGTTGTCGGACCTGAGCTTCATCGAGCTGCACGACTGCTTCACCATCGCCGAGCTGCTGCACTACGAGGCCATGGGCCTGGCCCCGCGCGGCGAGGGCGCCCGGCCCGCGCTGGACGGCAGCACGCGCAAAGGCGGCGCCCTGCCCGTCAACCCCTCCGGCGGCCTGAAGTCCAAGGGCCACCCCATCGGCGCCACCGGCGTGTCCCAGCACGTCATGGCCGCCATGCAGCTGTCGCGCACCGCGGGAGACATGCAGGTCGAGGGCGCCAAGCTCGGCGCCGTCTTCAACATGGGCGGCTCGGCCGTGGC
>JBMLPD010000478.1:0-2400 GCA_049242285.1 Rubrivivax sp.
CCGACGCACAGCCACTGTTCGTGCGACGGGACATCGGGCACGTCGTCGCGCACGCGGGCGACCAGCGCGACGAGCCCGGGGCCGTTGAAGGCTCGCGCCCTGGCGCGCTCGACTTCTTCGGCGGCCTGCCCACGTTGCTGCGCACCCGTGGCGAACATCTCGGCCAATGCAAGGCGCTGGCTGTCACCGACCACGACAAACCGGAACGGGCGCAGGCCGCCATGGTCGGGCGCACGCAAGGCCAGGTCCGCGGCGCGGGCCCACTGCTCTGCGCTGGGCCCAGGAGGTGCCAGATACTTCGGCCCCACGGAGTAACGCAGCGCAAGCAGGTCCAGCAGATCGTCCCCGGCGTTCACCCCTGCCGCCCTGCCAGGTACACCGCTGCCTGCACACGCGAGCTGAGGTTCAGCTTGCGCAGGATGTGCTGGACGTGGATCTTGACCGTGGCTTCCGCGATATTCAGGTCGCGTGCCAATTCCTTGTTGCTGGCGCCCTTGGCGATCAGGGCCAGGATCTCGCGCTCACGCGGCGACAGGCTGTGGATGGGGTCGGTGTCGACGGCCGGCGGCGGAGGCGTGGCAGTGCCCTGCCCCGTCTGGAAGGCATTGACCAGCTTGCTCGTCATCTCGGGGCTGACGACCGAAACGCCCGCCATCGTGCGTTGGATGGCCGAGGCCAGCATCTCGCTGTCCATCGTCTTGAGCAGGTAGCCGCGGGCGCCGCCGCGCAAGGCGGCCGCCAGGTCTCGCTCGTCCTCGCTGACGGTCAGCATCAGCACCCGGGCTTGGGGCGCCGATGCCTTGAACCCGGCCAGCGCGTCGACGCCGTTGACGCCAGGCATGTGGTTGTCCAGCAGGATCACGTCGGGCTGGGTTTGCGCCGCCCGCTGGTGCGCCTCGTTGGCGTCGCCGGCCTCGGCCACCACCTGAAAGCGGGCGTCGCCCG
Source organism: Rubrivivax sp. (assembly GCA_049242285.1). Classification (GTDB taxonomy): domain Bacteria; phylum Pseudomonadota; class Gammaproteobacteria; order Burkholderiales; family Burkholderiaceae_C; genus Rubrivivax. Next base: position 946 of record JBMLPD010000478.1, read on the forward strand.
CCAGCAGCGAAATCAGTCCACGGCGGAACAGCGTGTGGTCGTCGACCACCAGCACGCGAATGGGCTGTGCGGCGATCATGCGGCCAGCCCCAAACGTTCGGGCAGCTTCAGCACCACGCAAGTGCCCGAGCCTGGCACCGAGGCCACCTCCACCGTCGCGCCGATGTTGTGCGCCCGCTCGCGCATGATGCGCAGCCCCACATGGGTCTCGTCGGGGCCGGCGCCATCGGGGTCGAAGCCACAGCCGTCGTCGCGCACCTCCACGCGCCACTGCGGCGTCTGCTGCACTTCCACCCACACCTCTCTCGCCTGCGCATGCTTGCGCACGTTGGACAGCGCCTCCTGCACCACGTGCAGCACCTGCACTTGAACGTCCGCGGGCAGAGGCATGCCGTCGCCCTCGATGTCCAGGTGGGTGGCCAGGCCGGTCTGGTGCTCGAACTTCTGCAGCGTGGTCTTCAGGGCGGGTGCAATGTCTTCGCTGTTGGTGCGGGTGCGGAAGTGCACCAGCAGTTCACGCACGTCGCCGAGACTCTCGTGAACGCCGGCGTCGAGTTCGCCCAGGGTCCTGTCGATGCGGGCGGCATCAGTGCTCTTGATGTCACTGCGCAGCAGGCCCAACTGGATCTTCAGGAAGGCCAGGCTCTGGGCGATGGAGTCGTGCAGTTCGCGGGCGATGAAGCTGCGCTCTTCGGCCACGGCGGTCTCACGTTGCAGGGCTGCTGCACGCAGGCCCTCGATGGCACCCGCCAGATGGCTGGCGATGGTCTCCAGCAAGGCACGGTCGTCGTCGGATAGTGCCCTGGGTTCGCGGTAGAACAGGTTGAGCTCGCCCACCATGCGCTCGTGCAGCCTGACGGGCACGCTGATGACGGTCTGGAAGCCTTCGCGTGCGCAGTGGCCGAGCCGCGAAGCAGGGCCATCCGGCAGTATGGGGATCACCCGTGTCATGGCGCCGCCCTGGGGCTGGCCGCACAGGCAGTCGCCCGTGGGGATGCACAGTTCCTCGTCGATCACGGCTTGCGGCAAACAATCCGACGCCAGCAACAGGTACTTGCGGTTGGCCTCGTCCGACCAACGCACGGCCGAAGCGTCGGCGCGGGCCACCTGGCGCACCTGCTTGGCAATGCCCTGCGCCAGCGCCTCCAAGGTTTCGGCACGCGCCACGAACGCGGCCGAGTTGTACAAGGCCGCCAGGCGCGCTCGCTGCGCCTCCAGATGCTCGGTCTTTTCCTGCACCTTGGACTCGAGGTTCTGGTACAGGCCCTGCAGGGTTTCGGCCATCCGGTTGAAACCGGCCGCGAGCGCGCCGAATTCGTCGTTGGCGCCTGGATCGACCCGCGCGCCCAAGTCGCCCGCCTCGACTCTGGCCAGCCCGGCCTGCAACCGGGACAGCGGGTTGAAGATGAACAGCCAGGCCGAATACAGCAAGGCAATCGCACTGCCGATGGTCAG
>JBMLPD010000479.1:0-6416 GCA_049242285.1 Rubrivivax sp.
CCCACATCATGAAAGTTAGCCCAGATTGTTACCTTCGCATCCAGATGCAAGACTGGAGCCTGCCGTGCAAGTCAACATGCTGGAAGCCAAGAACCAACTCTCAAAACTGGTGAAGGCAGCTGTGGCTGGCGACGAGGTCATCATCGCCAGCCATGGAGAGCCCCTTGTGCGTCTGGTGCCCTGTGGCTCACCTCCTGGTCTGAGTCGCTGGGGCTCATGGGCTGAGAAAGGCCTTGAACTGGATGCCGCGTTCAGCGACGAGGCCGATGCTGAAGCGGGCCGGTTGCTGGGATTGCCATGAGGCTGTTGCTCGACACGCAGGTCATGCTGTGGTGGTTGCTGGGCGATCCCCGTCTGCGAACCGTCACCCGGGACATGATCGCCAGAACACCCTGCGTGGTGTCGGTGGCGAGCATCTGGGAGGTCTCGATCAAGCACCGCCTGGGCAAGCTGCCGGTGGACCCTGCCACGTTCAGGGACGAGTGCCTGGCCGCAGGCGCTGGCGTGATGCCCATCAGTGACGCCCATGTGATCGAGTCAGGCCGTTTGCCAGACGTCCACCAAGACCCGTTTGACCGCCTGCTGATCGCTCAGGCACGCATCGAGGGGTGCACGGCGGTCTCCTCCGATGTGCATTGGGCGGGTCATGACCTGGCGCTCCTGCGCCCCTGAACCGCTGGCCTGACCGACCAGGCTTCCTCGGCCCTTCCCGCTCAGCCGGCCGGCGCCGCCTTTGCGGCGCTCACGTCCACGAAAGTGATCACCGCCCCTTCGATCACGTCCTCCTGGGTGCGGTAGGGCATGATCCTCACGGCGTACCAGCGGCCCTCGCGGCTGCGCACCTGCTTCTCGCACACCACCAGGGTGCGCAGCATGTCGCGCACGTCGTCCTCCAGGGTCGGATAGTCCAGGCTGCTGGTCAGGTCGCTCAAGGGGCGACCCACGTCACCATCGCGCAGGCTGATGACCTTGCGCGCACGCTCGGTGAAGCGGCGCACGTGCAGGCTCTTGTCCAGGAAGAGCGTGGCGATGTCGGTGCTGTTGAGCAGGTTGCGCATGTCGCTCTGCGCAATGGCCAGGTCGTCCAGCTTGGCCTGCAGTTCCGCATTGACGGCCTGCAGTTCGTCGTTCATGGCCTGCATCTCCTCCTTGGAGCTGGTGAGCTCCTCATTGGTGGACTGCAGTTCCTCATTGGTGGATTGCAACTCTTCGTTGGCGGCCTGAAGCTCCTCCTGCGAGGCGCGCATCTCCTCGCGCAGCGACTGCGACTCCTCGCGCGCGCGCTGCAGCTCGGCCTCCAGCTCCTGGTGCACGGCGCTGCGCGTGCGCCGGCGCCGCCGCCCGGCGCCGGCGGCGTGCTGCTGAAGGTCTCGAAACACGATCAGCAGCATGCCTTTCAGACCCGGCACCTCGTCCATGCAGCGCACGCTCAGATCCAGGGCCGGAGGTCCGTTGGGGCTGTCCAGCGGCACCTCATGCACCTCCACCGCGGTGCGCTGTTCGACAGCCTGTCGCATCGCCGCCACCAGCGGCGCGCGCAGGCCCTCCCGGGACATGACGTGCACGTTCCAGTTGGCCTTGCCCGCAGCAGGCTCCAGGTAGCGGCCCGTGCGGCCGTTGATGTAGACAATGTCGCCGCGATCATTCACAAGCACCGAAGGCGGCGCCCACTGCTGCATCAGAAAGCGGTCCACCAGCACCTGGAGGCTGGGCGCAGGGGCGGGTTCATCTGACAACACAGACTCCTTGGGTTGCGGTTCAGCGGCCACGACAACGGGCCTGAAGGAAAAGTCGGGCACGGGCACCGGCCGGGCCACCTGCCGGCGCCGGTACAGGCGCAGCCGGGCGTCCGAAGTCTCGAAGAGATCGTCGAAACGGCCGATGGTCTCCGAGCTGCCCAGCAGCAGCACACCGTCGGGCCGCAGGCTGTAGTGAAACAGCGGCAACAGACGGCGCTGCAGGGGTGCCGTCAGGTAGATCAGCAGGTTGCGGCAACTCAGCAGGTCCAGCCGGGTGAAGGGGGGGTCCACGGTGAGGTCGTGGGGCGCGAACACCACCATTTCGCGCACCTCCTTCGCGACGCGCCAGCCGCCCTCCTGCGGAGTGAAGAAGCGCGCCAGACGCTGCGCCGAGACCTCCCCACTGATGGAGGCCGGGTACACCCCGCGCCGCGCCCGGTCGATGGCGTCCTTGCTGAGATCGGTGGCAAAGACCTGAAGGCTGCAGTTGGCAAAGGCCGGCAGGGCCTCCAGCACCTCTCGAAAGACGATGGCCAGGGAGTAGGCCTCCTCGCCCGTGGAGCAGCCCGCCACCCACGCGCGCATGTGCCAGCCATCGCCGTGCGCCTTCAGCAGCGCAGGCAACACATCCTGCTTGAGGGCGTGCCACACGGGGGTGTCGCGGAAGAAGGCCGTCACGCCGATCAGCAGTTCCTTGGCCAGCAACTGGAGTTCGGCATCGTCACCGGCCAGCCGTTCGGCATAGGCCTGCATGGTGGCGATGCGGTGGATGCCCATGCGCCGCTCGATGCGCCTGAGCAGGGTGCTGCGCTTGTAAAGGAAGAAATCGTGGCAGCCGCGCGATTGCAGCAGGCGCAGGATGGCCACCAGACGCCGGGCGTCATGCCGGGATTCGCCGTCGTCCGCAGGGTTGGCGGCTGCGCCGGCAGTTGCCGGTGCCGGTGCCGGTGCCGGGCGCGGCCCGACGCCATCCGCATCGGCCGTCTTTCCCGGCGGGCGCCCGCGCACGCGGGCTTGCAGCGCCTGAACGATGTCCGACGCCAACGTGCCGGCAGGCCCCACGAGATCGACCACGCCCGCGCGCAACGCGCTGCCGGGCATGGCGTCGAACTGCGCCGTCTCAGGCTGCTGAACCGCCGTCAATCCACCCGCATCGCGAATCAGGCGCAACCCGCGCGTGCCATCGTCGCCCGAGCCCGACAGCACCACGCCCACCGCTCGCTCACCCATCACCCGGGCCAGGGACTCGAACATGGCGTCGATGGGGTGGCGCCGGCCACGGGGTTCGGCGGGCACGGCCACGTGAAGGTGGCCATCCACCAAGGTCAAGGTGGCGTTGGGAGGGATGACGTAGACCGTGTCGGGGTGGACCCGCTGGAGGTCCTGGGCCTCCCGAACCGGCATCAGGGTGTCGCGCTGCAGCAGTTGGGCCAGCACGGTCTTGCGCGTGGGATCCAGGTGCTGCACCACCACCCAGGCCAGTCCCGCCACAATCGGGGCATGGGCCAGAAACTCCTGCAGCGCCGCCAGGCCGCCCGCCGATGCGCCGATGGCCACGATGCCGGCCACCGGGCCCGCATCTGCCGGCCCGCTCGAAGGGGCGCGGGGCACTTCGGTGAATCCCATGGCTGAATGTACCGAATCCCGGAAGCCTGGCGGCATCAAATGGTCATGACACGAAGCCCGGACACCGCTACCATCACTTACCCATTCATCGAACCAGGGATTCCACGGGCCCCCACGACCCACCAGGATCCTGACATGACCTGTTCATCGACCATCCGCGCCCCGCGCCGCACACACCGAGGTCCCCGGTGACCCTCGCTCCCATCCCCCTGCCGCTGGCAGCCGATGACGCAGCGCCCAGCCCGGCGCAGTTGCGCGCCTGGGCCCTGAGCCTGGTGGGCACGCTGGAGGACGAACGCCTGCGCATGGCGCGCGGCATGCACGACGAGCTCGGGCAACTGCTCACCGCGCTGACGCTTGAGCTGGCGGGCCTGGCACAGGTGGCCACGGGGACGGGCTCGGCGCGACGCATCGCATCCATGAAGGACTTGATCGACGAGACCATCGTGGCCGTGCGCCGCATCTCGGACGACCTGCGTCCGCTGATGCTGGACGACCTGGGCCTGAACGCCGCAGTGGAGTCTCTGGCCCGCACGGCGGCCGAACGGATGGACATCGAGGTGACGGTGCGGCGCGACGAGCACGACCCGCAGGTGCACCCCGGGGTGGCCACGGCCTTGTACCGGATGGTGCAGGAGGCGCTCACCAACGTCGCCCGGCACGCCCACGCCACGGACGTCAACATCGATCTGCGCGTGGCCGACAGCCATGTTGTGCTGGTGGTGGAAGACAACGGGATCGGGCTGCCCGCCGACGCGCTGCGGCGCGAGGGCTCCTGGGGCTTGCGCGGGCTGCGCGAGCGCGTCGCCCTGTTCGGCGGCACCTTGATGCTGGACAACGCCCCAGGCAGCGGCGCACGCCTGACGGTGCGGCTGCCGCTGGACGCCGCTGGAGCCTCGGCGTGAATGACACCTTGCAGGTGCTGGTGGTCGACGACCACACCACCGTTCGCCAGGGTCTGATCCGCATCCTCACGGGCGCCCAGCCCGGCTGGCAGGTCCACGCTGCTCCCAGCGCGCAGGCGGCCTTGGAACTGGTGGAACAGCACCCCTTCGACGTGGGCGTGGTGGACATGTCCATGCCCGGCATGAACGGCATCGAACTGGTGGGGGCCCTGCGGGTACGGGGCCATCGCTGGCCGCTCATGATGCTGAGCATGCACGCCGATGAAGCCTACGCCCTGCGTGCCTTCCAGGCGGGTGCCATCGGCTACATCACCAAAGATCAGGCTGGAGACCGACTGGTCGAAGCCGTGCGCACCGTGGCGGCCGGAGACCTGTACGCCACGCCGGGCCTGGCCCGGCGCCTGCGCATGAACGCGCAAGGGGCCGTGGAGCGGCTCCCGCACGCCAGCTTGTCGGCGCGTGAACTGCGGGTGCTGGGCCATTGGGCTGCAGGCACCACCCTGGCCGATACCGCCCGTGCGCTGGAGCTGACCGAAACCGCGGTGCTCAGCGCCCGGCAACGGCTGCTGGAAAAGCTAGCGCTTGGCACGCTGGAGCAGGTGATAGGCTACGCCAAGGAGCACGGCCTGCCGATCCGGCCGCACACCTCGATGCACATCGAAACCGACGACCTGAGCCGCCCCGAGGTCCATGCCCTGCTGCAGGAACACCTGGAGGACATGTACGCGTGGTCCCCACCTGAGAGCGTGCACGCGCTGGACCTTGACCGGCTGCGCGCTCCCCAGATCACCTTCTGGACTGCGTGGGAAGGCGGCCTGCTGCTGGGCTCGGCCGCGCTCAAGGATCTGGGCGACGGCCACGGCGAAGTGAAATCCATGCGCACCCCGCGCCGGCTGCGAGGGCGCGGCACGGGCCGTGCCCTGCTGACGCACCTGATCGACCATGCGCGTGCCCGCGGCTTTCGGCGCCTGAGCCTGGAAACGGGCTCCATGGAACCCTTCAAGCCCGCCCGGCAGCTTTACGAGCGCTTCGGCTTTGAATACTGCAGCCCCTTCGGTGACTACAAGCCGGATCCCCTCAGCGTGTTCATGACGCTGGCGCTGTGAACAGCGAGGGCCGGGCCAAGCCCGGGCCGGGCCTGCGCCGATCTGCTGAACTGGCAGCCGAACGGCGGCCGTCTGTCTGACTGACTGTCTGCTGATGATTTGCAAAGGCGAAAGGTGAACCCGCCTCTTGGCCTTCCCGACCGCTTCAGGAAACTTCTCGTGGCTCGTGCGCCACGTCGGGTTCAGATCGGCTGGCAACTCCTCTCGCGTCAGCATCTTCACCCCGCACAACGCGTCGTCCTCCATCCACCCCCTGTGCGGGCTTGACGAGCGTCCGTTCACCTCTTTCATGGTCTCACAAGCGTCGTGAAGATCGAAGGTCGCGAAGGTCGAGCGCGGTCATGCTGACGATGACGCCCGTTCCGAGCTGAGGGACAGCCTCGGCAGGGCGGGCAGCAAGCCGCAGACGCCGCCACTGGCACGATCTCCACGGTGCGGCAGGCTGCAAGGCAAACCGGCCACGTGCCCGGAAGTCTTGCCAGGAACCGCATTCAGGCGCGCCGACATTGCGCCGCCCATGCGGAACGTCGACACCCCGTGACCATGCACGGCAGTCTCAAGCAGCGCACCGAGCGGCACGACCACCGCCGATCGGCGACCCCCCCTGCAACGGGCCGGCTTGCCGTGGACACACCGCTGTCGCGTTGCCCACGGCGCCAACCTTCGCCCACAAGCTCCACAGCCTCCCATCAGCAGTGTTCACGAACAAAAATTCAAGAACAGCCGGGTTCCATGGAGGCGGCAGGCATTCTGACGCGAGTGGTACCCCGCCGGCACCGCTCGTCGATGTCCGCTGAGGGCAATCAGGGAACGGCTCTCTTCACAGTCAGACGCAGCCAGCCGTCTCAGACTGCCTAGAATCCTGCCATCCCGCCGTAGTTCAATGGATAGAACGAGCGCCTCCTAAGCGCTAGATACAGGTTCGATTCCTGTCGGGGGGACCAGCGCCAGCAGCAGAGTGGTGGCTCCGGTCGTTTGAACACGCACCCGGGGTGAGACAAGTGGATGGGCTGCGGGTTGGTTTGCTGCGATGCAGGGTT
>JBMLPD010000480.1:0-2496 GCA_049242285.1 Rubrivivax sp.
ATGCATCCAACTGCCGTTTTCAGGTTGAACGCTCTGAGGAGCATCCTGATTCGGTTCCCGCTTCGAGGCCCGCCTCCGGCAACGCGGGCGAGGCCGGCGAGGCGGGCGGGGTGGGGACGGAAGGCGCCCTGATTCGTGCAGAACGGGCGCGCAGGGGGGTCAGGCGGATGGCTTGCGCCAACGCCAACCGGAGCGCGCTGCGGTGATCGGAAAGGTCACGGACATGCCCTTCATTATGGCTGCATTGGGCGAAGATCCGGCCGGCCCGGCGGACGTCATCCCTGGGCGATGGCTGCTGTCTCGGGCGCGCCGGCAGCCTCCGACACGGGCGCGGACGGGGGCAGCGCCCGCACGCGCGCCGCGGGCAGGGTCAGCGCGAACACCGAACCCTTGCCAGGCTCGGAATCGATGAGGATCTCGCCGCCGTGGCGCTGGATCACGTGCTTGGCGATGGCCAGGCCCAGGCCGGTGCCGCCGGTCTCGCGCGAGCGGCCGCTGTCCACCCGGTAAAAGCGCTCGGTCAGCCGGGCCAGATGCTCGCGGGCAATGCCAGGGCCGTTGTCCTGCACCTCGAACCGGCCACTGCCATCTTCACGGCAGGTCCACCGCAGTTCCACCTGGCCCCCTGCCGGGGTGTAGCGCACCGCGTTGGTGACCAGATTGCCCAAGGCGCTGTGCATCTCCGTGAGATTGCACGCCACTTCGGCGGCCTGCGCGGGCGCCACGACGATCTGGTGGCGGCCCACCGACAAGGACTGCGCGTCGGCAACGGCCCGCTCCAGAAGGGTGGACAACGGCACCCAGCCATCCACCTGGGGACGGGGGCTGCCCTCGAGCTGCGCCAGCGTGAGCAGGTCGGCCACCAAGGCCTGCATGCGGCCCGTCTGCTGCTGCATGAGATGCAGCACGCGCTGATGTTCGTCAGGCCGCAGCGACAGCGTGGCCAGGGTCTCGACAAAGCCGGACAGCACGGTCAGCGGGGTGCGGATCTCATGCGAGACGTTGGCCACGAAATCCCGTCGCATGGCCTCGGCGCGCTCGCGCTCGGTGATGTCTTGCGACAGCACCAGCTTCAGGCCCGGACCGTAGGGCTTGATCAGGACCGACAGCGTGCCTTGGGCGCGCGGATTGGGATAGACCACCGGCTGCAAGTACTGCCCCGCCTGGAGATAGGCCACGAAGGCCGGCGTGCGCACCAGGTTGGTGATGGGCTGACGCACATCGCGCTGCGGGTCCAGGCCGAAGTGGTCGGCGGCCACACGGTTGCACCACTCGATCTGGTCGTGCGCGCCCAGCAGCAGCACGCCGTTGGGCGAGGCTTCGATGGCCGACAGAAACTGCTCGCGGCGCTCGCGTTCGCGGTGCGTGGCTTCGTCACGGCGCAGCAGGGCCCGCTCGGCCCGGTAGGCCAGTTCCCCCCAGAAACCCGCCTGCCGGGGTGCCGGCACGTCCAGCGGCCCGCGGAACCAGTCGAGCAAACGGCGCGCACGCAGGCGGTCACGCATGACGAAGCCCACGGCCCCGGCAACCGCCCCCACCAGGGACAGCGCAGCCGCCACACCCCAGAAAGCCCCGACCCCCGCCCCGGCCAACAGGCCCATCAGCATGAAGGTCAGCAGCCCGATGATGCCGGTGATCAGACCTTCCATGGACGCAAGCGCCTCAGCCCGCCACGACCTGGGGCACGGAGGCGAGACGGTAGCCGGCGCCACGCACGGTCTCGACCATGCCCGAGCAATCCGCCACGGACAAGGATTCGCGCAGCCGCTTGATGTGGACGTCCACCGTGCGTTCCTCGATGAACACGTGGTCGCCCCACACCCGGTCCAGCAACTGGGCGCGGCTGTGCACGCGCTCAGGGTGGGTCAGCAGGTAGTGAAGAAGACGGAACTCGGTGGGGCCCAGCCGGATCTCCGTCGGCCCGCCCCCCGTCAGGCAGGTCACGCGGCGGGTGGAAGGATCCAGCCTCAAGGGCCCCACGTGCACTGCATCGTCCAGGGATTGGGGGGAACGCCGGCGCAGCACCGCGCGTACACGGGCCACCAGGGTGCGCGGGGAGAAGGGCTTGACGAGGTAGTCGTCCGCACCGGCCTCCAGGCCCTGCACCTGATCGGCCTCTTCCGCGCGGGCCGTCAGCATGATCACCGGCAGGTCGCGCGTGCGCGACTCTGCACGCCACTGCCGGCACAGCGCCATGCCGCTGCGGTCCGGCAGCATCCAGTCCAGAACCACCAGGCCGGGCAGTTCACGGTTCACCTGTTCCCTGGCGGCCTCGGCCGACTCGGCAGTGACCACGGAGAAGCCCGCATGGCGCAGGTTGATGGAGATGAGTTCCGCGATGGAGGGTTCATCCTCCACCACCAGCAGGTGACTTGCGGTCATGTGCCCTGGCCTGATGTTGCGTTCAAGGTCTCACCTGGCCACGGATTCGATGTCCACCATGGGGGCATGACGGACATCGGCACCCTTGACGATGTAGATCACCGCCTCGGCCAG
>JBMLPD010000481.1:0-5227 GCA_049242285.1 Rubrivivax sp.
TCACAGCATCTCCACCGCCAGCGCCGTGGCCTCGCCGCCGCCGATGCACAGCGCGGCCATGCCGCGCTTCAGACCACGCTTCCTGAGCGCCCCCAGCAGGGTGACCACGATGCGCGCGCCGCTGGCCCCGATGGGGTGGCCCAGCGCACAGGCCCCGCCGTGCACGTTGACGGTGTCGTGCGGCAGCTTGAACTCCGCCATCGCCGCCATGGTCACCGCAGCGAAGGCCTCGTTCACCTCCCACAGGTTCACATCCTGTGCCTGCCAGCCCGCCTTCGCCAGCGCCTTGGCCATGGCGCCGGCCGGGGCGGTGGAGAACCACTGCGGCTCCTGTGCGTGCACGGCATGGCTGACGATGCGCGCCACCGGCTGCAGGCCCATTTGACGCGCCGTGCTCTCGCGCACCAGCACCAGGGCGGCGGCGCCGTCGCTGATGCTGGAGGCGTTGGCCGCGGTGATCGTGCCGTCCTTCTTGAACGCAGGCTTGAGCGAGGGGATCTTGTCGAGCTTGGCCTTGAAGGGTTGTTCATCGCGCGCAACGACGACATCCCCCGCCTTCCCGGGCAGCGTCACGGGCGCGATCTCCCAGTCGAAGCTGCCGTCCTCGTTGGCCGCCTTGGCGCGGGTGGTGGAGGCGATGGCGAAGGCGTCCTGCGCCTCGCGGGTGAAGGCGTACTTCGCCACACACTGCTCGGCAAAGGCGCCCATGGCCTTGCCACGTTCGTAGGCGTCTTCCAGGCCGTCCATGGCCATGTGGTCGAACATCGTGGTCGCACCGTACTTGACGCCCTTGCGCGCGAACAGCAGGTGCGGGGCGTTGGTCATGCTCTCCATGCCGCCGGCCACCACGGCCTCCACGCTGCCCGCGGCCAGCATGTCGTGGCCGAACATCATGGCGCGCATGCCCGAGCCGCACATCTTGGACAGCGTGACCGCGCCCACCGAGTCCGGCAGGCCGGCACGGCGCATCGCCTGGCGCGCCGGCGCCTGGCCCTGCCCGGCCATCAGGCAGTTGCCCATCAGCACCTCGCCGATGCGCTCGGCCGGCACGCCCGAGCGCTCCACCGCGGCGCGGATGGCCACGCCGCCCAACTCCCAGGCGGCGAGATTGGCAAAGTCGCCCAGCAGGCCGCCAATGGGGGTGCGGGCGGCCGAGACGATGACGATGGGGTCGGACATGTGGGGCTCCTTGTCGGCAAGCGGATGGTGGGGATCTGGAGCGCGGTGAGCAGCTCAGCGGGACAGGGACAGGCCCGGCGCCTGGCGTTCCTCTTCTGCAACACGCCGGATGTAGGCCTGGAACGCCGGATCCTCGCCCCGCAGCAGCAGGGGCAAGGCGTTGTGGAAATCCTCGCGGCGGCACCACTCGCGCATGAAGTCGTCCCAGGAGTTCCAGCGCCGCTGCTCCGTGGGATTCATCTCGTCCTTGTAGGCCACCAGGAAGGCGCGCTCGAAGAGGGCGATCAACATGTCGAAGATCACCAGCATGCGCTCGTTCTGCTCGGGGGTGGGGTTGGGCAGGGCAGACGAGCTGCGCAACTGCAGATCGGCGTTGCCCAGCACCACCTTGAGGAAGTCGTTGTAGGCGTCCGACAGATGCTGAAAGGCCTCTTCCTCCTCGTTCTCACGCTCCTTGCGCTGCTCGGACACGAAGACCCAGACGGCGAACGGCAGCGCGATCACGGTGACCACGAAGCTCGCGATCTCCAGAATGTCACGCCATGCCTGCATGCCTGCCACTGCCTCGAACTTCAACCCGCGCTGGGCGCGCGCGCCACATGGTGCGCGAAGCGCCTGGCCGGCTCGTACGGAAACACATCGTGCACGTGCCCACGGACGATGCGGTCCTTGTGGCCCTGCCAGAAGGCTGCATCCAGCAGATCACCGTGGTGCTTCATGAAGACATCACGCACCGCCGCGTGGCCCAGCAGAAAGGGGCCGAAGGTCTCGGGAAAGACGTCCTTGGGACCGACGGCATACCAGATCTCTCCCGACATCTCGTCTTCCTCGTTGCGCGCGGGGGGCACACGCCGGAAGTTGCAGTCGGTGAGGTACTCGATCTCGTCGTAGTCGTAGAACACCACCTTGCCGTGGCGCGTGACGCCGAAGTTCTTCCACAGCATGTCGCCGGGGAAGATGTTGGCCGCCACCAGGTCCTTGATGGCGTTGCCGTACTCCACCACCGCGCGTTCGATCTGCTCCTGATCACCCGCCTGCGAGGCGTCCTGCAGGTGGATGTTGAGCGGGATCATGCGGCGCTCGATGTACAGGTGGCGGATGACGAGCATCTCGCCATCCTCCTCGATCAGGCTGGGGCAGAAGTGGCGCAGTTCGGCGACGAGCTCCTCATCGAAGCGGACCCGCGGGAAGGCCACGTTGCTGTACTCCAGCGTGTCGGCCATGCGGCCCACGCGGTCGTGCTGCTTGACCAGCAGGTACTTGCGCTTGATCTGCTCACGCGTGGTGTCCTTCTGCGGCGGATAGAAATCCTTGATGACCTTGAAGACGTAGGGGAAGGACGGCAGGTCGAACACCAGCATCACCATGCCCTTGATACCGGGCGCGATGCGGAAGCGGTCGCTGGAGTGCCGCAGGTGCGCAAGGAAGTCCCGATAGAACAGGTTCTTGCCATGCTTTTGCAGGCCCAGCGCGTTGTACAGCTCGGCGCGCGGCTTGCGCGGCATCAGCCCGCGCAGGAACTGCACGTACGCACTGGGCACCTCCATGTCCACCATGAAGTACGCGCGGGCAAAACTGAAGACGATGAGCAGTTCGTCCTCGCGGAACAGCGCCGTGTCGATGACGAGTTTGCCGGCTTCGTTGTGCAGGATGGGCAGGCACATCGGCAGCTCGTTGAAGCCGTTGATGATCTTGCCCACCAGGTAGGCGCCCTTGTTGCGGAAGAACAGCGAACTCAGCACCTGGATCTGAAAGTTCGCGCGAAGCCGCCACTCGGCCAGGGGCAGCTTCAGCTCGGCCTGCATGGAGGCCAGCACGGCGTCGATGTCGCGCGGCAGGTCTTCGAAGGCGGCCTGAAGCTGGAAGTTGTCAACGATGCGGATGAGCGTCTCGCGCAGGTTTTCGCGCGTGGGGTAGTAGGCGCGGTAGGTGGCCTTGGACGCGGGCTCGTCGTTCTCGATGTACTCGGTGCTGACCGCGGGACGGACGAAGAGGAACTCGTTGCGGAAGTAGCTGCGGTGCAGCAACTTGGAAGTCACCGAGTTGAAGAAGGTCTCGGCCAGTTCGGGCTGGGGGTGGTTGGTCAGCAGGCCGATGTAGTGCAGCTTGGCCTGCTGCCAGGTGTTCTGGGACACGGTATCGGCATTGAACTCGCTGCGCAGCCGCGTCACCGCCTCGTTGACCCGCAGGTCGTAGAACTCGATGCGTTCGCGCTGTGCCCGCTGCTGGCCGTGCCAGTCAGCCTGCTCGAAACGGCGCTGCGCTGCGGCGCTGGCCTCGCGGAACAGGCGGTAGTGGCGGTCAAAGCCCTCCAGCATCACGCGCGCGATGTCGAAGGCATGGCGGTCGGTCAGGGCGTGGGGGAACATGGGGGGTCGGAAGCGCAAACGCTCAGTCCAGGCTGTCGTCATCGGCGTCGTGGCCGACCGCGCGGCTGGGCGCGCCCTGGCGCGGGTAGCGCTTGATGGCGTTGGAGAAGACCTGCACCACCGTCTCCGGGCGGTCCATCGTCACCTGCAGATCCTTGAGCAGGCCGTCGCGCAGGCCGTAGACCCAGCCGTGCACGGACACGGTCTGGCCGCGGGCCCAGGCGTCCTGCACCACGGTGGACAAGGCCACGTTGCCCACCTGCTCGATGACGTTGATCTCGCACAGGATGTCTTCCTGCTCATCCGGCGGCAGGTGGTCCAGCCGCTTGCGGTGGCGCAGGCGCACATCGTGCACATGGCGCAGCCAGTTGTCGGCCAGGCCCACGCGGATGCCCCGCATGGCCGCGCGCACCCCCGCGCAGCCGTAATGGCCCACGACGAAGATGTGCTCCACCTTCAGGTGCTCCACGGCAAACTGGATGGTCGACAGCGCGTTCAGATCAGAGTGCACCACCACGTTGGCCACGTTGCGGTGCACGAACACCTCGCCCGGGTCCAGCCCCGTGATCTCGTTGGCCGGCACGCGGCTGTCAGCGCAGCCTATCCACATGTAGCGCGGGCTCTGCTGCTGCGCAAGCCGGGTGAAGAAACCCGGGTCGCGGGCCTGGGTGGCGGCCGCCCAGTCACGGTTGTTGGATAGCAGGCGGTGCGGCATCAGCGAGGTCCTCTCACGCCATCTGCGAAAAAGAGGCGCAACCGACTGGCCTGCAGGCCATCCGTGTTTGGTGAATCACTCGATCGCTTGAGAAGCTGACGAAAAAGGTATGAATCACTGCAGTTTCCTTACCGAGCAGCTGTCAGGCAGGATCAGGAAGTTGGTATGGAAGACCCACGGGCTCTGATCACCCAAAGTGAGCAGTTCGTCGAGCTTATCCGGCGTCAGACCTCGGGCGCTGGCGCTGGCAGCCCCGCCATCCGCCACCCGGCGGAACTCGGCTGCTGCCAGCCCGCTCAGGTGCTGGCACTCGCACGCGGACATCGCATCCGCCACCTCCTGCTGGTGGCGCTGGATGATGACCGGCTCACGCGCGTTCATCGATAGGTCGCATACAGCACGCGATCGATCACCTGGCCGCGCTTGAAGGCGCTGCGCGGCTGCAAGGACTCCAGCTTCAGCCCCACCTTCTCGGCTACGCGCACCGAACGGGCGTTGCCGGCATGGACAGGGGCGAACACCCGGGTGACATCCGGCAACCTGAAGGCCTGTTCGATCACATGCTTGACGGCTGAAGACACCACGCCCTGGCCCCAGTGATTCGGGTTAAGCCACCAGCCCACTTCAACGTTGCAGCGCTGGAAACCCTGCTGCGGGTGAAGGCCCGTGCCACCATGGGGTACATCGTCAAGGCACAGGGCCCAGGACATGCCGGTCTGATACTGGCCGGTGCCGATCCACCACTGCGCATCACTCTCGGTGTAAGGGCTCGGCCATGTGTCGGACATCCACTGCAGGATCCGCTCGTCGTCGGCCGCTCGTGCGAGGTTCGGCGCGTCGCCTTTGCGCCAGGCACGCATGGACCAACCCGGCTGGGGCAACGCGAACGTTGGCGCGTTGCTCACATCGTCTCCGCGAACAACTCGCGCCCGATCAGCATGCGTCGGATCTCGCTCGTGCCTGC
>JBMLPD010000482.1:0-4761 GCA_049242285.1 Rubrivivax sp.
TCCACGCGGTGTGCGGCAAGATGACAAGCGGTCAACTGCCGTTTTCAGGTTCAAGGCGGGTCAGCTCGGCTTTGTCTTCAGCGTGAAACATCAGCGTCTTCGGAACGGCTGTCATGTGCGGCCTGACGTCTGAGCTGAGCCGACCGAGCAGGCGCATGGCACTGGGCCGCAGAAGGCACGGCAGCCCCGGCACCTGGAGTGGCCGGACTCTGGCGCCTGGAGTCGCCTGGCCGAGGGTTCTGTCCGATGATGAGGGCGGGCACCCACCAGCTCGCGCAGGCGCGCTGTGCCGCTGCTGTGCGTGCTCCATGCGGGCGGCCCCCGGAAGTGTCCATCTGCCATCACGGGGGGCAGGCTCAGTGCCGGGTCAATCCGCCGAGACCCCTGGATCTTGAAGGGACGAAAGGGTCGGCCCAGGCCTGATCACTGTGCCGGGCTCCAGTTTCAATCTGACGGGTCGGTTCATGACCTCCATCAGCACGGTGATGCGATGGTCGGCGTCATGATCCTGGTACACGGCCTGCAGCCCTGCAAACGGGCCCTCGCGAACCAGCAAGGTCTCGCCGCGCGCATACGGTTCACGGGCCCGTTGGGCATGGCTTGCTTCCATCTGGCGCAGCGCATCGATCAGGCCCTCGGGCGCTTTGGCAGGCTGGGTGCCGAAGCGCACAAGGGACGTCACGCCGACGGTCGAGCGAATGGGCGCCCAGCTCAGGCCGCCGGGGCCGCTGTCCAGCTGGATGAGCAGATATCGAGGGAACAGGGGTTCGCGCTCGCTGACCCATTGCCGGCCCCGCCTCTTCTGCACCTGCCACTGCGGCAAATAGCAGCCATAGCCTTGGCGTTCCAGGTTCAGCAGTGCCACGGCTTCCTGCCGCGGCTTGGTGAACAGGAGGTACCAGTTCATCCGGGCTCCGGGGGCCCTGCACCGGACACTCAGGCCCCGCGTCCCACGCTGCGGCGCAAGGCTGCGGACAGCATGCCCAGCTTCTGCGCAGAGTCGGCGCCCTGTCGCGCATTGCGCAGCGCGTGTCGCACGAACACCCACAGCAGCAAGGCGAAGCCCGTGGCCAGGGTGGCCACCACCGCAATCATGGCCTTCTTGGGCTTGCTCTTGCGCTCGGGGGGCGTGGCGGGGTCTACCACCTGGATCAGCGCACCCTCGCGGCTCTCGTCCACTCTGGCCAGCTCGTACTGCTTCGCGAAGAGTTCGAACAGCGCCTCCTGGTACTTGAACTCCCTGAACCGGCTGATGTAGTCGCTCTGAGCCGCAGCGCTGTTGCTGCCCTCCGCCTTGGCCATCTGTGCGCGCAAGGCCGCCAGTTGGTTCTGGGCCATTTGGAATTCTGGTGCGGCCTCCGTCAGGTAGCTCCTCATGGCCTGCAGACGCACCTCGGCAGCGGTGACTTCCGCGCGCAACCGGGCGTAGGCCTCGGCCGCCGCCTTGGGTTCGGCACGGATGGCACCCTCGTTGATGCCCGACGCCTGCAGAGCCTGCTGGGCAGCCGTGAAACGCTCCTTGGTCTGGCCGAGTTGCTTCTCGAAGAACATGCGGCGCTGCTGAGCCTCCGTCATCGCCAACCTGGTGGTAACCAGACGCAGCTCCTCGATGTAGGCGTTGGCGATGGCTGCCGCACGCTGGGGGTCGCGGTCGTCTACCTCGATGGTGATGAGGCCGTCCTTCTTGCCGGAGCTGATGCGGGTGTTCTCTTCCAGCTCCTTGCGTGTGTCGGCCTTCCACTTTTCGTCGTACACCTGCATCAGCTTGAACTGCTCGATCAGCCGGTCCTCCACGGTCGTGCTCTGCATCAGCGCCACGTACTGGTCCGCCGGGCTCTTGATGC
Source organism: Rubrivivax sp. (assembly GCA_049242285.1). GTDB lineage: Bacteria > Pseudomonadota > Gammaproteobacteria > Burkholderiales > Burkholderiaceae_C > Rubrivivax. The sequence continues at coordinate 1,845 of JBMLPD010000482.1, forward strand.
CGGCGGCCCCGCCGGCCAGCCCCGCCAGGGCGCCCAGGCTCTGCAGTGCCGCCGCGGCCGAGCTCTGCTGCTGCTGGGGTGGCATCATCACCGCCTTGGCCGTGAAGGTGGGTGGCACCAGAAAGCTGATGCCCAGCGCGGACAGGCCCGCCAGCAGCGGGCCCAGCACCAGCAGCCGCAGGTTCTCTGCAGCCACCAGGGCCAGGTCCAGCAGACTGATTTCGTCTTCAGCTTGTTCCGAAGGGGCCGCTGAAGCGCTGTGCTCCATGGAGTTCATGGTCAGCCCCTTCAGTTGCGAAGCGTCTTGATGGCCGCCGCCGCAATGCCGAAGTTCGACAGGATCTGCGTCCAGTCCTTGGCACCGCGGACAAAGGCCGTCCAAGTCGTTTCCCGGTTCGTCAGGTCGGGCACGACGATGGTGTCGCCAGGGGCGAGTTCCAGGCTCTGCAACGGGCTGCCGCCGGAGAACCAGGAGCCGGACCGGTCGCGACTGTGCTTGACACTGCCATCGGCGCGCACCACGAAGATGTTGTCCTCGTCCGCCTCGGGGTTGACACCTGCGGCCGCCAGATACTGCTTGACCGTGCGGCCGGGCCGCCACAACAGCGCGTTCTCGTTGGCCACGGCACCCACCGCGAAGACAAAGCCGGGCCGCGAAGGCACCACGATGGTGTCGCCGTCTTCCAGGGGAAGGTCGGGGAGTTCGTCCACCTTGGCAATGCCGGGGGAAAGCTCCAGCGCGATGCGGCCGTTGGGTTGCAGGTTGCGCAGCCGGTTGATCTGCGTGCGACGGGCCTCCTCCTCCGCGGCCTGCAGCCGGGCGGCAGCCGCTGCATCCGTGCCGCTGAGGTTGGCTGCCTGACGCGCGACCGCAACGCTGGCGCTGATTTCCACTTGCCGGATGGCAACTTGCAGGGCCTCGCGCTGCCGAGCGCGGGTGGCCTCGCGCGAGAACTCCGTGCCGAACAGGTAGGCCTGCCCGGTGACGCCCCCGGCCCGGGCCAGCAGGGCCCTGAGCGACTCCCCGGGCTGTAGCTGGTACACCCCCGGCCGTTCGACCTCACCTTCCATGCGCACCAGACGGCTGCTGCGGGCCTGCGGGCCGCGGATGTCCTTCGTCCCGAAGATGGTGACGATATCGCCGGGCTCCAGCACCAGGTCATGCTCCGGGTCTTTGTTCAGCACCGCCTTGCCCAGGTTGAAAGGCATCAGCCGCGTGGTGATGCGGTCCATGTCCAGGCGTTCAATCGTCGCGTATTCCCAGTTGGGTTCGTCCACCAGGTTTCTCACCGTCTGTTCGGTCTTTGCCAGGCTGGAACGGTTGCGGTCGGTCGGCTCACGCTCAGCCAGCAACCTCAGGGTCAGGGCTGTGGGGTCCTGCTGGAAAGGGCTTTCAGGCGGCTGGGGCGACTTTGCGTCTCCCGGGGGCAGTGGGCTGGCGGGTGGGTTGGCGCTCTGGTCCACCGCCGGCTTGGACGCAGGCAGGTACTGCACCAGGCGATTCTTGCGCAGGTGGTAGTCCCGGGTGAGGAGGGCATCCCTTTCGGGTATGAGCTGGCTGATGCGCATCCCGGGCGTGTGCGGGTAGCGCAGCGGCTCGGCCACGTTCCCCCGCAGGGTGACCGCATTGGCGAACTGGGGAGCCACGGGCTTGACCGTGAGCACATCGCCATCGCGCAAGGTCAGCTCCTGGGCGCGCTGGAGGTTCACGATCTGCACGGTGCGCGGCGCCTTGGGCTGGGCGGGCTCGATGCGCTCCAGCAGGGCCTGCTGGAGGTCCGCCATGGCACGGCCACCGCCTGCCAGCGCCAGCACCTCGGATGCGGGCCCGCCGGCCGGTTTGAGTTCGAAGACGGCCGGGGTGTCCACCGCGCCCAGCACCGCCACACGCGGGCCTGAAACCGGGTAGACGATGACGTCTCCGTTCTGCAACCGCTGATCCTGGCCGCGCTCGCCGCGCACGATGAAGTCGTACAAGTCGAGTTCGGCCAGGGTCTGGCCGGCCCGTCGCAACTGCACGCGGCGCATGCTGCCATTGGCCGCGGGCCCTCCGCTGGCAAAGACAGCGTTGACCAGGGTGGAGAGGCTGGAAAGCGTGTAACTGCCGGGATGCTGGGCCTGCCCGACGACAAAGACCTGGATGCTGCGCAACTGACCGAGCGTCACGCTCAGCTGGAAGCCCTTGAACACCCGCTCGATCTGCTGGCGCAGACGAGATTCGATCTCGCCGGCTCGAATGCCGGCCACCCCCACGGTGCCCACCCGCGGGATGCTGATCTGGCCATTGCGATCCACCATCACCCTGAGATCGATTTCGACCGTGCCCCACCCACGCAGGTGCAGTTCGTCGCCCGGACCGAGGGCATAGTCCGCCGGCACCGGAAGGCGCTCCACCGGGGCGAAGTTGTGGGGGATGCCGCTGGTGGCGAAATACGTGCTGCCGAACAGAGGCAGCGCCTGACCCGTGGTGGTGTACACGAACCGCTGGAACTCGTTGGGCTGACGCGGCGCGTTGGGCGCCACAGGTTCAAGGGTGCGGGGCTGTTTGTCGTTCGTCGTGTCGGCGCGTTCTGGCCGCGGCGGCACGGGCGTGACAATCGAGGGCACGCCCGGTGCGGTTGGGGAAGAGCCGCCCGCACCCGGCGCAGAGCCTGTCTGGGCAAGCGCCGCAGCGCACAAGCCCACAGCCGCAAGGGCCGGGGCGAGGACTTTTGTTGTGAAGTTCATTCTCTGTCCTGCTCTTTTTTTTGAGGTCCCTGCAGATCCAGTAATGAGCAGCTGCGCTCAACCAGGCATTGTAGATCGAGGCCGCGGGCCGTTGATTGCACGGCAGGGCCGGCTGCGGGAATGCTCGTGGCTTGACCTAGGAGCGTGGGCGGCAGAAGGGTAGTCCCTGATGTCCTTTCTGTCGGCCGAA
>JBMLPD010000483.1:0-2129 GCA_049242285.1 Rubrivivax sp.
AGCTGCGCGACGTGACCACGCTGGACGCCAAGGACATCCGCCGCAGCATGCCGCGTTTTGCGCCGGACACCTACGCCCGCAACCTGGAACTGCTGCCGGCCTACGAGGCCCTGGCGCAGGAAGCGGGATGCTCACCCGTTCAACTCGCGCTGGCCTGGCTGCTGTCGCGCGGTGAGCATGTCATTCCGCTGCCGGGCACCACGAGCACGGACCACCTGCGTGAGAACGTGGGTGCCTGCAAGGTGCAGTTGTCCGCTTGCGTCCTGGCGCGGGCCGATGCGCTGATCAACCAGCACACCGTGACGGGTGGGCGCTACGGGGCGCAAAGCGAGTCCGAGGTCGACACCGAGCGGTTCTGATAAGGACTCGCGTTCAAAGGTCGAAATCTGGATAAGGACTCGCGTTCAAAGGTCGAAATCCGTTCGGGCTGAGCCTGTCGAAGCCCTTCGGCGAGCTCTGGGCGAGCGGCCCTGTTTCTTGTCGAACGAGCGCGAATCCGTATCACCGCCTGGCGTGACCGCACGGGCAGCCTTACCCGGCCGCCGCCTCCAGCCCCGAGCGAAAGTGGGCCTGCATGGTCTGGCGCGCGGCTTCCGCGTCGCGCCCGGACAGGGCCTGCATCAGCGCCCGGTGTTCGGCCAGGGAGTCCTCCAGCCGCCCCTGCTTCAACAGCGAGTGATGGCGGTTGAGCTTCATCATCTTGCGCAGGTCCCGCACCACCTGCACGGCCCAGCGGTTGCCGGCGATCTCCAGCAGCGTCATGTGAAAACGCTCGTTCGTGGCGAAGAAGGCGTCACGGTCGCCCACTTGCGCTTCGAGCAGTGCGTGCAGTTCGCTCAACCGGGCGCGCTGGCTGGACGTGGCGCTGGCGGCCACCTGGGCTGCGGCGTCGCTTTCCAGCAAGGCCAGCAGGTGGTAGACCTGGGCCACGTCGTCGCGGGACATCTCGGTGACGTAGGCGCCGCGGCGCACCTTCATGGTCACCAGGCCTTCCACGGCCAGCACCTTCAGCGCCTCGCGCATGGGGGTGCGGCTGATACCCCACAGCGCGCACAGCTTCAACTCGTCGATCCAGCTGCCCGGCTCCAGCTCGCGGGCGAAGATCTGCTGACGCAGCCGCTCGGCCACCTGTTCGTACAGCGCGGTGGGCGCCAGCATGCCGCCGCCGCTGGCCGGGGCGTCGCTGGGGGAGCCGGCGCGGGCGGAATCGGGTGGCGCGGTGGCGAGGTCGGCCATGAGGTCCGGGTGGGGTGGCTCGGCGAGGGCGGGGAAGGGTCCGATTCGCGTCGGTTTTGAATTTATAATTATGCATAATTCGGGACCATCGGCCAAGCCTTCAAAGCCGAGCCTTCAATGCCAAGCCTTCAAAGCCGAGCCTTCAATGCCGATCGTTCAATGCCAACGGTTCAACGCCCAGCCATCCCGTAAGGGCCTTCGAGCGAGGTTCCCCGGCCACGCCTTCCGATCTCGACATTTCCGCCACGCATCAGCCACACAGGCCCGCGCATGAGCAACGCCACTTCTCCCGAATTCAAGCCCGCCACCCTGGCGCAATGGCAGCAGGCCGCCGCCAAGTCCGCCCCCGGCGGGGACGTGTCGGCGCTGAACTGGGTGACGCCCGAAGGTCTGACGGTCAAGCCGCTGTACACGGCGGCTGACACGGCCGGCCTGCCGCACACCGACACGCTGCCCGGCTTCGAGCCCTTCCTCCGTGGTCCGCAGGCCACCATGTACGCCGTGCGCCCCTGGACCATCCGCCAGTACGCGGGCTTTTCCACGGCCGAGGAATCCAACGCTTTCTACCGCAAGGCCCTGGCCGCGGGCGGGCAGGGCGTCAGCGTGGCCTTTGACCTGGCCACGCACCGCGGCTACGACAGCGACCACCCGCGCGTGACGGGTGACGTGGGCAAGGCCGGCGTGGCCATCGATTCCGTGGAGGACATGAAGATCCTGTTCGACGGCATCCCGCTGGACAAGGTGTCGGTCAGCATGACCATGAACGGCGCCGTGCTGCCGGTGCTGGCGGGCTATGTGGTGGCCGCTGAAGAGCAGGGCGTGACACAGGACAAGCTGTCCGGGACCATCCAGAACGACATCCTCAAGGAGTTCATGGTCCGCAACACCTACAT
>JBMLPD010000484.1:0-1527 GCA_049242285.1 Rubrivivax sp.
GCGAGGTGCCGGCCATGTTGGCGTGCTTGAAGACGTCGGAGCAGCGGTCCACGCCAGGACCCTTGCCGTACCAGATGCCGAACACGCCGTCGAACTTCTTCGACTGCGGGTACAGGTCCAGCATCTGCGTGCCCCACACGGCGGTGGCGGCCAGCTCCTCGTTGACGCCGGGCTGGAAGACGACCTGCTGGCCGGCCAGGTGCTTCTTGGCCTGCCACAGCGCCTGGTCATAGCCGCCCAGCGGGCTGCCACGGTAGCCGCTGATGAAGCCGGCCGTGTTCAGGCCTGCATGGGTGTCGCGCTGGCGCTGCAGCATGGGCAGGCGCACAAGAGCCTGAACACCGCTCATGAAGGCGCGGCCGTGTTCCAGCGCGTATTTGTCGTCCAGCGTCACGCTCTCCAGGGCCTTGCGGACATCTTCGGGCAGCGGTGCGTTCATGGTCCCCTCCGGAGGTTGGGCTGCCCGCCGGTGCCCCGCCCGGTGGCGGGGTCATGGGGTGGCCGGGTGGGGCGTGGCCGGTACAGCTCAGTTTAGGCGTTCGGGTTCACCATGTGCTTTCTTTCTGATGCCCAAAAGAGGGTTGTGTACGCAACAATCAGCCATTCGATCGATCATTCGAGAAAAGATGATGCTCAACAAGCGGGAATCAGGGAAAACCCCTGCAAAGGCAGCCGCCGCCGAACTCGCCGGACCGATCATGTCCAATGGCGAAGCCGGCCTGCTGGACCGTTACGACCTGGCCTTGCTGCGTGAACTCCAGGCCGATGCGCGGCTGTCCAACGCCGAGCTGGCCGCGCGCATCGGCCTGTCGCCGGCCCCCACGTGGCGTCGGGTGAGGCGACTGGAGGCGCAGGGCTACATCACCGGCTATCACGCGGAGATCGACCGACGCAAGGTGGGGCTGGGCGTGCTGGCCTTCGTGCGGGTGGATGCGGAGCGCAACAACGCCGCGGCCACGCAAGAGCTGGAGGACCGCATCCGCAGCCTGCCCGAGGTGGTGGCCTGCCACTACATCAGCGGCGCGGGCACCTTCGAACTGCACGTGGTGGCCACGGACCTGGACGCCTATTCGCGCTGGGCGATGGAGACGCTGTTCAAGCTTCCCAACGTGAAGGACATGCACACCAGCTTCTCGCTGGGCGAGGTCAAGGCGGGCGGCGTGCTGCCCTTGAACCACCTGGGTTCACCGGGCGCCAGACGCTGAAGCCGCTGCCCTGCAGGCTTGCGCGGGGTTCGGGCGCTGCGGCCGCACTGCAAACAGATTGTGGCGGGCCCGCCACGCAGCCGGTTTCAGGCGGGTTACGCTCGCATGCTGCGCTGCAGGGCCGCGTCGGGCCCCGGGCGCGCGCCCCCCATGAACCTCCGAGGCCTTGCAGATTGGCTGCTCACCACCGACCCCGCACAGCGGGGCCGGCTGTCCCAGTCTGGCCTTGCGATGGTGGTCATGGGGTCTGCCGTGGCGGCGGTGCATTACTTCGTGGCCATCGGCATCGCCACCGTGCCCTCGGTGCGGGCCTGGACCGTGG
>JBMLPD010000485.1:0-1174 GCA_049242285.1 Rubrivivax sp.
ACGCCATGACGCAAACCAGACGAGCCCTGGCAGCACTGCTGGCAACCACGATCGCCATCAGCCCCGCCCCGGCGCTGCCCGCCGACCTGAACACCGAGATGCAGACGATGTTCAACGACCTGGGGGCCATCGGCAACGTCACCAGCCCGGGCGCCTTCCGCGGGCAGGCGATGAACCTCTACACCGGCGGCAGCCTGATGATTCGCGCCCCCGGGCGCAACTACCCGCTCGTGCAGGCCCAGCTGCCCAGCCTGAAGGCCGGCTGCGGCGGCATCGACATCTACGGCGGCGCCTTCTCCTTCATCAACAAGCAGCAGTTCGTGGCCCTGCTGCAGAACATCGGCTCCAACGCCGTGGGCTACGCCTTCAAGCTGGCCCTGCAGTCGATCTCGCCCGACATCGACAAGCTGCTCACCGAACTGCAGGACCAGCTCAACAAGATCAACGCCATGAACATCAACTCCTGCGAGGCGGCGCAGGCGCTGGTCAACGGCGTGGTGGGCGAGTACGACCAGTCGGTGCAAAGCGGCTGCGCGAACATCGCCCAGTACCTGGGCTCGGTCAGCGACCGCGCCGAGGCGCGCCTGACCTGCGCCTCCAACGCGCCGTCGGTGGTGCGCACCGCCGCGAGCAGCGCCGACCCCAACGTACGAAACGCCACCTTCGCCAAGGGCAACGTCACCTGGAACGCGCTCAACCAGGTGGGCGGCAGCATCAGCCGCCAGGAGAAGGAGCTGATCATGAGCCTGATCGGCACCGTGGTCGTCACCGCCCCGGCCGACGACGGCAGCGGCGCCGGCCCGCGCGTGCTCGAGCCCACCCTCACCGGCATCCGGGATCTGCTGCTGGGCAAGGCCGACTCCGCCACCGCAGGCCTGGTGGATGTGGACGTCTACGTCTGCGACGAGACCACCGAGTGCCTGAACCCCAGCCGCGCCACCGTCTCGGTCAAGCCTTTCACCCGGTTGGTGGCCGAGCGCCTGAAGCGCATCTCGGACAACATCGCCACCCGCAGCGCCCAGAGCCCGGCCGACATCGGCTTCATCAACCAGACCAGCGAGCCGGTCTACCGGATGCTGGCCGTGGCCAACGCGGTGCCGGGCTCGGGCACCGCCGAGACGCTGATCGAGACCTACAAGGACGTGATCGCGCTCGACTACGCGCAGACCTTCCT
>JBMLPD010000486.1:0-2162 GCA_049242285.1 Rubrivivax sp.
CAACCTGTGGAACAAGGGCGGCCTGATGTACGCGCCGCCCGTGCGCTGAGCCTGGGCCTGAACCTTCCGTCAGGCTGAAAGTGGGCGGGGCTGCCGCGGCCCGGTGTCGTGGCGGCCCATTCTCCTGCCCGTGGTGCTTTTCCAGGCCGTGGGGCCGGCTGACCTGAGGGTCGGCCGGGCCCGCACCGCCCGCGCAATGCGACAGCTCCCATGATCTCCAGCAGACCTCCACCTCCCCGCAAGCGCACCCTGTCACTGCGCAGCCGCGCCGTTCGTGGCCTGCTGTACCAGCTTCTGGCACTGGGCGTGATTGCCCTGGGCGTGTGGTTTCTGGCGTTCAACACGCTGGAGAACATGCGCTCGCGCGGCATCCAGAGCGGCTTCGATTTCCTGCTGCAGCCCGCCGGCTTCGACATCGGCGAGTCGCTGATCCCGTATGAATCGATCCGGCCGTACTGGCAGGCCTTCCTGGTGGGCGTGGTCAACACGCTGCGCGTGGCCGTGATCGGCATCGCCCTGACCACGCTCCTGGGCACCTTGCTGGGTGTCGGGCGCTTCTCGTCGAACGCGCTGGTGCGCGGGCTGTGCTACGGCTACGTCGAGCTGTTTCGCAACGTCCCCATCCTGCTGCAGTTGCTGGTGTGGTACCTGCTGATGACCGAATGGCTGCCCGACGCGGATGCGGCCGGTTCCCTCTTCGGCCTGTTCTTCCTCAGCAAGGGCGGGCTGGCCTACCCGGTGCCGGTGTGGGAGTTCGCGCACGGCCTGGCCCTGCTGGGAGCGGTCGCGGGCGGCGTCGGGGCCTGGGCCTGGGCGCGCTCGGCCCGGGCACACTTCCAGCGCACCGGCCGCGCCCGCGCGGTGGCGCTGCCCGGACTCGGGTTCGTGCTGGCGGGCGCGGTGCTGGGCTGGGCGGTGGGCGGTGCCCCCACCCAGTGGAACCTGCCCAGCCAGGCCGAGGCGGCCGTGGTGGATGGCACCTCCCTGACGCCGGAGTTCCTTTCGGTGCTGCTCGGGCTGGTGTTCTACACCGCGGCCTTCGTGGCCGAGGTGGTGCGTGCCGGCATCGCATCGGTGCCTCGGGGCCAGTCCGAGGCCGCGGCCTCGCTCGGGCTGTCCCGCGGCCACACCATGCGCCTGGTGGTGCTGCCGCAGGCGCTGCGCGTGATCATCCCGCCGATGACCAACCAGTACCTGAACCTGACCAAGAACTCGTCTCTGGCGGTGGCCATCGGCTACCCGGACGTGGTCTCCATCTCCAACACGGCGATCAACCAGACCGGCCGGGCCGTCGAGTGCATCGCGCTCATCATGCTGGTCTATCTGTCGACCTCTTTGTCGACCTCGGGGATCATGAACTGGTACAACCGTCGCGCCGCGATCAAGGAGCGTTGAGTGAGCGCCGTGGTCCCTTCCTTCGAACCGATCGCCCCCCGGCCGTCACCGCAGCGCACCGACGGGCTGCTGCCCTGGCTGCGCCGCAACCTGTTCGGCAGCCCCGGCAACATGGTCTCGACGCTGGTGGTGCTGGGGCTGGCCCTGTGGTGGCTGCCCGGCCTGGTGCAGTGGGCCGTCACCGCCGCAGTGGTGGCGCCCGATGCCGACAAATGTCAGGCTGCCCGCGGGGTGGGCGCGTGCTGGGGTGTCATCACTGAAAAGTGGCGCCTGATCATCTTCGGGCGCTACCCCTTCGATGAGCAATGGCGCCCGGAAGTGGCCACGCTGGCCCTGGTGGCCCTGCTGGTGGCCAGTTGCATCCGGGCCTTCTGGAAGCCCTGGCTGGTGGTGCTGTGGGTCGCCGTGCTGGCGCTGTTCTTCGCGCTCATGGGCGGCGGGGTGCTGGGCCTGGAGGCGGTGGACACCGACCGCTGGGGCGGCCTGCCGCTGACCATCATGCTGGCCACCTTGTCCATCGTGCTGGCCTTCCCGCTGGCCATCCTGGTGGCGCTGGGACGGCGCAGCCACCTGCCGGCCATCAGCACCCTGTGCACGATCTACGTGGAGCTGATCCGCGGGGTGCCGCTGATCTCGGTGCTGTTCATGGCCAGCTTCATGTTCCCGCTGTTCATGCCGCCGGGCACCAGCATCGACGTGCTGGTGCGGGTGCTGGTGGGCATCACGCTGTTCGCCGCGGCCTACATGGCCGAGATCGTGCGGGGCGG
>JBMLPD010000487.1:0-4823 GCA_049242285.1 Rubrivivax sp.
GCGCACCCTGAGCGCTGTTCGAGACCGGCGCTCCCTGAGCGCCGTAGGAGACCGGCGCTTCCTGAGTGCCCTGAAACCTGGGGCCCTGGCTGTCAAGGGCCCCAGCATGTCCCGCACGGGCGGGCCCCAGGGCCCTGCCCGTGTACGCTGCCCCTGAACCTTGAACCTTGCGAAGATGCGTAGACCACAGCTGGGCCTGCTCGCGGCCGTCATCTTTTCCCTGTCTGCCAGCCCCTTGCTGGCCCGTGACGTCGAGGCCGGGCGCGCCAAGTCGCAGATGTGTGCCGTGTGTCACGGCCCCCTGGGCATCTCCACCGCACCCGATGCGCCGCACCTGGCCGGCCAGCCCGCGCTGTACACGGCGGCGCAACTCAAGGCCTACCGCAGCGGCGCGCGCAAGCACGAAGTGATGGCCGTCATGGCCCGTATGCTCAGCGATGACGACATCTCCAATCTTGCCGCCTGGTATGCATCTCTCCAGATCGAAGTCCAGCCGCCGCGTTGAGCGGCCGTGGGGCCTCCAGGCCCCGGTGGTTCTGGCGACCTTCACTTTCTTTTCAGCCCTCTTCAGCCTACAGACGCGGGCTCAGGCCCCAGCGCCCGAGGCCGAGACCGAGAGAGTGGTCGTCACCGCCAGCGGCGTGGAGCGGCGCTTGTTCGACACCCCCTACGCCGTGGGCGTGGTGGACGCGCAGGCGCTGCGCGCGGCCGGCCCGATGGTCAACCTGTCAGAGGCGCTGGCGCGCGTGCCGGGGCTGGTGGTGGCCAACCGCAGCAACTACGCACAAGACCTGCAGATCAACTCGCGCGGCTTTGGCGCGCGGGCCGGCTTTGGTGTGCGCGGCATGCGCCTGTACGCCGACGGCATCCCGGCCAGTGGCCCGGACGGGCAGGGGCAGGTGTCGCACTTTGACCTGGCCGGCGCGCAGCGTGTCGAGGTGCTGCGCGGGCCGTTCACGGCGCTGTACGGCAGTTCCTCCGGCGGCGTGATTTCGCTCGTGAGCGCAGCGCCGACCGAGCGCCGCTGGTCGATGGACGGCGATCTGGGCTCTGACGGCCTGCGCCAGCTTCGGCTGGGCGTGGAGGCCCCCATGGGCGGGGGCTTCAGCGTGCGCGCTCAGGTGGGCCGTTTCGAGACCGATGGCTTTCGGCCCCAGTCCTCGGCCACCCGCACCCTGGGCAACCTGCGCCTGGGCTGGGAGGGCGCGCGCGACCGGGTGGTCGTGGTCGTCAACGCCCTCGATCAACCGGCCCTGGACCCGCTGGGCCTGACCCGCGCCCAGTTCGAGCAGAACCCCGACCAGACCACCCCACAGGCTCTGCCGCAGGCGGCCCCTGGGCAGGCCGATCGGTTCAACACCCGCAAGCTCACGCGCCAGGACCAGGCCGGCCTGAACTGGCGCCACCGCTTCGACGGCCAGGGCGCCCTGAGCGAAGGCCAGTTCAGCCTCTATCAGGGACGCCGTTCGGTCACCCAGTGGCAGGCCATTCCCGTGAGCACGCAGTTCAACGCTGCGAACCCCACACTCACCGAGCGCCAGCCGGGTGGCGTGATCGACTTCGACCGCGGCTATTCCGGCGCCGACGCGCGGCTGAACTGGCGCTGGGCGCTGCCTGGCGATCGTGAAGCCCGCCTGACGGCCGGTGCGTCCATGGACGACAGCGAGGAAGACCGCCGCGGTTACGAGAACTTCATCGGCACGGGCGCGGCGCAAGTGCTGGGCGTGACGGGCAAGCTGCGCCGGGATGAGCGCAACCGTGCTTCCACGCGTGACGTCTACGCCCAGGGCGAGATCGACCTGACCCCGGCCTGGACGGCGGTGCTGGGCCTGCGCGACGGCCGGGTGCGGTTCCGCTCCGAAGACCGCTACGTCGTGGGCGGAAACGCAGACGACTCTGGCGCGCTGAGCTACGACTACACCAACCCGGTGGCCGCCTTGCAGTGGCGCGTGGCCCCCGCCCTGCAGTTGTACCTGAGTGCCGGCCGCGGCTTCGAGTCGCCCACCTTGGGTGAACTGGCCTACCGGCCGGACGGCCAGCCGGGCTTCAACACGGCGCTGAAGGCGCAGACGAGCCGGCAGGTAGAGGCCGGGGTGAAGTGGCGGCCGGCGGGCGGTGCGGTGGCGCTCGACGCCGCGCTGTTCGAGGCGCGTACGGATGACGAGATCGGCATCGCCACCAACCGCGGCGGCCGCTCCACCTTCCGCAACGTCGGACGCACGCAGCGCCAGGGCGCCGAGATCGACCTGCGCTGGCGCATCACGCCGCAGTGGCGCGCCCAGATGGCCCTGACCGCGCTGGAGGCCACGTACGTCGATGGCTTCTTCGTCTGCCGCAGCCTGCCCTGCCTCAACCCCGACCTGCCGGTGCCCGCGGGCAACCGCATCGCCGGCACCCTGGCCCGCACGGGCTTTGCGGAACTGGTGTGGCAGCCGCTGCAGGCCGTGCAGGTGGGCCTGGAGTTGAAGGGCCAGGGCCGGCTGCCAGTCAACGACATCAACAGCGATTTCGCCGGCGGCTTCGGCCTGCTGGCCCTGCGCGCGCAGTGGCGTCTGGACCTGGGCGCGGGCAGGCTGGACTTGCTGGCGCGCATCGACAACCTGGCCGACCGCCGCGTGGCCGGCAGCGTCATCGTCAACGAGGGCAACGCGCGCTTCTTCGAACCCGCGCCCGGCCGCGCCGCGCTGCTGTCAGCCCGGTGGTCGGCGCCGTTCTGAGCGTCAGAACTTCTGCAGGCCCTGGCAGGCCTTGCCCCGTGGTCAGGCCTGCCAGGGATTGATGAGCCGTATGCCCAGGCCTTCAAAGTCTCGGGTGTTGCGCGTGACCAGGCTCAGATCGTGCTGCAAGGCCGTGGCGGCCAGCAGGCCGTCGATCACGGGCAAGGAGCGCCCGGAAGCGGCTTGCACGCGGCCCCAGCGGTCGGCCACCGCCTCATCGATGTCCAGCAGGCGGCCCACAAAGTAGTGGCGCAACTCCACCTCGAGCCAGTCGGTCAAGGCCTGTCGGAAGGCCGCGTCGGCCACGCCTTCGATGCCTTTGCGAATCTCGCCCAGGCTCAGGACTGACAAGTACAGCGATTGGCGCGGACGCGCCTGCATCCAGGCCACCACCTGCACGTTCGGCTCCCGGCGCCGCAGTTCGGACAGGACGTTGGTGTCGATCAGGTAGCTCAAAACCTGAGCTCTCGCGGCAGACTGCCCGGGCCGCGGTCACGCTCCAGATCGACGTCCTCGCGCCCTGCCAGTGGAGAGGCGCGCATGAAGTCCACCAAGGACTGTTCATTGCCCGAGAGTTGATCAAACAACTTGCGAGAGACCACCACCGCCACGGACTGCCCGTGCAGCGTGATCTCCTGTGGCCCCTCTTGTGCCGCGTGCTTGACCAGTTCGGAAAACCGCGCCTTGGCCGTTTGCATTTGCCAGCTTTGCATGACGAACTCCCCGGGGCTGGAAAAATCTGACCTGACAGGTCTGAAGTGTACCCGTCGGGTGCTGAAACCCTCAGCCCTTGCCTCAGCGCTTCCCTCAGTGCTTCCCTCAGCGCCGCCCGAACATCATCTGTCGCGCCAGCACCCGCTTCAGGGGCGGCAGGGCTTGCAGCAGGCTCAGGCCCAGGCCGCGGGCGGCGGCCACGCCGGGCCATTGCCAGGTGAAGCTGCGGGCCAGGAAGTCGGTGGTGGCGATGGTGCTCCAGCGGTCGGGCCCGCGTTGCCACTCCACCTTGCGCAGCGCGCGGTCCACGTCGGGCTCGAAGCGCAGGGCCTGCACCAGCGAGAACGCGTCGCGCAGCCCCAGGTTCAGGCCCTGGCCGGCCACGGGATGCAGGGTCTGGGCGGCATTGCCGATGCGGACCTGCCGGCCCGCCACCAGGCTGCGCTCGGCGTTCAGCCCCAGCGCAAAGCGCTTGAGCGCAGACAAAGCCACCACCTGCCCGGCCTGGGCCGGCAGCAGGGTGTTGAGCACGGCGATGCGCTGTGCGTCGCTCAGGGTCTCGACGGGGTCGTCAGCGGCCGAGGCGCACCACACCAGCGCGTAGCGCTGGCGCTGCGGGAGTGCAGCGGCGGGTTCGCCAGTGCCTGGAGGTGCTGACCGCCGGGCTCTGTCCTGAGGGTCAGGCCCCAGCGGCAGCAAGGCCACCGGCCCCTGGCGCGTGAAGCGTTCGAAGGCCGTGCCCGCGCCGGCGCCCTCCAGCGTGGCCGTGCCCACCCAGGCGTTTTGTTGGTAGTCGTGGGTCAGCGCCTTGCGCGCCTGGTCGGCAAACACCCCGCCCTCGGCCACGACTGCCAGGTCAAAGGTTTCGGCAATGCCGGCATCCACCTCCACCGCGCCTGCCGTGCCAGATACCGATGCACCAGATGCTGATAAACCAGAGGCAGATGAAATAGAGGCAAATGCATCCGATGCGCCCTGCACCGCCTTCAGCCCAGCCACGGGCGCGCCAAAGCGGGACTGCAACCGTCCCCCTGAAGCCGCCACGGCCTCGCACCAGGCCGTCTGCAAGGCGCTGACCAGCGGCCCGTAGGCGATGACGGCGCCGAGCATGGGCACGCCCTGATCAGTGGCGCTCAGGCGCACGGTGCCGCCGCCGTCGTCCAGCGACGGCGGGGCCTGCGAGACGTGCACCGCTTCGATGGGGGTGGCGTGCGCCCCGGGCCAGGCCCCCAGCCTTTGCAGCAGTTGCACGCTGCCCAGGGCCAGCGCCAGGGTGCGCGGGTCGGCGGACACATCGCGCTCCAGCGGGCGGGCGTCAAACAGGGCGATGTGCGCCTTCGGCAGCGCGCGCGCCGCCTGCAGCCCCAGGGCCAGGCCCACGGGGCCGGCGCC
>JBMLPD010000488.1:0-1638 GCA_049242285.1 Rubrivivax sp.
CCCCCAGCCGCTCCATCGTCGCCATGTTGGCTTCGTAGAGGGTCTCAGCCTCTGGAAAGGCGGCTACGGCGCGGTCGATGCTGTCCTCGCGGATCAGGTGCAACGTGGGGTGGGGCGAGCGGTTGGTGGCGTTGGTGATGTCGTCGGCGGTGGTGCCTTCGAAGCGGTAGTCGGGGTGGAAGCTGGCCACCTGGATCACGCCTTCCAGGCCCATGTCGGCCACCGCATCCTCGGCCACGCCGAGAAAGTCATTGAAGTCTGCGAAGTCGTTGAAGACCTGCGGGTGCACGAGCAGCGTGGTTTCGAGCTGGTCCGCCGAGGTCTTGGCCAGGCGTTGCAGTTCGCTCATCAGGTCGCTCAGCAGGGCGGCGGGGTCGGTCGCTTCGCTTTCCACGTAGCGCACCAGGCCCTTGACCTGCGGCGCCTTGGCAAAAGGGCACAGGTTCAGGCCGATGACGGCGCGCTCCACCCAGGCGCGGGTCTGGGCGAGGGCGGGGGTGTCGGGGGTTTCGCAGGCTTTGGTGGGCAGGGTGTGCGGCATGGCGGTGTCCTTTCGTCATGGCGTATCGAGGCCATCATTTACCGTGTAAAAGCTCCACTCTATGGAAGATTTGCACTGATAATGACGCCCATGATAGGTCGGTCAGCGGAACCTCAGCTCAGCCAGATGTTGGCGCAGTTTCCAGCGGTGGTGCTGCTGGGCCCACGGCAGGCCGGCAAGACCACACTGGCCTGGCAATGGGCGCGGCGCCATCCCTCTGCCCTGTATCTCGATCTGGAGTTGCCCTCGGCCCAGAGGCCGTTGGAGGATGCGGAGGCCTTCCTCATGGCCCAGCGCGGCCGGCCGGTGGTGCTGGACGAAGTGCAGCGGGTGCCCGAGCTGTTTGCCGTGCTGCGGGGCGTCATCGATGCGCGCCGCCGCCTGGGCGAGGGTGCGGGGCAGTTCCTGCTACTGGGCTCGGCCTCGGGCGTGCTGCTGCGCCAAAGCAGCGAAAGCCTGGCCGGTCGCGTGGCCCAACTGGAGCTGGGCCCTTTGCAGCTGCGCGAGCTGCACGGCGATGCGCAGGAGGGACAGCCCGACACTTCGGCCACGACCGTGCGCTTCGACCAGGCCCACCGGCTGTGGCTGCGCGGCGGGTTTCCGTTGTCGTGGCTGGCCCCCACGGACGAGGCCAGCCTGGGCTGGCGTGAGGCCTTCATCAGCACCTGTCTGGAGCGCGACATCCCGGCGCTGGGCCCTCGGCTGCCGGCCACCACGCTGCGGCGCCTGTGGACGATGCTGGCGCACCAGCAGGGGGCCTTGCTGAACCAGGCGCAGTTGGCGGCGTCCCTTGGCGTCAGCGGACAGACCGTGGGCCGCTACATCGACGTGCTGTGCGACCTGATGCTGGTGCGCCGCTTGAGCGCCTGGCATGGCAACGCCCGCAAGCGTCTGGTCCGCGCGCCCAAGGTTTACGTGCGCGACAGCGGCCTGGTGCACGCGCTGCTGGGCATTCCCAGTCTGGAGGCACTGCTGGCGCACCCGGTGGCCGGCACCAGCTGGGAAGGCTTCGTGCTGGAGCAACTCCTGGCCGCCGCCCCGCAGGCCCAGCCCAGCTTCTACCGCACCTCACACGGGGCCGAGGCCGACCTGGTGCT
>JBMLPD010000489.1:0-3452 GCA_049242285.1 Rubrivivax sp.
GTGGGCGATGGCCCCGGGCCGGTCCTTGTGCTTGCGCGTGTCGGCCACCGGCACCTCTCGGCCGTCGGCCAGCCCCAGCACGCCGGCATCGCCCGCCTGTCCGCCGCCCAGCGGATAGAACACGGTGCGGTCCAGCACCACGGCGCGGCTGCCGTCGGGCCACTCGTCCACCGCCAGCACCTGCGCATCGCACTGCAGCAAGGTGGCGTCTTCGCGGAACAGTTCTTCGGTCATGCGGGTCTCTTGCGGTGATCTGCGGCCGTGCTTCGGTTCATGCGGGTCAAGGCTTGGAGGCTGCTCAAGGCACATCGCTGTGCAGCGTCACCTCGCCACGCGGCGTGTGCAACACCGCCGTCAGGGCGGGTGCGAAGGACGAGGGTGCCACCGGCTCGACCGTCACGCCCTGCAAGCGCAACACCTCGGCGGCGCGCTCGGGCACGCCGCGCAGTGTCAGGGACGACAGCGTGACGCCTGAGTCCGGCATGGACTGCGCAGGGTGACGGCCCTCCCACTGGATCAGCGTGGGCAGCGCCCCGCCGCACAGCAGGCGGCCATCGTCACGCAGCAGCATCTGCCAGGCCAGCGGGCCCTGCGGTGTGTCTCGTCCCGCCTTGATGGGAACCCCCGGCTGCAGGCCGACCTGGATGAGGCCGAAGCGGTGCATGTCCAACTGAGGTGAGCGCGCCACGGCATGGATCAGCCGCGGTTCTTGAGCGATACGTTCGCGCAGAGCAGGTTCGTCCAGACCGAACCAGCGCACGCGCTGGGGCGGCGCGGCCTGGGGATCCAGGGCGATGATCTCGAAGTAGGCGTCAGGGCAGGTGGGCGTGGCGATCTTCAGCAGCCGGTTGTGCGTGCCCATCAGCGGGTGCTGACCGCCCGGGCCCGGGGTCACGCCCAGCACCTTCTCGCACCAGGCCACGCCTTCGGCCAGCGTGGCTGCGGCCACGATGAGGTGGTCAAGTTGAGTATTCACAGCCGCACCTGGCCTTCGATGCACATCGCCACATCGCCCCCTATCCAGAAATCATCGCCATCGCGCTGGACGTACACGCGACCCGCACGGCCGAGGGCCGAGCCTTGCGCGGCCACGTAGCGGCGGGGCGCGAGGCCATCGCCGATGAGCCATTGCGCCAGGCCGGCGTTCAGGCTGCCCGTCACGGGGTCTTCGGGTATGCCCAAGCCGGGCACGAAGGCCCGCACCTCGAAGGCGGTGTCCTCGCCGGGATCGCACGGCCCCACCACGCCGAGCTTCAGGTCCGCCAGCTGCGCGAAGTCAGGCCTCAGCGCTCGCACCTGCGCCGCCGAGGGCAGCATCACCGCGCACCAGGCCGGCCCGTTGTCCACCCACTGGTGGTGCTGAATATCGTCTGACGCCAAGCGCAGCGCGGCGGCGATGCGGGCCACCAGGTCGGGCGCCAGCGGCCCCGTGCGCTTCAGCGGCGGCGCCGCGAAGGCCAGCCGGGCGCCCTCCAGCCGCACGCGCACCAGGCCCACGCCGCATTCCTGCACCACCAGCCCCGACGTCCTGGGGCGCCCGCCCGCGGCCAGCCAGGCGGCACAACTGCCCAGCGTGGGGTGGCCGGCAAAGGGCAGTTCACCGCCCGGCGTGAAGATGCGCACGCGGTAGTCGGCGCGCGGGTCCTGGGGCGGCAGCAGGAAGGTGGTCTCGGACAGGTTGGTCCAGCACGCGAATGCGGCCATGGTGGCGTCGCCCAGGCCTTGCGCGTCGTGCACGACGGCCAGCGGGTTGCCCTTCAGGGGTGTGGCGGTGAAGACGTCGAGTTGGTGGAAGCGGCGGGTCATGGGCGGTGCGGTGCCTGGAGTGGAAGTCGCAGCGCATTCTGCGTTCACTTCCCGGGCTGCAGGTGGGCAGGCGCCGGCGGGCCGGCCCAGGATCGAGCCGCGGGGCCAACCCGCTGGGCCATCCCAGCGGTCGACATTGACACTAGACCGACCGGTCTATAGACTCCGTGACATGCCCAATCAACCTTCACCCGAAAATCAGGTCGGAACCCGCGACCGCCTGATCGGCGCCATGCTCGAGGCCCTGGGCACCCGAGGGTTTCACGGTGTGGGTATCAGCGAGTTGCTGAGCCGTGCGCATGCGCCCAAAGGGGTGCTGTACCACCACTTCCCCGGGGGCAAGGCCGAGCTGGCCGTGGCGGCCATCGACACCGTGGTCGGCCACATCACCGCCACGCTCGAGAGCCTGTTCGCCCGGCAGGGCGACCCCGTGAAGGCCCTGACCCTGTGGATGAAGGATGCCCAGGCCACGCTCCTGGGCAGCGGCTGTGACAGGGGGTGCCCGCTGGCCACCATCGCACTCGAATCAACGGCCGAAGACACGGCCATCCGCGAGGCGGTTGCCAGGGGTTTCGCCGCCATCCGCGATACCCTGAAGCGCGCATTGGTGGCCAGCGGCCTGGATGCGCAGCGCGCCGCAAGACTCGCCAGCCTGATCGTCTCTGCCTACGAAGGCGGGCTGATCCAGGCCCGGGTGGCCGGCAGCGGCAGACCGCTGCAGGACACCACCACCATGCTGCTGGACACGCTCGATGGCCTCCTGACCAAGAGCCGTTCATGAGCCCTGAAGGAGGGGCCTGATGTCGCACGATCACACCACACCTCGGCCCGTACGGCTGACCGCCGCAGACGGTTACGTCCTCGGCGCCCTGCACTATCCCGCCGCGGGCGAAGCCCGGGCACGCCTGCTCGTTGCGGGCGCCACGGGCGTGCCGCAGCGCTTCTACGGCTCCTTCGCGAGGTTCTGCGCGGGCCAGGGCATCGACGTCTGGACGCTGGACTATCGTGGGGTCGGGCAGTCCCGTCCGCCGGATCTGCGCCGCCTTCGGATGGGCTACCTCGACTGGGCCCGGCTCGACCTCGCAGCCCTGCTCGACCATGCCGAGTCACAAGGCCGCGGCCCGATCTGGATGGTGGGGCACTCCTACGGCGGACATGCCTTCGGACTCCTGCCCGGCAACGACCGGGTGCAGCGCCTGGCCACCTTCGCCACGGGCGCCGGCTGGCACGGCTGGATGCCGCCGCTGGAACGCCTGCGGGTGCTGCTGCTGTGGCATGTGATCGGCCCTGTGCTGGTGGGCACCACGGGCTATCTGGCCTGGAGCAAGCTGGGCATGGGCGAAGACCTGCCGCGCGATCTCTACCTGCAATGGCGACGCTGGTGCCAGTGGCCGCGCTACTTCTTCGACGACCCGGACCTGCCCGGGCTGGCCGATGAATTCGCCAAGGTCCGCACACCGATACGTGCCATCAACGCCACCGACGACCACTGGGCCCCACCCGCCTCGCGGGACGCGTTCATGCAGGCGTACTGCAATGCACCGGTGGAACGGTTGACGCTGGACCCCAAGCGCCAAGGCATGGGGCCCATCGGGCACCTAGGCTACTTCCGGCCGCACGCGATGGACCTGTGGCGCGAGACCCTG
>JBMLPD010000490.1:0-6926 GCA_049242285.1 Rubrivivax sp.
GTCACCATGAGGTTGCGCGGCATCCAGTCGCGGTGCACGGCCACCACGGGCTGCGCGAGGGCGCTGTCGATCAGCAGGCGGCTCACCCGCTCCCAATGGTCCTGTTGCTCCGGTGTCCAGTCGATGCCGAATTCCCGCTTCACGCACCAATGGGGGAACAGTTCCAGTTCCTGCCGCAGCACCGTTTCGTCGCAAGTCTGCAGGGCTGCAGCGGGCACGCACGTCTGGAACTGCACCAGGGCGCTCAGCGCCGCGCGCATCAGCGTATCGGTGCGGGTGCCCGGGCCCGTCGCCTGTTCGGACTGCATCGCCTGGAGGTACAGCGTGCTTCCCAGGTCCTCCAGCAGAAGGAAGCCGTTGTCCTCGTCGCAGGCCAGCACCTCGGGCGCGTGCAACCCGGCCTGCCGAATGAGCCCGCCGATGCGGATGAAGGGCCGAACGTCCTCCTGCGGCGGTGGCGCATCCATCACGATGAAGGTGCAGTCATGCCCGCCCTGCTGCCCTTGGATGCGCAGGTAACGCCTGAAGCTGGCGTCGGTCGAGGCCGGGGCCAGTGTCGCGATCTGCAGCGAGAAGCGATCGGCCCACTGGGCGAGCCACCCGTCGAAGGCCGCCTTGCGTCCGGGACGGGGCCATTCGATGGTGCAGGTGTTCATGGGCGGGGCGGGAGCAGAGCCGAGGTCGATAATCAACTCGATTCTAGGGAGCCCGCCGTAGCCGGCCCCCCGCAGATGTCACCGCCTTGCGCCCCTTCTTGTTGCCCCATCACCGCCCCCATCGCCCCCACCGTCTCTGGCTGGCTGCCCTGGCCTGCCTGGCACCAGGAACGGCCCTGGCAGCCGGGCCGGATGCCGATCAGCCCGTGAAGATCGAGGCCCGCTCCCTCAGCGGCACGGTCCAGGAGGAGGCGCGTGCCGAGGGCGATGTGGAGTTGCGTCGGGGCGGTCTGCTGCTGAAGTCCGACCGGCTGATTTACCGCAGTGACAGTGATCGCGCCGTGGCGGAAGGCCGGGTGGTCGTCAGCCGCGAAGGCTCCACCTTCCGTGGCCCACGGCTGGAGCTGACGGTGCAGACCTTCGAGGGCTTCTTCCTGCAGCCCGAGTTCGACATCGGTCGCACCAAGACCGGCGGTCGTGCTCAGCGCATCGATTTCTACGGGTCCTCGCGATTTCAGGCGGTCCAGCCCCTTTACTCCAGCTGCCCGCTGGATGGCACCGGCGGGCCGGACTGGCTGCTGACGGCGCGCAAGCTCAGCGTGGACCTGGACGCCAATGAGGGGGTGGCCGAGGGGGCTGTGCTGCAGTTTCTGGGCGTGCCGCTGCTGGCGTTGCCCCGGCTGAGTTTTCCCGTTACGGGGGATCGCAAGTCGGGGTGGCTCCCGCCGGACTTCCGCCTGGACAGTCGCAGTGGCCCGACGCTGGGCGTGCCCTATTACTGGAACATCGCCCACAACCGCGACGCCACCCTCACGCCGCGGGTGGTCACCCGGCGCGGGGCGGCGGTGGAGACAGAGTTCCGATACCTGGAGACCGGTTTCCAGGGCCGTCTGACGCTGGACTGGATGCCCTCTGACCGGAAGGCCGGGCGCAGCCGATACGCCTTCAAGTCAGCGCACGAGGGTGTGCTGCCGCGCCTTGTGGGCGCGGAATCGGGGCGCTACGAACTTGCGCTGACCCGGGTGTCGGATGACGCCTGGTGGCAAGACTTCTCCACGGATTCCCTGAACTGGGCACCACGCTTGCTGCCGCTGCGCGCCGGCGCCGAGCAGCCCTGGGGCGGCCTCGGCCTGGATGCCCTGGCCTATGTGTACACCCGACGCTGGCAGGTGCTGCAGTCGCTGACAGATCCCATTGCCTCCCCCTACGGCCGTACGCTCCAGGCGGGCCTGCGTGGCAGCGGGGGCGGGGTTGCGGGGCTGGACGCCGCGTTCGAGTTCGAGTTCAACCGGTTCGATCTCGCCTCCGGGCAGGCTGCTTCCACCCGGCCCAATGCCCAGCGCCTGCACATGGTGGGCCACATCGAGCGGCCCTGGCGGCAGCCCGCAGGCTGGCTGACGCCTCGCCTGGCCCTCAACGTGGCCGGCTACGACCTGGACCAGGCCTTGCCCGATGGGCGCCAGCGCCTGTCACGCGCCATCCCCACCTTCAGCCTCGACGGGGGTCTGACCTTCGAGCGGGCCGCCTCGGCCTTCGGGCGTGCACTGCGGCAGACACTCGAGCCCCGCCTGCGGTACGTCAGCACGCCCTGGAAAGAGCAGAGCCCCTATCTGGGCTTCGACACTGCGGGCAAGGACTTCAATTTCAGTTCCATCTTCACCGACAACGAGTTCAGCGGCGTGGACCGTGTCTCGGACGCGAACCAGTTGAATGCAGGCGTGATCACCCGCCTGGTTGATGCGGGCAGCGGCGAAGAGTTGCTGCGCCTGGGCATGGTCCAGCGCTTTCTGTTCAGCGACCAGCGCATCACCCCTGAAGGCCAGCCCTTTACCGGACGGTCATCCGACCTGCTCTTGCTGGGCGCCACCTCGGTCATCCCCCGCTGGGGGCTGGAGGGCTCCTTGCGCTGGAACGCGGAGGACCGGGCTGCGGTTCGTTCCGTGTTCACCGCCCGCCATGACGCCGGGCAGTCGCGCCTGCTCAGTACCACCTACCGGTACCGGCGGGGGCTGACGGAGCAGTGGGAGTTGGGTTGGCAGTGGCCGCTGCGTTGGCCGTCACTGCCCTGGGCAGCGACGCAGACAGCTGCACTGAACCTGCCTGGGCGAACCGCGAGCGCCACCGGGTGCCAGCGCCGCTGGTACAGCCTGGGCCGCATGAACTACAGCATCCGGGATCGGCGCGTGACCGACGCTCTCGTCGGATTCGAGGTGGATGCCGGTTGCTGGACCGGGCGCCTGTTTGTCGAGCACCAGGCCACCGGACAGGGTCAGTCCACGACACGCTTGATGCTCCAGTTGGAGCTTGCGGGCCTGTCCCGATCCACGTCGGGAAGCTCGCGGATCTTGAAGGACAATGCCTACGGTTTTCGCCCTTTGCGCGAAGACATCGCTGCGACCCCGACGGGAACTCCCCCATGATTGACTTCGAAGCCCGGTTTCGGCGCTTGGCCCTTGCCGCAGTCTGCCTGAGCGCTGCCTGCACCGCCCCCGCAGCCTGGTCTCAGGGCCAGCCCACGGCCACGGACCGCGCAGCCACGCGCGCAGCCGACCGTTCGGCCGTACGCAGCGGCGACTACATCGTGGCCATCGTCAACCAGGAGCTGGTCACGGCGGTCGAGCTGTCGCGTCGGCTGGCGCGGGCGACAGAAGACGCCCAGCGCACCGGTGCCCCGTTGCCTCCTCCGGACGAATTGAGGCGGCAGGTGCTGGATTCGCTGATCGAGGAGCGCGTCATCCTCACCCATGCCCGGGAAACCGGAGGCAAGGTTGACGACGGGGAACTCGATCGCGCCGTCCAGGCCGTGGCCGCACAGAACCAGCTCAACGTCCAGCAGTTGCGCGAGCGCCTGGCCGCCGAGGGTATCGACCTGACCCGCTTCCGGGCCAACCTGCGCGATCAACTGCTGGTGGAGCGCACTCGCGAGCGTGAGGTGTACCAGCGCATCCGCCTGACCGACAGCCAGGTGGAGGACTACCTGGAGCGCCAGCGGCGCGACGCGCTGGCCGATGCACCACTGAACCTGGCGCAGATCCTGATCTCCGTGCCGCAGGGGGCCACTGAGGCCGCAGTGGCCGAGCGGCGGCGCCTGGCCGAAGCGGCCCTGGCCCGCGTGCGGGCCGGCGAGCCCTTCGAGGCCGTGGCGCGCGAGGTGTCAGAGGACGCGCAGCGCGAGCAAGGCGGCGAGATCGGCGCACGCCCGGCCTCGCGGCTGCCCGACCTTTTCGTCGAGGCCACGCGCACGCTCAAGGCCGGTGAGGTCACGCCTGCGCCTGTGCGCAGCGGCGCCGCGTTTCACGTCCTCAAGGTGCTGTCGCGGGGCGATGTCGGGTCGGCACAGGTCACGCAGACGCGGGCCCGTCACATCCTGCTGCGCACCTCCAGCCGCCTGACCGTCGAAGCCGCGCAGGCGCGGCTGGCAGGTTATCGACGCCAGATCGACGGGGGCGCGCGCACCTTTGAGGACATGGCGCGCGAGTTTTCCGAAGACGGCTCCGCCGCTCAGGGCGGTGACCTGGGCTGGGCCTCGCCCGGCACCATGGTGCCGGAGTTCGAGGAAGCGATGAACGCGTTGCCCGCGGGGGGGCTGTCGCAGCCCGTGGTGTCGCGATTCGGTGTCCACCTGATCCAGGTGGTGCAGCGCCGTGACGTCGCCGTGGACCCCAAGCAGCTGCGTGAACAGGCCCGCAACGCCCTGCGCGAGCAGCGCTTCGAAGATGCCTATGCCGAGTGGGCGCGCGACCTGCGCGGCCGCGCCTACGTCGAGATGCGCGAGCCGCCGCTTTGAGGCCCCGGCGGATGCCCCTGCCAGAGCGCAGGGTACGGCGGCCCTTGCGGCCCTGCGCATGAAGCATGTCGCCCGCAAGCGTTTCGGCCAGCACTTCCTGACCGATGTTGGCCTCATCGAGGCCATTGCCGATGCGATCGATCCGCGGCCTGGGCAAGCCCTGGTGGAGATCGGCCCCGGCCTGGGCGCGCTCACGCGGCCGGTGCTGCAGCGCTGCGGCCGGCTGACGGTCATCGAACTGGACCGCGACCTGGCTGCAGGGCTCAGGGCCTGGCCGGGCCTGCAAGTCATCGAGGCCGACGTGTTGGGTGTGGACTGGCAGGCCGTGCGCGTGCAGGCCTGCGGCCATGCCGGCGCGCCGCCCGATGCGCCTTTGCGTGTGGTGGGCAACCTGCCCTACAACATCTCGACGCCCATCCTCTTTCACCTGCTGGGCGCCGCCGCCCAGGTGCAGGACCAGCACTTCATGCTGCAAAGCGAGGTGGTGGACCGCATGGTGGCCGGCCCGGGCCGCAAGGCTTATGGTCGGCTGAGCGTGATGCTGCAATGGCGCTACGCCATGGAGCGCGTGCTGGATGTCCCGCCGCAGGCCTTCGAGCCCGCGCCAGCGGTGGACTCGGCCGTGGTGCGCATGCAGCCCCTGCCCACGCCGGCATGGGCGGACGCGGCCTTGCTGTCGGAACTGGTGACCGTGGCCTTTTCGCAGCGGCGCAAGTTGCTGCGCCACACCCTGGGGCGCTGGCTGGACCATAAAGCGTTCACCGGCACCTTCGACACGCAAAGGCGCGCCGAAGAAGTGCCGGTGAACGAATACGTCGAACTGGCGCGAACGCTGGGGGGCTGATCAAGCCGCAGCGCGAAGCCAGGCGGCGGTGTCGAAGGCGCTGCTCATCATGGGCATGTTCATGCCGAAATTCGGATTGACGCCAGACTTCGGCACGGCGACCTTGGGGGCCGGCTTGGCCACGACGGGCGGCTCGGCCGGCAGGGTTTCCGCCGGTTTGTCGCCCTGGTCCTGCGACCGGGTCACCGCGAACGAGTAGAAGCAGCGGAACGCAATCTTGCGTTCGGCCCAGAAGTCGGCGGCGTCGCGGAAGACATCCAGCAACTGCTCGCGGGCCTCGCGGTCGAAGCGCGGGTTGTCGGGCAGTTGCTCAAGCACGACCACGAAGCCCGGTTGTGCGCCCGCCTTGTGCACGATGTCGGTCATGCAGTCGTACAGCGCGTCCAGGTTCTTGCCGAAATGAGCAGGGAAGGTGAACGCCTGGGCGATGCCGTCCAGGACGTCCTGCTTGCTCTGAGCCGAACCGACGTTGGCGTAAAGGAAGTGCTGTCCGGCCGCCTGCGCTGCGGCCATCAGGTCCTCGACCCGGTAGGCGCGGATCGATTGCACGATGTTGGATCGGATGGTCTGCAACTGCATGGTCGCTGTCCCCCTTGCGTTCAAGAAAATTCAGGCATTCACACCTGCCGTTCACTCCGCGATGCGCCGAAAGCTCGCGTAATGGTCGGCCGTGTAAAAACAATTCAACGGTCTGGTGGGCTCGCGGCCGCCGCAGACGATTCTTCTGGCTCCGCGATGCTTCAGCCCCGGCGTCTTCACGGTGTACTCCCGGTAGAAGCCGCGCGCCTCGAGAGGCAGCAGCCGTTCCCGGTTTCGGAACACCGTGCCGTCCTTGTCGTAAGGAAACGGCCCGCCCGAACGGATCAATCGATGGGTTTGCCGTGCCTCAGGTGGCAGGGCTGCCAAGGCGACCGTGTCTGCACTCTCCGCAGGACCTTCGGTTCTGCCCACTGCCGGGGAAGTCCCCAGCAAATGCAAGCCTAGAACAAAAGCGAGCCCTAACTTCGAGGCAGATGATCTCCAGTTCGACCAACCGAGCCTGCTCACGGGAAAACCCTCAAAACCAGGACAG
Source organism: Rubrivivax sp. (assembly GCA_049242285.1). Taxonomy (GTDB): domain Bacteria; phylum Pseudomonadota; class Gammaproteobacteria; order Burkholderiales; family Burkholderiaceae_C; genus Rubrivivax. The sequence goes on from JBMLPD010000490.1 coordinate 6,360, forward strand.
GGATGTTACCGGAGACCCACGAAAACCTCAAGTCGCCAGGACAACTCCTGCCCATTTCAGGAGGCTTATCAGTGTTTGCTCACACATTGCAGGCGTCGGCCTGCGACGGGAGCGCGCTTCACCGGGCCGCACTGGCGTCGGCCACCGTCAGCGCGGTCATGTTCACCACGCGCCGCACCGTGGCCGAAGGCGTGAGGATGTGCACCGGCTTGGCCGCGCCCAGCAGCACCGGGCCGATGGCGATACCCCCGCCCGCGGCAGTCTTCAGCAGGTTGTAGCTGATGTTGGCGGCGTCGATGTTGGGCAGGATCAGCAGATTGGCCTCGCCTGTCAGGGTGCTGCGCGGCATCAATTCCTGCCGGTAGGCCGCGTCCAGCGCCGTGTCACCGTGCATCTCGCCGTCCACCGTCAGCCACGGCGCCTGTTCACGCACCAGGGCCAGCGCCTCGCGCATCTTGACTGCCGACGGCAGGTCACTGGAGCCGAAGTTGCTGTGCGACAGCAGCGCGGCCTTGGGCTCGATGCCGAAGCGCTTGAGTTCCTCGGCGGCCATGACCGTGATCTCGG
>JBMLPD010000491.1:0-1158 GCA_049242285.1 Rubrivivax sp.
GCGTCTTCATGGAAAGCGCGTGAATCTGCTCGCGCATTCTATCGCCCAGCACCGCATAGACACGCTGATGGCGCCGCACGCGAGACAGCCCCTCGAACTGCGCGCTGACGATGGTGGCGAAGAAGTGGCGGCCGTCACCCTCCACCTCCAGCACTTCGCAGGGCAGGCCTGCGGCGATGAAGGAGCGCACTTCGGAAGGGGTGGGGTCGGCCATCCGCCGGATTATGGGCGGTTCGGCCACTGCCCGCACCTCAGGGGTCCTCAGGAACGGATCTTGTAGCCGATGTGCAGCAGGCGCAAGGCAATGCCGGCCACCAGCAGGAAGCTCGTGCCCACCACGGCCAGGCTCAGCCAGGGCGACACATCGCTGGCGCCGAAGAAACCGCGCCGGAAGCCGTCGATCATGTAGAAAAAGGGGTTCAGGTGGCTGACGCCCTGCCAGAACGCGGGCAGCGAGTGCACCGAATAGAAGACGCCGGACAGGAAGGTCATGGGCATGATGAAGAAGTTCTGGAACGCAGCCAGCTGGTCGAACTTGTCGGCCCACAACCCGGCGATCAACCCGAGCGAGCCCAGCATGCCGGCCCCCAGCAAGGCGAACACCAGAGCCCACCAGGGCTCCGCCAGGCCGGGCGGGGCAAACCACACCGTCACCAGCATGACGCCCGTGCCCACACACAGGCCGCGCACGATGGAAGCGCCCACATAGGCCAGGTACCAGGCCGCCGGGGACAAGGGCGTGACCAGCAGGAACACCAGGTTGCCGGTGATCTTGCTCTGGATGAGGGACGAACTGCTGTTGGCAAAGCTGTTCTGCAGCACGCTCATCATCACCAGCCCCGGGATGAGGAAGCTGGTGTAGCCCACGCCGGGAAAGACTTCCACATGGTCTTCCAGCACATGGCCGAAGATCAGCAGGTACAGCATGGCCGTGAGCACAGGCGCAGCCACGGTCTGGAAGGCCACCTTCCAGAAGCGCAGCACCTCCTTGCGGAACAGCGGTCCCACGCCTTCGAGCCTGAAGCCGCTCACGCCGCTCACGCCCGCACCCCCTGCCCCACCACAGCCGCCTGGTGGGCAAACGTCTGGGCCGGGTGCGCACCGCTCATGATCTGCACGAACACGTCCTCCAGGTCGGCACGGCCGATCTCCAGGTCC
>JBMLPD010000492.1:0-1197 GCA_049242285.1 Rubrivivax sp.
CTGCGGTAGTAGGCGTTGACCAGGGCCTTGCCCCCGCCCAGGAAGAAGGCATTGGTGCGCGCGGTGTGCAGGGCCCCCGACAGTGAAGGCTGGAAGAACACGCCGTGCTTGCGCATCCAGGGCCGGCAGGTGGCGGAGTCACGGATCACGCGCCGCGCCAGCGCCTCGTTGGTACGCCCTCCGGTGACCTTCAGCAGGTCCTGCCAGAACTCTTCTTCCGGGTAGGCGTCCACCAGCACGTCCTGCGGCGCGTCGTGCATGCAGCGCAGGTTGCGCGTGTGGCTGGAGTTGCCGCCACGGCTCTCGCGCGGGGCCGCCTCCAGCAGCATCACGGAGGCGCCCGCCTCCCGTGCCATCAGCGCCGCGCACAGGGCGGCGTTGCCACCGCCGATGATCAGAACGTCGACCGTCATGGTTCAGGGCTGTGGCCCGGCGCGCCTGCGCCAGGTGACGAATTCGAGGTCGAAGTCGTTGGGGGCAGCGGCGCGCAGGCGCTGGCTGCGAATGATCTCGAAGAGCTGGTCGCTGACCTGGGGGAACCGGGTGGTGCCCTCGAAGTCGCGGTCGATGAGCGTGAGCTCCAGGCCATCGGCCAGCGGCAGCGCCTGCGCGTACACCTCGCCGCCGCCGAGCACGCAGACCTGGCGTGCACCCGCGGCCGCGGCGACGGCGCGCGCCCTCTCCAGCGCCTGCGTGAGGCTGGCAGCGACCTCGGCGCCTCGCGCAGCCCATTGCGTCTGGCGGGTGACCACGATGTTGTGACGGCCGGGCAGGGGGCGAAAGCGCGGTGGCAGCGACTCCCAGGTGCGCCGTCCCATCACCACCGGGCAGCCGGAGGTCACCTCACGGAAGTGCGTCATGTCTTCCGGCACGTGCCAGGGCATGCCTTGCCCGTCCCCGATGACGCCATTGCGCGCCACGGCAGCCACCAGCACGATGGGAGGCATCGCCATGGCAGGCTGCGCGGGGATCACACCGCCACCGGCGCCTTGATGGCCGGGTGGTGCTGGTAGTTCAGCATCTCGAAGTCTTCGAATGCGTAGTCGAAGAGGGAAGCCGGTCGGCGCTTGAGGCGCAGCGTGGGGTAGGGCAGGGGCTCGCGCGAGAGTTGCAGATCCACCTGCTCGCGGTGGTTGTCGTAAATGTGACAGTCGCCGCCCGTCCAGATGAAGTCGCCCACGTCCAGGTCGCACTGCT
>JBMLPD010000493.1:0-1084 GCA_049242285.1 Rubrivivax sp.
AACGGACGAAAGCCCGGGTCACCGGGCCGTCCACCACGCGCCTGCTCGATGCGCCAGGCTGCGGCCTCGGGCAGCCCCAGCAGGCGGCTCAGACCCAGGCGCACCGGGTGCAGGCCAGAAGAGGCCTGTGCACCGTCACCCCTGCCCTGGTCACCCCCCTCCAGCCCGGCGTGGCTCGGGTCCTCAGGGCGCCTCTCCAAACCTGTCTCCCACGCGCTGCAGTGAACATCCACCGGGCGCACCTCCACCCCATGCGCCTGGGCGTCGCGCACCAGTTGGGCGGGGGCATAAAAACCCATGGGCTGGCTGTTGAGCAGTGCGGCGAGGAAGGCGTCCGGGTGGTGGCACTTGATCCAGGCGCTGGCGTAGACCAGCAGCGCGAAGCTGGCGGCGTGGCTCTCCGGAAAGCCGTACTCGCCGAAGCCCTCAATCTGCCGGAAGATGGCCTCGGCGTAGTCCTGCGAGTAGCCCTTGGCGACCATGCGGCCCACCAGGCGCTCGTGGAAGGGACCGAGCCCGCCCTTGCGCTTCCAGGCGGCCATGGCGCGGCGCAGTTGGTCGGCCTCGCCGGGCGTGAAGTCAGCCGCCAGGATGGCCAGTTGCATCACCTGCTCCTGAAAGATGGGCACGCCCAGGGTGCGCTCCAGGGCCTGGCGCACCTCGTCGCTGGGGTAGGTGACGGGCTCCTCACCATTGCGCCGCCGCAAGTAGGGGTGGACCATGCCGCCCTGGATGGGCCCGGGCCGCACGATGGCCACCTCGATCACCAGGTCGTAGAAAGTCTGCGGCTTCAGGCGCGGCAGCATGCTCATCTGGGCGCGGCTCTCCACCTGGAACACACCCACGCTGTCGCCGCGCGAAAGCATGGCGTAGGTAGCGGCGTCCTCGGGCGGGATGTCCTGCAGGCGGAAGGCGGGCAGCGCAGGGGCGGCGGGCTGGGCTCCGAGGAGCGACAGCGGCGGCACCCCTGCGCCCTGCTTGAAAGCCACCAGCGTCAGCGCGCGGCGCAGGGCACTCAGCATGCCCAGCGCCAGGATGTCCACCTTGATCAGGCCCAGCGCGTCCAGGTCGTCCTTGTCCCACT
>JBMLPD010000494.1:0-1424 GCA_049242285.1 Rubrivivax sp.
TGTGGTTGCGGGTGGGCAGCGCGCCCACCTCGTTGATCACGTTCATCAGCACCTGCGTGCCGTAGGTGGGCAGGCCCTGGCCCGTGACGGCGTTGTCGGCCAGGATCTTCTTCTTCTCGAAGGTGACCTTCATGAACTCTTTCGCATCCGCGAAGTTGCCCACGCCCTTGGTGCCGCGCACGGCAATGGCCTTGAGATTCTTGGAGCCGGCCACGGCGCCCACGCCCGAGCGCCCGGCGGCGCGGTGCAGGTCGTTCACGATGGACGCGAACAGCACCTGGTTCTCGCCCGCCTTGCCGATGCTGCTGATGCGCAGCAGCGGGTCCTGGTGGGCCTTTTTCAGGGCTTCCTCGGTCTTCCACACGCTCTGACCCCACAGGTGACTGGCGTCACGCAGCTCGGCGTGGTCGTCGCTCACGTACAGGTACACCGGCTTGGCGGACTTGCCCTCGAAGATGATCATGTCCCAGCCGGCCATCTTCAGCTCGGCGCCCCAGTAGCCGCCCGAGTTGGAGCAGGCCACGGCACCGGTCAGCGGGCCCTTGGTGACGACGGTGTAGCGCCCGCCGGTGGAGGCCATGGTGCCGGTCAAGGGGCCGGTGGCCCAGATCAGCTTGTTCTCGACGGCCAGCGGGTCGACCTTGGCGTCCACTTCTTCCACCAGGTATTTGGTGGCCAGACCGCGCGAGCCCAGGTAGGCGCGCGCCCAGTCCATCTTCAGCGGCTCGGACGTGACGGTGCCGGCCGTGAGGTTCACGCGGAGGATTTTTCCTGCCCAAGACATGTTGTTGGCTCCTTGTGGTCCGTGAATCAGGCGGCAGCCTGGTTGCCCAGCTTGTCAGCCCAGGCTTGCATCTTGGAAAGACCCGTCCAGTTGGCGTCCACGTAGGTGATGGCGCCGGTGGGGCAGGCGGTGGCGCAGGCGGGGTCGCCGCCGCACAGGTCGCATTTCTGCACCTTGCCGGTTTCCTGCACGTAGTTCACGGTGCCGAAGGGGCAGCTGATGGTGCAGACCTTGCAGCCCACGCAGGTGGTGTCGTTCACCACCTTGGCGCCCGTGGCCTTGTCCACCGTGATGGCCTCCACCGGGCAGGCGTGCAGGCACCAGGCCTCGTCGCACTGCGTGCAGGTGTAGGGCACCTTCTTGCCGGTGGCATGGAAGTCGAACACCTTGATGCGCGACTTGGCGGGGGCGAACACCCCGTAGTTCTCATAAGAACAGGCCATCTCGCACTGGAGGCAGCCGGTGCACTTGTCGGCGTTGATGTGCAGGCTTTTCTGCATGGGTTCCGTCTCCGGGTGGGGTCGTGTGGAATGCCAGGCGGCCGCCCAGGAACCCCCGAAGGGAAGAACCGCACAGCCGCACTTCGGCAATCATCTGCATACCTTCGCGGAGACGCACCCCGTGAAAACCCTAGTCGGAT
>JBMLPD010000495.1:0-2095 GCA_049242285.1 Rubrivivax sp.
GTGGAGCACGACATGGACGCCGTGTTCCGCGTGGCCGACCGCATCACGGTGATGGTCAACGGCGCCGTCATCGCCTCGGGCACGCCCGATGAAGTGCGCAACAGCGCCGAGGTCCAGGCGGCTTACCTGGGGGGGCATTGAACGTGCCCCCAAGCTCACTGCGTTCGCTACCCCCCGCGGGGGCCGCGGCCTTCCTTGGGAACGGCCCGGCGGAAGGCCGATCATGACCCCAACCTCCATGCAAGACCCCATTCTTGACGCGCGCGGCGTCCACGCCTGGTACGGCTCCAGCCACGTGTTGCACGGCATCGACCTGCAGATCGCGCGCGGCGAGACCGTGGGGCTGCTCGGCCGCAACGGCATGGGCAAGAGCACACTCATCCGCGCCCTGCTGGGCCACGTGACCCAGCGCGACGGCCGCATCCAGCTCTTCGGGCAGGACGTGTCCAAGGCCCGCCCGCACGAGGTGGCGCGCCGCGGGGTGGCCTACGTGCCCGAGGGCCGCGGCATCTTCCCCAACCTCAGCGTGCGCGAGAACCTGGTGATGGCTGCACGCCCCGTGCCGGCCTCGGGCCGCGGCTGGAGCCTGGAGCGCGTGCTGCAGACCTTCCCGCGGCTGGCCGAGCGCATCGGCAACCTGGGCTCGCAACTGTCGGGCGGCGAGCAGCAGATGCTGTCCATCGGCCGCGCGCTCATGACGCAGCCCGAGCTCATCATCCTGGACGAGGCCACCGAGGGCCTGGCCCCGCTGATCGTGGCCGAGATCTGGCGCGTGATCGGCACCATCCGGGCCGACGGCATCGCCACCCTCATCGTGGACCGCGACTACCGCAAGGTGCTGGCCCAGTCTGACCGCGCGCTGGTGCTGCAGAAGGGGCAGGCGGTGCTGGCTGGAAACTCCGCCGAACTGCGCGACAGCCCGCAACTGGCCTCGTACCTGGGCGTGTAGAAGGCCGCGGACAATCTGCACATCAGGCGCACGGCCACTGCAGGCCCGCCCCACCCTCATCGAAAGGACTCTTGACGTGACCTACCCCACCCTCAGCCTGTACATCGACGGTGAATTCATCCAGGGCGGCGGCCGCCGCGAGCAGGACATCCTGAACCCGGCCACCCACGAGGTGATCGGCAAGCTGCCGCATGCCACCAAGGAGGACCTGGACCGCGCCCTGGCCGCCGCGGCCCGCGCCTTCGAGACCTGGAAGAAGAGCTCGCCCATGGAGCGCAGCAGGATCCTGCGCAAGGTGGCCGAGCTGTCGCGCGAGCGCGCCAAGGACATCGGCCGGGGCATCACCCTGGACCAGGGCAAACCCCTGGCCGAGAGCGTGGGCGAGGTGGTGGCCTGCTCCGAGCACGCCGAATGGCACGCCGAGGAGTGCCGCCGCATCTACGGCCGCGTCATCCCCTCGCGCAACGACGCCGTGCGCCAGACCGTGCTGCGCGAGCCGGTGGGCGTGGTGGCCGCCTTCTCGCCCTGGAACTTCCCCTTCAACCAGGCCATCCGCAAGATTTCCGCCGCCGTGGGCGCGGGCTGCACCATCATCCTCAAGGGCCCGGAAGACGCGCCCAGCGCGGTGGTGGCAATCGCCCAGCTGTTCCATGACGCCGGCCTGCCCAAGGGCGTGCTCAACATCGTCTGGGGCGTGCCGCACGAGGTGTCGGACCACTTGATCACCAGCCCCGTGGTGCGCAAGATCACCTTCACCGGCTCCACCGCCGTGGGCAAGATGCTGGCGGCCAAGGCGGCTTCGCTGATGAAGCGCAGCACCATGGAACTGGGCGGCCACGCTCCGGTGATCGTCTGCGACGACGCCGACGTCGATCTCGCCATCAAACTCATGGTGGCCTTCAAGTTCCGCAATGCCGGACAGGTGTGCATCTCCCCCACCCGCTTCTACGTACAGGAAGGCGTGTACGACCGCTTCGTGGCCGGCTTTGTCGCCAAGACGCAGGCCCTGAAGGTGGGCGACGGCCTGGCAGAAGGCACGCAGATGGGCCCGCTGGCGCAGGCGCGCCGCGTGGGCGCCGTGGCCGGCTTCATCGACGACGCGCGCGAGCGCGGCGCCAGCGTGCTGGTGGGCGGCGCGCCCATCCC
>JBMLPD010000496.1:0-1037 GCA_049242285.1 Rubrivivax sp.
GCTCGCACTTCGACAGGCTCAGTGCGAACGGTTTGTGGGGGTCCGGCAGCGCACAGGCTACGCCTTTGGGGGCCATGGCGGCCGCGCGGGCACGGATCGAGCGATGGAACCCCACGGTCCTGGTGTTCCGCCATGTGTCACATCACGAGCAGTGGGCGGCCGGCCGGGCCCGCGCCGCCGCTGGATGCCGTCAACCCCCTGAAGCGCGCTGGACGTGCAGCGCGCTGCACCTGCAGCGCGGTGCCTGGGGCTCGCACACGCAGCAGTTCATGCAGCGCCTGGCTCTGCCGGTCACGCCCTGCGCGACCGTCACGGTCTTCGATGCCAGGCGCGCCGGCCCGTACCTTCGAGTCGGCCTGCCCGGTGCAGCGACGGAAGATGCGGCAGGACAGGCTCAGCGCGTGAGCGTGACGCTGCGCGCCGGCCGCCTGAGCGTCACCTTGGACTGCCCTTTGGCCGCGACCACCTGCACGTGAATGCGCTGGATGCGCTTGTAGGCATCGAACAAGCCCAGGTCCAGCGTCCGCAGTTGGGCCGGCTGCGCGCACTGGAAGTGGTAGCTGGCTTCCAGGTCGGCATGCTCGGCGCTGCCTTTGGGGGCAGGGGGTGGCGGCGCGGCCGGGGCCCTCGCCGGCTGGGGCCCGGGCTCCAGCACCGGGGCCGAGACCTCGGCCTGGGTCAGTTGGCATTGCGCCTGGGCGTTCAGCGCGAACAGGGCAGCACCCTGGCCGGGGCTGCGCAGGCGGGCCAGCACGTCCGCGGCGGCCTTGCGCTCGGCATCGGTGCGCGGTGTTCGTTCGAAGCCCAGCCAGTTGTCCAGCGCTGCCGTCATGTCCAGGGTCACGCGGGGTCCGTCGATGCTGACGTCCAGCCGCACCACGCCGTGTTCGTGCGCCTTGCCAGCATGGGCCGGGAGGGCTGCCATCACCAGGCAGGCCAGGAGTGAGCTTCGGTACATGCGATTCATGACTTCTCCATTCAGCGAGGCTTCAAGCCTGCAGCGCCGCCACCAGGCTGCGTGCGTTGTGCTCCATCAT
>JBMLPD010000497.1:0-8649 GCA_049242285.1 Rubrivivax sp.
CAGATCGTGCAGTCCTTCAAGGACCAGAAGCTGCGCGTGGTGAACATGAGCTGGCGCTACGGCGCCTCGGCCTATGAGGGCATGCTGGCCTGGCACAACGTGGGCGCCACGCCCGAGGAGCGCAAGCAGATCGCGCGCCAGCTCTTCGCCATCGAGCGCGATGCGCTGCGCGAGGCCATCGCCTCGGCGCCAGAGATCCTGTTCGTGGCCGGCTCGGGCAACGAGGACAACAACGCCGACTTCCAGGAGTACATCCCTGCCGGTCTGAACCTGCCCAACCTGCTGACCGTGGGGGCCGTGGACAAGACGGGCGAAGAAACCAGCTTCTCCACCTTCGGCAAGACGGTGGTGGTGCACGCCAATGGCTTCGAGGTGGAGAGCTTTCTGCCCGGGGGCGACCGCGTGAAGTTCAGCGGCACCAGCATGGCCAGTCCGCAGGTGGCCAACCTGGCGGCCAAGCTCTTCGCCCTCAAGCCCGAGCTGACGGTGGCGCAGGTGCGCCAAGCCATCCTGGACGGCGCCGAGCGCAAGGGGCGGGTGAACCTGGCCCACCCGCGCAAGTCGGCGCAGCTTCTCGGCCTGCAGCCCTGAACGGTTCGGGCCCGGTTGTCTGGGGGTGTGGCCCCACGCCCGCCCCAGGCCTTGCGGCCGGCCACAATGACGGCATGAATGTCTGGACCTATCGCCGGCCCTTCACCGTCCAGGGGGAGGCCTTCACCGTGCTCATCGAGACGGGTTTCACGAGCTGGCGCAGCCGGCTGATGCGCGGGCCGCAGGAGCTGGCCCGTGACGAGACTGCAGTCACAGGCGCCGCCTTGGACCACCGCAATCACCGGCTGCGCCACACCCTGCCCGACGGCTCGCAGCTGGAGGTGGAGACGGGCGCCATCAGCTGGTGGAACACGGGCATTGCGGTGCGCGTCAACGGCGCGCTGGTTCACGAGAGTCACCCGGGCCGCACCATCAGGTGGCCGATGCTCCAGGGCCAGAGCGCGATGGGTGCGCAGCGCGAGCAGCAGATGCAGGCGCAGCAGCAACGCGACGCTGCGCAGTGGGCGCGCAACAAGCCCTCCCTGATGGTGGACATCGCCCTGGGCGTGCTGTTCTTCGCCGTGAGCAAGATCACCGGCAACCTCACCACGGCGGCGCTGGTGGGCGCCGGCGCGGGTCTGGCCGTGGTGGTGCTGCAGCGCTTCGTCAAGGCCGATCTGTTGGGCGGCCTGGCGATGTTCGGGGTGTTCACGCTGCTGCTGTCCGCCGGCTTTTCGCTGTGGTTCCAGGACGAACGCATGGTGCAGCTCAAGGGCACGATCCTGGGTGTTTTCATAGCGAGCCTGATCCTGGCCGACGCGGTCTTCAACCGGGGCCGCTATTTCGGGGCCCGCCTGGCGCGCTACCTCATCGGCATGCCGGTGGATGCGCGCCGCCTGGCGCTGGGCATGGCCTTGCTTGGGCTGACGATGGCCGGGCTGAACCTGCTGGCCACGCACGGGCTGAGCAAGGACGCCTGGCTGTTCTACACCACCTTCGTGGATGCACCGCTGGCGATGCTGCTGGGCTTCTCGGTGTTCCGCTTCGCCCGCACCTCCAGCGCCCCCGGGGGCCCGGGGGGCTGAGCGACGGCGTTCAGCGCAGGTCGGCCGGCAGCGTGGCCAGGATGCGCGCCGCGCCGTCCGGCCCCGGTGCGACGACCCAGCCCTCGCCCGAAGCGGCCGATGGGCCTGCCAGGGCGGACATCACGAACTGGTGCGTGACCCACACCTCAAAGCCCGGGCGGCGCCGTGACGCGGACTGCAGTGCCTGGCGCCATTGCGTCGCGCGGGACGCAGTGTCCTCGGGCGACACGCCGACGGTGGAACCCAGGGCGGCCCAGACCTCGGCCTGGCCAAAAGCCAGACGCGCCGTGTCCTGGCAGCGGCACCAGGGGCTGCTTCGCACCACTTGGGGCTTGAGCCCGCGCCGGGCAAACCAGCGTCCGATGTCCGTGGCCTGTTGCCGGCCCTGCGGCCCCAGGTTGCGCTGGGTGCTGCAGTCGTCCAGCCGGAACCCGGGAGGGTCGAAGGTGCCGGGCGCGTCGGCGTGGCGGAACACCACCACCACGCCACCTTGGCGGATGAGCGCTTGCGCGTCGGTCGTCGCCCGTGCGGCGGACCACCCCAGCCCCGGCCCGCAGGCCGACAGCACACCCAAGGCCTTGCGTCGGTTCATGTGCCGGACGATGCCACAAGCGTGATGCCCTGGCGCTGGGCCGTCCCATTTCGGGTCTTTGCAAGCTCCAGGCCGGGCCTGGGCAAGGCCGGAGGGCGCGGCGCTCTTCAGGCCCTCGGGTGACCGGGGAGCGCTTTGCAATTCAATCGGCAAGCCCTCGCCGGTACTGCACCGCCTCGGCCACGTGCCCGATCCGGATCGACTCGGCGCCCTCCAGGTCGGCAACAGTGCGCGCCACCTTGAGCACACGGTGCACGGCCCGGCCCGACCAGCCCAAACGCTGCGCGGCCGCGAGCAGGAAGCTGCGGGCCGCCTCGTCCACCGGGGTCTGTTCGGCCAGCCGGGCGGCATCCTGCACCCCGTTGGGCCCGGCCTGGCGCTGCTGCTGGCGCTGACGCGCTGCCACCACGCGCTGGCGCACGCAGGCCGAGGACTCCCCTGCTGCGCTGTCCAGCAGTTCACGGGCCGGCAGCGCCGCCACTTCCACGATCAGGTCGATGCGGTCCAGCAGCGGGCCGGAGATGCGCGACTGGTAACGCGCGATGGCGTCGGGCGTGCAGCGGCAGGCCTTGCCCGTGGCCGCATACGCGCCCAGCCAGCCACAGGGGCAGGGGTTCAGGGCAGCCACGAGCTGGAAGCCCGCGGGAAAGGTGGCCTGGCGCGCCGCGCGCGAGATGGTGATGCGCCCGGTCTCCAGGGGCTCGCGCAGGGCCTCCAGGGCGCTGCGAGGGAATTCCGGCAGTTCGTCCAGGAACAGCACGCCGTGGTGGGCCAGGGAGATTTCCCCCGGCCGCGGCGGCGAGCCCCCACCCACCAGCGCCACCGCACTGGCCGAGTGGTGCGGGCTGCGAAACGGCCGCTGCCCGAAGGCCGCGGCATCGCCGCCCGCGCTCGACAGGCCGCGCAAGGCCGCGCTGTGCAGGGCCTCTTCATCGGTCATGGGGGGCAGCAGGGAGGGCAGCCGCTGCGCCAGCATGGACTTGCCGGTGCCCGGCGGGCCGACCAGCAGCAGGCTGTGCTGGCCGGCCGCGGCGATCTCCAGGGCCCGCCGGGCGGCGGCCTGTCCCCGGACGTCGGCCAGGTCCGGCCCCCCGCCACAGCCCGGCGGCAGCGACGGGGGTGTGGCACGGGGCAGGCCGGTGTCGGGCGCGCCGTCCGTCCGGGGCATCAAGGCCTGCGCCACATCCAGCAGATGGGTGGCCTGCCGCACATCCAGCCCGTGCACCAGCGCGGCTTCCGCGGCGCTGGCTGCGGGCAGCACCAGGGTGCGGGTGGCCTGTTCGCGCCGCGCGGCCAGCGCCAGCGCCAGCGCACCGCGCACGGGTTGCAGCGCTCCGGCCAGCGAGAGTTCGCCGGCCACCTCCAGGCCCTGCAGCCGGGCGGGGTCGATCGCCCCGCTGGCGGCCAGGATGCCCAGCGCAATGGGAAGATCGAAGCGGCCCGATTCCTTGGGCAGATCGGCCGGCGCCAGATTCACCGTCACCCGCTGGTTGTGCGGAAAGGCGAAGCCGCTCTCGCCCAGGGCAGCCCGCACGCGCTCGCGGGCTTCCTTGACCTCTGTGTCGGCCAGGCCCACCAGGGTGAAGCTGGGCAGGCCGTTGGCCAGATGCACCTCCACCCGCACCGCGGGGGCGTCCAGGCCGTCCAGGGCGCGGCTCATCACCACGGCAAGCGTCATGTCGGTGTCCTTCAGGAGGATGGGGGGCGGCCGTCCGGCCGGAAGCAGGAGCAGCGGGGCATTCTGCGGACACCTGCCAGGATTCGCGCACCCCTTTGGTGCACCCCTCGGTGCGCACCGTCATGGGGCACCCGGAAGGGGGGCTTGGGTTCGCCGGAAGGCGCCCGCGTTCCGGCACCAAGGCGCTTCGGCCCGGCAGGCGGCAGTGGGCCGCAAGGCTGGCACGAAAGATGCAGATGACTCCCCAACCTCTCACGCTCAAGGAGTTCCCATGAAGTCGTTTTCCATTGCCTCCGCCGCCGTCGCGGCCGCAGCCCTGTCCGCCCTGGCGATGCCTGCCACCGGTCTGGCGGCCGATTCCCCGGTGGCTTTCAACGCAGGTGTCGTCACCGACTACCGCTACCGCGGCATCTCCCAAAGCCGCCTGAAGCCTGCACTGCAAGGCGGCCTGGACTTCTCGGCCGGCTCCTTCTATCTGGGCGCCTGGGGGTCCACCATCAAGTGGATCAAGGACAGTGGTGGAGACGGGAACCTGGAGCTCGATCTGTACGGCGGCTACAAGGGCGAGATCACCAAGGACGTGACCTATGACATCGGCCTGCTGACGTACCAGTACCCCAGCAACGGCCTCAACCCCTCAGCCAACACGCTGGAGGTGTACGGCGCCATCACCGCCGGCGCGCTCACCGCCAAGTACTCGCGCAGCACCACCAACCTGTTCGGCTTTGCCAACAGCAAGGGCAGCGGCTATCTGGACATCAGCGCCACCTTCGAGGTGGGCGGCTTTGGCGTCACCCCGCACATCGGTCGCCAGACCGTGAAGAACAACGGCGGCTTCTCCTACACCGACTACTCCCTGGCCATCAGCAAGGAGGCTTCCGGCATCACCTGGAGCGCCACGGTGGTGGACACCAGCACCGCCGCCTACAAGGGCGCGGGCAAAGACCTGGGCAAGGCCGGCATCGTGCTGGGCGCCAAGATGGCGTTCTGATTCTTCTTTCCCACATCCACGGAGACGTTCATGAAGATGGTGACCGCAATCGTCAAGCCCTTCAAGCTCGACGAAGTGCGTGAAGCCCTCAGCACCATTGGCGTGCAGGGCATCACGGTGACCGAAGTCAAGGGCTTCGGCCGGCAGAAAGGCCACACGGAGCTGTACCGCGGCGCGGAGTACGTGGTGGACTTCCTGCCCAAGGTGAAGATCGAGGCGGCCGTTGACGATGCCCTGGTCGAGCGCGTGATCGAGGCCATCGAAGGCTCGGCGCGCACCGGCAAGATCGGCGACGGCAAGATCTTCGTCTCAGCCCTCGAGCAGGTGGTGCGCATCCGCACCGGCGAGACCGGCAAGGACGCCCTCTGACCCCCGCGGCCCCAACCCTCGAGAGACGACCATGTTCAAGAAACTGATTGCCACCTGCGCCCTGGGCCTCGCGGTCCTGGGCTTCTCGGGAGCCGCGCTCGCGCAAAGCGCGCCGGCCGCCGCTCCTGCTGCCACAGCTGCCGCCCCTGCAGCGTCAGAGGCGGCGGCGCCCGCTGCGGCCGCCGCCGCGTCTGCCGCGCCCGCTGCTGCTGCCGCGGCACCCGTGCCCAACAAAGGCGACACCGCCTTCATGACCATCGCCACCGCGCTGGTGATCCTGATGACCATCCCCGGTCTGGCGCTGTTCTACGGCGGCCTGGTGCGCAGCAAGAACATGCTGTCGGTGCTGATGCAGGTCTTCATGATCTTCGCGCTGATCTCGGTGCTGTGGGTGGTGTACGGCTATTCCATGGCCTTCACTGCCGGCAACCCCTTCTTCGGCACGCTGGACAAGCTGTTCCTGAAGGGGGTGACGCCAGATTCGATTGCGGCCACCTTCAGCAAGGGCGTCTACATCCCGGAGCTGACCTTCATCGCTTTCCAGGGCACCTTCGCGGCCATCACCACCGCGCTGATCGTGGGCGCCTTCGCCGAGCGCATCAAGTTCTCGGCCGTGCTGCTGTTCTCGGTGCTGTGGTTCACCTTCAGCTACCTGCCGGTGGCGCACATGGTCTGGTACTGGGACGGGCCGGACGCCATCACCGACGCCAAGTCGCTGGAGGCGGTGACGGCGAACGCCGGCTTCATGTGGGCCAAGGGGGCGCTGGACTTCGCCGGCGGCACCGTGGTGCACATCAATGCCGCCGTGGCGGGGCTGGTGGGGGCCTACATGCTGGGCAAGCGCGTGGGCTATGGCCGTGAGTCCATGGCGCCGCACAACCTGACGCTGACGATGGTGGGTGCTTCCATGCTGTGGGTGGGCTGGTTCGGCTTCAACGCCGGCTCCAACCTCGAAGCCAACGGCGTGGCCGCGCTGGCCTTCATCAACACGGTGGTGGCCACGGCCGCGGCCACCCTGGCCTGGGCCGGTGCGGAAGCGCTGATGAAGGGCAAGGCCTCGATGCTGGGCGCGGCCTCGGGTGCGGTGGCGGGTCTGGTGGCCATCACCCCGGCCTGCGGCTTCGTGGGCGTGGGCGGTGCGCTGGTCATCGGCGCGCTGGCGGGCGTGATCTGCCTGTGGGGCGTGTCCGGCCTGAAGAGGCTGCTGGGCGCGGATGACTCGCTGGACGTGTTCGGCGTGCACGGCGTGGGCGGCATCCTGGGTGCGGTGCTGACGGGCGTGTTCGCCAGCCCCAGCCTGGGCGGCACCGGCATCTGCAACTACGTCGACAACAAGTGCGGCGAGTGGGGCGGCATCGGCACCCAGGTGTGGATCCAGATCCAGGGTGTGCTCTACACCGTGGTGATCTCCGCCGTGGTGGCCTTCATCGCCTTCAAGATCGTCGACATGGTGATCGGCCTGCGCGTGAGCGAGGAAGAAGAGCGCGAAGGCCTGGACATCTCGTCGCACGGCGAGACTGCCTACAACAAGTGATCGCCCGGCGCGAGCCAGGCAAGACGCAAGGGCCGCCTTCGGGCGGCCTTTTTTCGTCCGCGCCTTGCCCGCTTGACGAGGTTCAACCGTCCGCCACGGCCCGTCCCTAGAATCGGCCCATGGTCCCTCACCTCATCACCGCCCTGACCGGGCCCATCAACGAGCTCGAGCAGCGCATCCTGGAGTCGATGCCCGCCATCGAGCGCTGGTTCCGGCTGGAGTGGATGGAGCACACGCCGCCGTTCTACACCTCGGTGGACATCCGCAACGCAGGCTTCAAGCTCGCGCCGGTGGACACCAACCTGTTTCCCGGCGGTTTCAACAACCTGACGCCCGAGATGCTGCCGCTGGCGGTGCAGGCGGCGATGGCCGCCATCGAGAAGATCTGCCCCGAGGCGAAGAATCTGCTGCTCATTCCCGAGAAGCACACCCGCAACACGTTCTACCTGACCAACGTGAAGCGCCTGATGCAGATCTTCCACCAGGCGGGGTTGAACGTGCGTCTGGGCACGCTGGACGAAGAGGTCAAGGCCCCCACCACCCTGACGCTGCCCGACGGCAGCGAACTGGTGGTGGAGCCGCTGGTGCGCACGCGCGGCCGCCTGGGGCTGAAGAACTTCGATCCCTGCACCATCTTGCTGAACAACGACCTGTCGGCCGGCATCCCCAGGGTGCTGGAGAACCTGCACGAGCAATACCTGCTGCCGCCGCTGCACGCCGGCTGGGCGGTGCGGCGCAAGACCCACCACTTCCACAGCTACGAGGAGGTGGCCAAGAAGTTCGCCAAGCTGCTGGGCATGGACCCGTGGCTCATCAACCCCATGTACGGCCAGTGCGGCGAGGTGAACTTCGCCGAGAGCACGGGCCTGGACTGCGTGCAGAGCAACGTGGACACGCTGCTGACCAAGATCCGCCGCAAGTACAAGGAGTACGGCATCAACGAGAGGCCCTTCGTCGTGGTGAAGGCCGACAACGGCACCTACGGCATGGGCATCATGACCGTGCGCGACGCCAAGGAACTGGCCGAGATCAACCGGCGCACGCGCAACAAGATGAGCGTGATCAAGGATGGCCAGGAGGTCTCCGAGGTCATCATCCAGGAGGGCGTGCCCACCTACGAACGCATCAACGACGCCGTGGCCGAACCCGTGGTCTACATGATCGACCGCTACGTGGTCGGGGGGTTCTACCGCGTGCACGCCGAGCGCGGTGTGGACGAGAACCTGAATGCGCCGGGCTCCAGTTTCGTGCCGCTGGCCTTCGACCACAGCCACCAGTTGCCACGGCCTGGCGAAAAGCCGGGGGCGAGCGCGCCCAACCGCTTCTACATGTACGGCGTGGTGGGGCGCCTGGCCATGCTGGCGGCCAGCTATGAGCTGGAAGCCACCGACCCCGATGCCGAGGTGTACGAGTAGGGCCGGCAGTCTGGCCTGAGACGTGCCCCGGGTGAGCGCAGGAACACGGCCGTTCGGGCTGAGCCTGCCCAAGCCCTTCGGCAAGGTCAAGGGCGGGCCGGACGCCAGCGCCGTGCAACCGCTTCGTGGCCGCCAACCCACAATCCGCTCCCTTGTGCTTGCTGCAATGCAGCATCGGCGCTCCAATGGAGGGCTGATCTGCGCCTGCGTTCCATGACCACCTCCGACGCCCACCGCCCTCACGCGGGTCAAGCGGCCCTGGCCACGCTCACGCTGGCGGCCATCGGTGTGGTGTACGGCGACATCGGCACCAGTCCGCTGTACGCCCTGAAAGAGGTCTTCGCCCACGGCCGCGTGCCGCTGAACGCAGACAACATCCTGGGCATCCTGTCGCTGGCGTTCTGGACGCTGACGGTGGTGGTGTCGCTGAAATACGTGGCGCTCATCCTGCGCG
>JBMLPD010000498.1:0-3333 GCA_049242285.1 Rubrivivax sp.
AGGTGCTGGCGCGCAGCACGAAGATGCCGCCGTTCCAGAAGTAGCCGCCTTCGGCGAGATAGGCGGCCGCGGTGGCGGCGTCGGGCTTTTCCACGAAGCGTTGGACAGGGCGGGCCTTCAGCGGCAAGTCCGGCGCGGCGCTCGGGCCGCCTGGGTTCTGCGCTGCGTCGGGCGGAGCGAGGTCGCCCCCCTGGATGTAGCCGTAGCCTGTCTCGGGCCGGTCAGGCGTGATGCCCAGGATCACCACCGCACCCTGCGCGGCCTCTTGCACGGCGCGCTCCAGCGCGGCGGTGAAGGCGGCTGGGTTCGTGACCGTCTGGTCAGCGGGCGTGATCACCAGCACGGGGTCGGCCCCGCCTTGCGTGGCCTGCAGGGCGGCCAGGGTGACGGCCGGTGCGGTGTTGCGCCCGGCCGGCTCCAGCATCAAGGCCGCAGGGGTGCAGCCCGCCTCACGCAGCTGGTCCAGGATCAGGAAGCGGTGCGCCTCGTTGCCCACCACGATAGGCGGGGCCACTTCCAGCCTGGCGCCTTCCGATTCCCCGCCCCCGTTGCCCAGCGCCATGAGGCGCCGCGCGGCCTGCTGCAGCAGGCTCTCGTTGCCATGCAGCACCAGGAACTGCTTGGGGTAGCCGGCGCGCGACAGCGGCCACAGTCGCGTGCCCGAGCCGCCGGCCATGACGACGGGTTGGACCTTGGTGTGGTTTGTCACTTGATTCACGTGGCCTGTTCCACTTCGGCCTTCAACCGCTCAATCTCACCCTTGAGCGCTTCGAATTCAGCCGTCTTGCGCTCCAGGTAGCCGCGCGTCAGTTCTGCTTTTTGCGTAATGCCGCTGGGTGTGAGCAGGTAGGCGTAGGCCAGCTTGTTCTGGCTGTTGCGGAAGTTGCGCGCCTTCAGCAGGCCCTTTTCCACCAGGGCGCGCAGCAGGTAGTTGGTCTTGCCCAGGCTCACGCCCAGCAGCTCGGCCAGTTGGCGCTGGTTCATGTCAGGCTGTTGCTGCAGGGCGTGCAGCACTTTGAAGCGCATCTCTTCTTTCAGGCGGGTGATGCGGGGAGAGTGGGTGGGGACGGTGGCTGAAGGCACGGGGGTGGAGCGGAGGCTTGTCGAATGGGCAGATGGCTGAGCGGTACAGAGCTTTGAGCACGCTACCGCCGTGCCGCTGCACTTTGAACAGTGCGCAGCTGGGGGCGTTGGAGCTTGGCGGTGAGGGGGTGGCGCGCCAGCCCGGGGGCTGGGGGCCGGTCACACTTGTTCAGGGTGACGGGACTGATCAAGCAGTCGCTGTGCTCAGATCGCACAGTTCAGGTGTCCAGTGACCTTGCGTTTCGCGTACCAAGATTCTTTGCGACACCAGGCGTTCTACGGTGATGGCCCTCTCGACAGCCTTTCGCACAGGTTCATCACCGTTGGCATGTGCGGTGTAGATGACCCGCAAGAACTTATCTGCCCACTTGGGAACGTGCCCAGTCTTCTCCCACCGGGCTATGGTCTGGCCGTCTACGCCCAGGAGGCTGCCCAGTCCGGGTTGCGACAGGGTCATTCCCGCCTGCCGGATGTAGCGAACTTCCTTGCCCGAGAGGACTCCACGCTTCTGCGTCAGGGCCAAGCAAATGGCCCGGGCCAGCCCGTCCATGTCGTGGATGGAGACCGCTGGCCCATAGGTCGTACTGTGGACCGTGTAGCCGTTGACAAGCCATACGTTCTGAAGGCCGCCATCGGTGAAGTGGTGCATCGTTCACTCTCCTTTCACATCGATCACGGTAACGACAACAAGATCGGGAGATGGGTACTCCACCGACACGATGACGGCCACCTGAACACCAGCAACAAACCGTTCCATCCTGCACTTCATTCCAGTGTGTCGAATGTCGGGCTCTGGAGCCATCACCAGAGTCCCTGAACGCAGCGCCTCGAGTGCCATCATTCGGTTCAACTTGCGCTTACGCATCTGGACGTCAGCATGCGACGTCCACGCGACGTTTGCAGTGACCTTTGCACTGGCTCGAATGTGACGCTCAATCTGTCGATCACTCGGACTCGCCATCATGAACCTATCAAAATGATAGTACCACCGCTTCGCCTTGCGTCTGCGGCGTTGCAAACCAGTCCAGCACGAAGTTGCTGCCGATGAAGCCTGCGCCGCCGGTGACGAGGAGGGTCATGGGTTGGCTGTGAGATCGGCATGCAGCTGCTCGATCACTTCCTTGAGGGCTTCGTATTCAGTCGTCTTGCGCTCTAGGTAGCCGCGCGTCAGTTCTGCTTTTTGCGCAATGCCGCTGGGGGTGAGCAGGTAGGCATAGGCCAGCTTGTTCTGGCTGTTGCGGAAGTTGCGCGCTTTCAGCAGGCCCTTGTCCACCAGGGCGCGCAACAGGTAGTTGGTCTTGCCCAGGCTCACGCCCAGCAGCTCGGCCAGTTGGCGCTGGTTCATGTCAGGCTGTTGCTGCAGGGCGTGCAGCACCTTGAAGCGCATCTCTTCCTGAAGGCGGGTGATGCGGGGGGAGTGGGCGGGGGCGGTGGCGGAGGGCACGGGGTAGGAGCGGAGGCTTGTCGAATGGGCAGTTGGCTGGGCGGTACAGAGCTTTGAGCACGCTACCGCCGTGCCGCTGCACTTTCAAGGGTGCGCAGCTGGGGGGGGGTGGAGCTTGGCGGTAAGGGGTGGCGCACCAGCCCGGGGGCTGGGGGCCGGTCACACTTGTTCAGGGTGTGAGGGCTTGCGTTGGATCAAATTTGAACACGGAACGCAGGGGGTTGGGGGTGGCGGTGCGAGATTTTGTTGGGCATGAAGGGCCAGCAAGCCGCCTGACAGTCAATCAATTCGTGAACCTGTGCGGTGCACCACCGGTGCTGCAGCGTGGGCCGCGCCGATGACGTTGCACTCCATCTCCAGTTCGGCGTGGGTGGCGGTGACGATGTTCTGGCAGCCCAGCGCCTGCAGCCGGCGCACGATGGCGCTGCCCACCATGCCGCGGTGGCCGGCCACGTAGATGGTTGCGGTCAGGTCAGAGGACACGGGCGAGGATGGCGCGGCGGCATACCTGTGTCATGCCATTTCCATCGCTTTGAACGGCATTTGGTTCAGCATCAGGCGGTGCATGTCCGCGCGTTTGCTGGCGTGCTGAACGTCGATGTCCACGATGCCGCCCTCATCGTCAAAGTCCAGCACCACGCCATTGGCAACCTCGTCACTGTCCACGCTGGGCTTTTCGATCAGGTGGATGTAGAGGGAATCAGTCTTGGGGTCGTAAGACAGCCTCCGGTGATGAGTGCATTTTTTCAATCTTTTTCTCCCAACATCCCAAGAGGAATGGGCCTATCTCAACGTTTCAGTTGCAA
>JBMLPD010000499.1:0-1406 GCA_049242285.1 Rubrivivax sp.
ACACCTCGTCCATCTCCGTCACGGCGCTGTCCAACGGCCTGCAGCACCCGCAGCGTCTGGTGGGCATGCACTTCTTCAACCCCGTGCCGCTGATGAAGCTGGTGGAGGTGGTGTCAGGCCTGCACACCGAGCCCGAAGTGGCGCAGGCCCTCTTCGAGCTGTCCAAAGCCTGGGGCAAGGTGCCGGTGCATGCGCGGTCCACGCCTGGCTTCATCGTCAACCGCATTGCGCGCCCCTACTACGCCGAGACGCTGGCCCTGCTGCTGGAGCAGGCGGCTCAGCCGCAGGTGCTGGACGCCTGCCTGCGCGCAGCCGGCTTCCGCATGGGCCCCTGCGAGCTGATGGACCTCATCGGCCACGACACCAACCTCGCCGTCACGCAGTCCGTCTACGAAGCCAACTTCTTCGACAAGCGCTTCATCCCCTCGCTGGTGCAGCGCGAGATGGTGGACGGCGGCCTGTTCGGGCGCAAGAGCGGCCGCGGCTTCTACCGCTACCCCGAAGGCGCGCCCGCGCTGCCCGTGGCCCTGCACGAGGCCCCGGCCACCGCCCGGGTGGTGACGGTGCATGGCGACGACGCCATCGCCGACGCGCTGGAAGCCGCCGTCACCCAGGCCCTGGCCGTCCAGGGCTGGGGCCCTGCGCGCGAGAAGGCCAGCAGCTGGACGGGCGTGGAGATCGATGGCGCTCGCCTGGCGCTCACCGACGGCCGCACTGCGGCGCAGGTGGCCGCCGACAGCGGCTGCGCCGACGTGGCCGTGTTCGACCGCCTGGTGCAGCTGCCGGCCGCACCGGGCACGGCGCTGGCCTACGCCCTGGCGCCGCAGGCCAGCGCGGCCTGGCGCGTGCAGGCCCCGGCGTGGCTGGCGGCCCTGGGCTTGTCCCCCCTGCCGGTGGCCGACACGCCGGGCCTGGTGGTGGCGCGCACGGTGGCCATGCTCATCAACGAGGCCGCCGATGCCGTGCTGCAGGGCGTGTGCACGCCCGAGGGCGCCGACGCCGCGATGAAGCTCGGCGTCAACTACCCCGCCGGCCCCTTCGAGTGGCTGCAGGCCTGGTCGCGCGCGGGGGTGATGGCGGTGCTGCAGGCGCTGGATGCCCAGTACCGCGGCGAGCGCTTCCGCGTCAGCCCCTGGTTGCGGCGCGAAGCCTGAGCGGCCTACCTGGCTGTTCGCTGTCCGCTGCGCAGGCCTGCACACCCATCCCCACATAGCCGATGCGATTTGCTGATTTCCACGCCGGCCAGGCGATCGAAGGCGGGCCCTTCCACCTGACCGAGGACGAGGTACTTCGCTTTGCCGCCACCTACGATCCGCAGTGGTTCCACACCAACCCCGAGGCTGCCGCCCAGGGCCCCTTTGGCGGCCTGATCGCCAGCGGCTGGCAGTCCTGCGGCATTGCCATGC
>JBMLPD010000500.1:0-1979 GCA_049242285.1 Rubrivivax sp.
TCGACGACGCGCGCGAGCGCGGCGCCAGCGTGCTGGTGGGCGGCGCGCCCATCCCCGGCTCGGGCAACTTCTTCGCCCCCACCGTCATTGCCGACCTGCCCGACAACTCGCGCCTGCTCAACGAGGAGCCCTTCGGCCCCGTGGCCGGGATGATCCGCTTCAAGACCATCGACGAGGTGCTGCAGCGGGCCAACAGCCTGCCCTACGGCCTGGCGTCCTACGCCTTCACGGGCAGCAACCGCAACGCCCATGCGCTGAGCACGGGCCTGGCCGCTGGCATGGTGTCCATCAACCACCTGGGCCTGGCGCTGGCCGAGACGCCGTTCGGCGGCATCAACGACAGCGGCATGGGCAGCGAGGGCGGCATCGAGACCTTCGACGGCTACCTGAACACCAAGTTCATCACACAGATGAACTGACCGCAGATGAACTGACGGCAGATGAACTGACGGCAGGCCGGGGCGCAGGCCTGGCCCGGCCCTCAAACGCTGCCCAGGGCGTGGCGCACCAACATCGCCGCCAGCACGAACATCGTCACCCCGATGAGGGCGTCCAGCAGCCGCCAGGCCACGGGCCGGGCAAACAGCGGGGCCAGCCACCGCGCTCCGAAGCCGAGCGTGGTGAACCACAACGCGCTGGCACTGCCGGCCCCCGCGATGAACCAGGCCTGGAGCGGCGCAGCTTGCTGGGCTCCGATGCTGCCCACCAGCAGCACCGTGTCCAGGTAGACGTGGGGGTTGAGCAGCGTGAAGGCCGCCGCCTGGGCCAATGCGGCGCTGCGCCCCAGGCTGGCCATGCCCCCGGCCGCCTGGAGCTGATGGCTCTGGCGCGCACGGCGCAAAGCCCGCCACCCATAGAGGGCCAGGAACGCAGCGCCCGCCAGGGCCAGAGCCCGGGCCAGTTGCGGGCTTTCTCCCAGCGCCTGCGCCATGCCCCACACGCCGGCGGCAATGAGCAAAGCGTCGGCCACGGCGCAGAACAGCACCACGCTGCCCACGTGTTCACGGCGCAGCCCCTGGCGCAGCACGAAGGCGTTCTGCGACCCGATGGCCACGATCAGCCCCAGCCCCAAGGCCAGGCCTTGCGAGAAGGTGCCGAAAGCGGCCGAGGTGTCCAGGTTCTGCAGCATGGAGCAGACAGCTTGCCAGCCCCTTGAGATGTAGACAATCTAAATCTTCTAAGACTGATGAAGATGGGCTTACCTATGCTGGATTACTCCGCGCTGTCTGCACTGGCCATGGTGGTCCGCGAGGGCAGCTTCGAACGGGCGGTCCCGGCCTTGCATGTCACGCCATTGGCGGTGTCGCATGGCGGCTCGGCAAGCCCTGCAACCGCTGTGAGGCTGGCGGGATATCTTGAGACGGCGTGCTGACCTGCCCGATACCTGGCAGTCGAACCGCTTTAGGCCTGTGCTGCGGACGCAGCGTGAAGCCTGCCCACGGTCGTCTGTCGAAGAAAGCGCCACACCAGCAATGGCGCAGCCAAGCCCAGGGCGACGATGAAGCCGGTCCATACCCCCGCCGGCCCCATCCCGATCGGGTGCGCCAGCACCCAGCCCAGCGGCAGCCCCACCGCCCAGTAGCCCAGCAGCGACAGCCAGGCCGGGAACCCCGTGTCCGACAGCCCCCGCAGGGCACCCGTCATGGTGGACTGCACGCCGTCCATCACCTGGCTGCAGGCAAAGACGAAGAACAGCGCCGCCGCCACCGCGATGACCTCCGGTTCGTCGGTGATCCATCCGGCGATGGTGCGCCCGTACAGGCCCAGGACCGCCGCCGACGCTGCCAGCCACGTGGTCGCCAGCGCCAGCGCCGCCCAGGCGATGGGCCGCAGCGCCGCGTCGTTGCCCGCACCGCGCTCCTGCGCCACGCGGATGGCCACCGCCCCGGCAACGCCCAACGGCACCATGTAGAGCAGCCCCCCCACCGACATCGCCACCTGGTTGCCGGCCAGCGCGACCGCGCCGAAGGTGCCGATCA
>JBMLPD010000501.1:0-3605 GCA_049242285.1 Rubrivivax sp.
CGTTGGCAATCATGGGCTGCAGGCGCCGCGCGGCGAAGGTGGCCATGCTCACATGATCTTCCTGGTTGGCGCTGGTGGGCAGGGAATCCACGCTGGCCGGGTGGGCGAGCGATTTGTTCTCGCTGGCCAGCGCAGCGGCTGTCACGTGGGCGATCATGAAGCCGCTGTGCAGGCCCGGGTCGGCACACAGGAAGGGTGGCAGGCGCGAGACGTTGGCGTCGATCAGCATGGCGATGCGGCGCTCGGCAATGGCCCCGACTTCGGCGATGGCCACCGCCATCGCGTCGGCGGCCAGCGCCACCGGCTCGGCGTGGAAGTTGCCGCCGGAGACCATCTGCCCATCTTCTGCAAACACCAGCGGGTTGTCGGTCACGGCGTTGGCCTCGCGCCACAGCACCAGCGCGGCGTGGCGCAACTGGTCCAGGCAGGCACCCACCACCTGGGGCTGGCAGCGCAGGCAGTACGGGTCCTGCACACGATCATCCCCTTCGCGGTGCGAGGAGCGGATCTCGCTGCCTTGCAGCAAGGCGCGGTAGCAGCGCGCCACGTCGATCTGCCCCGGTTGCCCGCGCAAGGCGTGGATGCGCGGGTCGAAGGGCCCGTCGCTGCCGCGCGCGGCGTCCACCGTCAAGGCACCGATCACCAGCGCGGCCTCCAGCACGGGCTCGAAGCTGAACAGCGCGTGCAGGGCCAGTGCCGTGGAGGCCTGCGTGCCATTGATCAGCGCCAGGCCTTCCTTGGCCGCCAGCTCCAGCGGTGCGATGCCGTGCGCGCGCAAGGCCTGGGCAGCGGGCTGACGTTGCCCGTCGACCATGAACTCCCCCTCACCCAGCAGGGCCAGCGTGAGGTGGGACAGCGGCGCCAGGTCGCCCGAGGCGCCCACGGAACCCTGAGACGGGATGTGGGGCACGAGGCCGGCGTTGAAGACGTCCAGCAGCGTCTGGATCACCACCGGCCGCACACCCGAGTGCGCGCGCGCCAGACTGGCAGCCTTGAGTGCCAGGATGAGCCGCACCACAGGTGCGGCCATCGGCTCGCCCACGCCCACGCTGTGCGAGCGGATGAGGTTGCGTTGCAGGGCGGCGAGATCGTCCGCCCCGATGCGGGTGCTGGCCAGCTTGCCGAAGCCCGTGTTGACGCCATAGACCGGCGCATCCCCCGCAGCGGCCCGTTGCACGACGGCCGAACTGGCCTCGATGGCAGGCCAGGCGCTGGCCTCCAGCTGCAGCTGCGCCTCGCCAGCGTGCAGGGCCTGCAGGTCGTCGAGGGTGAGGGCGCCGGGTTGGAGGACCATCACGCGCCCGTCACCATCGGCAGATCCAGCCCCTGCGCCTTGGCGCAGGCCACCGCATCCTCATAGCCGGCGTCGGCATGGCGCATCACGCCGGTGCCGGGGTCGTTCCACAGCACGCGTTCGATGCGCCGGGCGGCGGCGTCAGACCCGTCGCAGACGATGACCACGCCCGAATGCTGGGAGTAGCCCATGCCCACGCCGCCACCGTGGTGCAGGCTCACCCAGGTGGCGCCGCCGGCGGTGTTGAGCAGCGCGTTGAGCAGCGGCCAGTCAGACACCGCGTCCGAGCCGTCGCGCATGGCCTCGGTCTCGCGGTTCGGGCTGGCCACGGAGCCGCTGTCCAGGTGGTCACGGCCGATGACGATGGGCGCCCTGAGCTCGCCCGAGCGCACCATCTCGTTGAAGGCCAGGCCGGCGCGATGGCGCTCGCCCAGGCCGATCCAGCAGATGCGTGCGGGCAGGCCCTGGAAGGCGATGCGCTCACCCGCCATGTCCAGCCACCGGTGCAGGTGGGCGTCCTGCGGGAACAGCTCCTTCATCTTGGCGTCGGTCTTGCGGATGTCTTCGGGGTCCCCCGAAAGCGCCACCCACCGGAAAGGCCCCTTGCCGCGGCAGAACAGCGGGCGCACATACGCCGGCACGAATCCGGGGAAGTCGAAGGCGTTCTTCACGCCGGCATCCAGCGCCACCTGGCGGATGTTGTTGCCGTAGTCCACCGTGGGAATGCCCAGGGCCTGGAAGTCCAGCATGGCCTGCACGTGCACGGCGCAACTGCGGCGGGCGGCCTCGCGCAGTTCGGCGTGGCGCGTGTCATCGGCGCGCGCAGCCTGCCACTGCGCCAGGCTCCAGCCGGCGGGCAGGTAGCCGTTGACCAGGTCGTGCGCCGAGGTCTGGTCGGTCACGATGTCAGGCCGCAGACCGCCGGCGCGGGCGCGCTGGGCCAGCTCGGGCAGCAACTCGGCCGCGTTGCCCAGCAGCGCCACCGAACGGGCTTGCTTGCCCGCCGTGTAGCGCGCGATGCGCGCCAGCGCGTCGTCCAGGTCCGCAGCCTGCTCGTCCACATAACGGGTCTTCAGGCGCATGTCGATGCGGCTTTGCTGGCACTCGATGTTGAGCGAACAGGCCCCGGCGAAAGTGGCGGCCAGCGGCTGCGCGCCACCCATGCCGCCCAGGCCGGCCGTGAGGATCCACTTGCCCGACAGGTCGCCACCAAAGTGCTGCCTGCCCGCCTCGACGAAGGTCTCGTAAGTGCCCTGCACGATGCCCTGGCTGCCGATGTAGATCCAGGAGCCGGCCGTCATCTGGCCGTACATCATCAGGCCCTTGCGATCGAGCTCATCGAAGTGCTCCCAGGTGGACCACTTGGGCACGAGGTTGGAGTTGGCAATCAGCACGCGCGGCGCGTCTTCATGCGTGCGGAACACGCCCACCGGCTTGCCCGACTGGATGAGCAGGCTCTCGTCGGGCTTGAGGCGCCGCAGCGTGGCCAGGATGGCCTCGAAGCTGTCCCAGTTGCGCGCCGCCTTGCCGATGCCGCCGTAGACCACCAGCGCATCGGGGTTCTCGGCCACTTCCGGGTCCAGGTTGTTCTGGATCATGCGGTAGGCGGCCTCGATCAGCCAGTTGGCACAACTGATGGTGGCGCCCCGCGGCGCGCGAACGGGCCGCGGCTGGGCCACCTGGTGCAGGGGGGAGAGGTCGGTCATGGCAGGGTCTCCAAGCGCGACGCTCAGGGCAGCAACCCGCCCGGCAGCAAGCATCGCAGGCCCCAGACTCTACACACCGGGGCGCGGGTCGCCTGTCGGAGTCAAGGCAAGGCTGAGCCGACGCAGAATGAGCGCATGCACAGTGGCCCCTTCACCGCCTGCGCCACGCGACTGTCAAGCCGTGCCGCCGGCCTGGCCAACGCCGGCCAGTGCGCGGCCTTCCAGCGTGAGGGCGCCGTGGTGCTGCGCGGGCTGCTCACGGCCGCGGAAGTGACCGTGCTGCGCCAAGGCATCGACGCCAACCTGGCAGCGCCCAGCCCGCGCGCCCTGGTAGCCAGCCGCCCTGACGACCCCGGCTTCTTCATCGAGGACTTCTGCAACTGGGCGGAAAACCCGCACTACCGCCAGGTGATCTTCGATTCCGCCCTGGCCCCCGTGGCGGCACGCCTGATGCAAAGCGGCACGGCACGGCTGTACCACGACCACATGCTGACCAAGGAGCCGGGCACACGCCAGCCCACGCCCTGGCACCAGGACCAGCCGTACTACAACGTGGACGGCGCGCAGAACGTCAGCTTCTGGATCCCAACGGACCCGGTGAGCCG
>JBMLPD010000502.1:0-1353 GCA_049242285.1 Rubrivivax sp.
TGCGCCTGTCGGACCTGACCCTGCCCCATGCCTTCGCCCGCGTGCTGCTGGCCGAAGCGCTGTACCGCGCCTGGTCTCTCATGCAGGGCCATCCTTACCACCGGGAGTGACGGGCCCATGCCGCCTCATCGATCGCGCGACCGTCATCACGTCACCGTGCTCGACAGCCCTTCCTCCGTTCGGGCTGAACCTGGCGAAGCCGCGCCCGGCTTCATCTGGCTGGCCTCCCAGAGCCCGAGGCGCCAGGCCCTGCTGGCGCAGATCGGCGTGACCCCGCAACTGCTGCTGCCCGGCGACGACGAGGATGCCGAGGCGCTGGAGGCGGTGCAGCCTGGTGAACGGCCCCTGGCCTACGTGCAGCGGGTGACCCGCGCCAAGCTCCAGGCCGCCGTGGCCCGGCACCGGCGGCGTGGCCTGTGGCCTGCGCCCATCCTGTGCGCCGACACCACGGTGGCCCTGGGCCGGCGCATCCTGGGCAAGCCGGCCGATGCGCAGGACGCTGCAGCCACGCTGGCGGCACTGTCCGGCCGCACGCACAGCGTGCTCACTTCGGTGGCGGTGGCCTCGGCCCAGGGGCTGGCGGGCCGCGTGCGCATGGAGCAGGCCACCCAGGTCTCTCGCGTGCGCTTCGCTGCCCTGTCGCCGGCCCTCGTCCAGGCCTACATCGCCAGCGGTGAGCCCTTCGGCAAGGCCGGCTCTTACGCCATCCAGGGGGCGCTGGCCGCCCACATCGCGCACATCGAGGGCAGCCACAGCGGCATCATGGGGCTGCCCTTGTTCGAGACCGCCCAGCTGCTGCGGCGCGCCGGCATGCGCCTGGGCCTGCAAGCCTGAGCCCCCCAGGCCCGGGCGGCGCCCGGCCCGGCCGCCCGAGGGCGCAAGGAAACTGGGGAACGGCCCGGCGTTTCCTTTTCCTGGAAAACCCCTAGACTCCCGCCATGGCCATGCAGGACATCCTCATCAACTGGGCCCCGCAGGAAACGCGGGTGGCCGTTGTCCAGAACGGCGCGGTGCAGGAGTTCCATGTGGAGCGCACGCTGGAGCGCGGCCTGGTGGGCAACATCTACCTGGGCAAGGTCTCGCGCGTGCTGCCGGGCATGCAAAGCGCCTTTGTGGACATCGGCCTGGACCGCGCCGCCTTTCTTCACGTGGCCGACCTGCACACCGCCCTGCCCACGGGCCGTCGTGCCGAGGACGTGCCGCTGGTGCCCATCGAGCGCCAGGTCTTCGAGGGCCAGACGCTCACCGTGCAGGTGATCAAGGACCCCATCGGCACCAAGGGCGCGCGCCTGTCCACACAGGTCAGCATCGCCGGGCGCATGCTGGTGCACCTGCCGCAGGACCAGCACATCG
>JBMLPD010000503.1:0-4277 GCA_049242285.1 Rubrivivax sp.
ACACCTTCTTCCGCGACTTCATCGGCTACTCGGTGGGCACGCTGGGCATTCACCGTCTGGGCCTGTTCCTGGCCCTGGCCTCGGTGTGGTTCGCCGCCGTGTGCATCGTGGTCAGCGGTCCCTTCTGGACGCGCGGCTGGCCCGAATGGTGGGGCTGGTGGCTGAACCTGCCGATCTGGGGCCACTGAGTCCGGACCGCCGACAAGGAGAACGACATGGCTGAGTATCAAAACCTGTTCACTGCCGTGCAGGCCACCGGACCGCTGGGCGACGGCGTGCCGCTGCCTCGCGGCGACTGGCGCCGCAGCGGCAAGCCCTTCCTGTGGCACCTGATCGGCCGCATCGGCAACGCCCAGATCGGGCCGGTCTACCTCGGCGGCCTGGGGGTCGCGTCGCTGGTGTTCGGCACGCTGGCCTTCAACATCATCGGCTTCAACATGCTGGCCTCGGTGGACTGGAGCCCGCTGCGGCTGATCCAGCAGCTGTTCTGGCTGGCCCTGGAGCCGCCGGCGCCGCAATACGGCCTGAGCATTCCGCCGCTGGCCCAGGGGGGCTGGTGGCTGATCGTGGGCTTCCTGCTCACGGTGTCGATGATGCTGTGGTGGGCCCGCACCTACCGGCGCGCGCGTCAGCTGGGCATGGGCACCCACGTGGCCTGGGCCTTTGCGGCTGCGATCTGGCTGTACCTGGTGTGCGGATTCTTCCGCCCCCTCATGATGGGTAGCTGGAGCGAGGCGGTGCCCTTCGGCATCTTCCCGCACCTGGACTGGGTGTCGGCGCTGTCGCTGCGCCACGGCAACCTGTTCTACAACCCCTTCCACGCGCTGTCCATCGTCTTCCTGTACGGCTCGGTGCTGCTGTTTGCCATGCACGGCGCCACCATCCTGGCGGTGGGCCGCTACGGCGGCGAGCGGGAAATTGAACAGATCGTGGACCGCGGCACGGCGTCCGAGCGCGCGGCCCTGTTCTGGCGCTGGACCATGGGCTTCAACGCGACGATGGAATCCATCCACCGTTGGGCCTGGTGGTTTGCCGTGCTGTGCCCGCTGACGGGTGGCATCGGCATCCTGCTGACCGGCACCGTGGTGGACAACTGGTATCTCTGGTCGATGAAGCACGGGGTGGTGCCCTCCTACCCGCAGGTCTTCCCGGTCAGCATCGACCCTGCCCTGATGGGAGGCAAGTGATGAGCAACTTCTCTGAACGCATCGCCACGCCCCTTCGCTGGGTGGGTGCCTTGCTGGCGGCCGCGCTGCTGGCCGGTTGTGAGCGTCCTCCGGTGGAGACCGTACAGGGCGGCTATCGCGGCACCAGCATGGGCCAGGTCTACAACCAGCGCGTGGTCAACCAGGACATCGCCAAGAACACGGCCCCCGAGTCCTTGCCCGCAGCTTCGGCCGAAGGCCCCAAGGCCAAGGACGTCTACCAGAACGTCAAGGTGCTGGGCGACCTGAGCGTGGGCGAGTTCACGCGCCACATGGCCGCCATCACGGCCTGGGTGTCCCCTGACCAGGGCTGCGCCTACTGTCACAACCTGGGCAACCTGGCCGACGACAGCAAGTACACCAAGGTGGTGGCACGGCGCATGATCGAGATGACGCAGCACGTCAACGCCGACTGGAAGAAGCACGTGGGCGACACCGGCGTGACCTGCTACACCTGTCACCGTGGCAAACCGGTGCCGGCGGAAGTGTGGTTCGCGCCCCCTGACCGCAAGTACGCCGCCAACTCCGTGATGGGGGATCTGGCCGGGCAGAACATCGCCAACAAGGCGGCGGTGCTGAGTTCGCTTCCGTACGACCCCTTCACGCCCTACCTGAAGGACGCGCAGCCCATCCGCGTCAACGGCAACGAAGCCTTGAGGATGACCGGGGCGGCTGCCAACCGCACCTCCACCAAGCAGGCCGAGTTCACCTACTCATTGATGATGCACATGTCCGACTCGCTCGGCGTGAACTGCACCTTCTGCCACAACACGCGCAACTTCGCGTCCTGGACGGAAGCGCCACCTCAGCGTGTGACGGCCTGGCACGGCATCCGGATGGCGCGGGACCTGAACAACGCCTATCTGGAGCCGCTGACCCCCACCTTCCCGGCGCAGCGCCTGGGCCCCAAGGGTGACGTGGCCAAGGTCAACTGCGCCACTTGCCACAATGGTGCGTGGAAGCCGCTGTACGGTGCGGCCATGGCCAAGGGCCATCCCGAACTGCTGAAGGTGGCTGCGGCAGCCTCACCCGCAGAAGCGACGGCCCCTGGCGCAGCCCCTGCAGCCGCAGCAGCAGCAGCAGCGGCCGCGAGTGCCCCAAAGTAGGCCAGGCTCGCCTGCCGCCCGAAGGCCGGCGCATCACGGACCTGGGCGTGATGGGCCGGCCTGATCACGTGGTGGTCGTCCTGCTGGCAGACCTCAAGCCTTCGGCCATGGCCTGGGGTTGGTGGCGGGTGGCCCGCGGGCAGCGATCCTTGCTGGGCCAGCCGGGCCTGGTGTTCGCCAAGGCCCTGGGCAGTGGCCATGACGGTGGCTTCGGCCTGCGTCCCAGTGCCACGCGGCAGGGGCTGTTCGCCGTGTTCGAGGGTGAAGACCCGGCCGACAAGTTCATCGAACGCTCGTCGCACGTGCGGGACTACCGCAGCCGTTCGCGGGAATGCTGTGTGATGAAGCTGCGGGCCACCTCCTGCCGCGGCAGTTGGGGCGGCCAGCAGATCGCCGTCACGGCGTCAGCGCCCGAGCACGGGCCGGTGGTGGCTCTGACCCGCGCCTCCATCCGCCCCAGCCGGGCGGGGGCCTTCTGGCGCCAGTCACCCCCTTCCGAGGCCTCGCTGGCGCAAGCCCAGGGGTGCCGGCTGGCTGTGGGTCTGGGCGAGGCGCCCGTGCTGCGCCAGGCGACCCTGAGCCTGTGGCAGGACCGACAGCACATGGACGCCTACGCCCGCAGCGGCGCGCACCTGGCGGCCATCCACGCCGCCTACGATGGGCGCTACTTCTCGGAATCGATGTTCGTGCGGTTCGTGCCGCTGGGCCTGCGGGGACAGTGGAAGGGGGTGGCCCTTGGCTGAACGCGTGGTGGTGATCGGTGCCGGCGTGGGCGGTCTCGTCAGTGCCTTGCTGCTGGCCTGCCGCGGGCTCGATGTCACCCTGGTGGAGGCAGCGCCCGCGCCGGGCGGCAAGATGCGCCAGATCGTGCTGGGCGATGCCCGCATCGACGCCGGGCCCACCGTGTTCACCATGCGCTGGGTGTTCGACCAGATCCTGGCCGACGCCGGTTCCTCAGTGGAGGAGGTGTTGAACCTGAAGCCCCTGACCGTGCTGGCCCGTCATGCCTGGCGCGGCAGCGACCAGCGCCTGGACTTGCTGGCCGACGTGCAGGACAGCGCCGACGCGATCGGCCGTTTCAGCGGGCCCGATGAAGCGCGGCGCTACCTGGCTTTCTGCGCCGAGGCGCGCGCGGTGTACCAGCAGCTCGAAGCCCCCGCCTTGCGCAGCCCCCGGCCCACCCTGGCAGGCATGATCCGCGAACTGGGCCCCGGCGGCTTGAAGACGCTGGCTGCGCTGGGCCCTTTCGCCACCCTTTGGGCGCGTCTGGGCAAGCACTTCCAAGACCCGCGGCTGCGCCAGCTCTTCGGCCGCTACGCCACCTACTGCGGTGGCTCGCCCTGGCAGGCGCCGGCCACGCTCATGTTGATCGCGCATGTGGAGCAAAGCGGCGTGTGGGCCCTGGAAGGCGGCATGCATGCGCTGGCCCAGGCCTTGAGCGGCCTGGCGGGCCAGCGCGGTGCGCGGCAGATCTATGGCCGCCGCTGCGAGCGCATCCTGGTCGAGCAGGGCCGGGTGGCGGGGGTGCGCCTGGAGGGCGGCGAGGTGCTGGGCTGCGACGCCGTGGTCTACAACGGCGACACCAATGCCCTGGCCCGCGGGCTGCTGGGCCCGGAGGCGGTGCCGGCGGTGCCATCCACGCCGCGACATGCGCGCTCGCTCTCAGCCGTCACCTGGGCCGTGCACGCCCGCACCACGGGCTTCCCCCTGGTGCGGCACAACGTGTTCTTCGATGACGATTACGCCAGCGAGTTCGACGACATCTTCGGTGACCGCCGGCTGCCGCAGCGCGGTACCGTCTACGTCTGCGCACAGGACCGTGACGACCGCGCCACCGCGCCGGACGGGCGCGAGCGTCTGCTGTGCCTGGTGAATGCGCCGCCTGACGGTGACCGCCGACCTTTCGATGCTCCGGAGACCGACCCATGCCTGAACCGCAGCCTGGCCCTGATGCAGCACTGCGGCC
>JBMLPD010000504.1:0-1578 GCA_049242285.1 Rubrivivax sp.
TGATGACGATGGAGCGCCCCACCAGCCCGCTGGCGCTGGGCGTGCGCTGCTGCAGCGAACGGCGCAGCACCCAGTTCTCGCGCTTGAGGCGGGCGCGGTCCAGGCCCTGACGCACGGCGTTGAGCACCTGGGTGACCCGGAAGGGCTTGAGCAGGAAGTCCCCCGCACCTGCGCGCAAGGCTTCGATGGCGGTGTCCAGATCGGCGAAGGCGGTGATCAGCACCACCTCGCTGGCGTTGCCCTGCTCGCGCAGGTCGCGCAGCAGTTCCAGCCCGCTCTTGCCGGGCAGCGTGATGTCCAGGATGACCAGGTCGAACCGGTGCCTGCGCATCAGGTCCTCGGCCTCTTCCGCCGAGGCGGCCGCCATCACCTGGCCGGCGCGGGGCTCCAGGGTCTTGAGCAGGAAGTTGCGCATGCCCGGCTCGTCATCCACCAGCAGCACCGAGGCCAGGGGCCAGCTGGCCGTGCGCCCGGCTTCTTCAGAACCGGTTGGGGGCTCGGTCGAAGATGGGGTGGTGGGCAGGGCAGGGTGGGAGGCCGGCATGGTCGGCGCGATTCTAGGAAGCGAAGCGTGGGAAGCGAAGGGGCGGCCCGGGCGTCTGGGCGCGGGCCTCCGGGCTTGGGCATCTGAGCCTGGGCGCGTGGCCTGTTTCATGCGCGTCTCCAGGCGCCGTGGTTGACCCCAGCCACCGGGACTTCCTCGGGGCAAGGCTCTCGGGGCCAGGCTCCGAAGTCATCTCTTTGCTGTGCGCAGTTTCCTGTTCCTCAATGGGGGGCCCTGATCGAAAAGGGCCGCCGTTGAAGGGCCGGATGGGCTGCGTTCCCAAGCAGCCGCGCCGGTTGGCCGCTGGCCTGGAAAGTGTTCCGTCATCCGAAGTCCCAGGCGCTCACCTGCCCGGCCTCAACGAGTGCTTGGGTGGCACCCTACACGGGCTTCAAGGGGGAGAGCGTGACCGGAGCAGCCACTGCTTCAATGGGATCTCCCGGCCAGACGAACCCGGAGGCCACGACCACGCCCATGACGCCGGCCTTGCGGACCAGCTCACCCCCCGGTGTTCGGTCGAGCACGGCATGGAGAAGGCCAGGCTTGAAGTTCTCGATCTGTGCACAGGGGTTTCGGAGACCAGTGATACGCACCACCGCTTGCGAACCTATACGAAGGACCGTACCTTCGCTCAGAGACAGCAGCGGAAGCCCAGACGTCGTGATGTTCTCGCCCAATTGGCCGGGCGCCACGCTCAGGCCCTTCGCGGCCAGTTCGTCCAGCAGCTCCTGGTGCAGCAGGTGAACCTGCCTGAGGTTCGGCTGAGTGGGGTCTTTGGCTACGCGAGAGCGGTGTTTGATGGTGCTGCCGAAGTGGGCGTCGCCGACGACGCCGTGTCCCTGGACCAGTTCGATAGACGACACGGGCTCTTTTGAGAACGCGTGGCTGGCTCTGCAGTGGACGGACAGGACGAGTGCAGTCACCGTGAATGTGCAGCCTGACGAAGCCAACCGGCGTGCGGCAGCGGGCGCCGACCGGGCCAGAATGAAGCAAGGCCGGGGCGACGAACGGTGTCGCCCGGCCCGGTGAGCGAG
>JBMLPD010000505.1:0-1569 GCA_049242285.1 Rubrivivax sp.
GATCGTTCGGGCAGCACAGGATGGGCTCCTTGATGTCGGCCAGGTCGATTTCCAGGACGTGCGCGTACTCGGCGTTGGCGTCGGCCTCCAGCAGCGTGGGGGCGGCCAGCCATTCCTGCATCTTGTGGATGCGGCGCTCCAGGCTGCGCTTGTCCTCGTAGCCCTGGGCGATCATGTTCTTCAGCAGCACGATGTTGCTGTTGAGGTACTCGATGATCGGCGCCTTGTTGAGCTTGATGGTGCAGCCCGCGGCGCTGCGCTCGGCGCTGGCGTCGCTGAGTTCGAAGGCCTGCTCGACCTTCAGATCGGGCAGGCCCTCGATCTCCAGGATGCGGCCGGAGAACTCGTTCTTCTTGCCCTGCTTGGCCACGGTCAGCAGGCCTTGCCTGATGGCGAACAAGGGGATGGCGTGCACCAGGTCGCGCAGCGTGATGCCGGGCTGCATCTGGCCCTTGAAGCGCACCAGCACGCTCTCGGGCATGTCCAGCGGCATCACGCCCGTGGCGGCGCCGAAGGCCACCAGGCCGGAGCCGGCCGGGAAGCTGATACCGATGGGAAAGCGCGTGTGGCTGTCGCCGCCCGTGCCCACGGTGTCGGGCAGCAGCATGCGGTTGAGCCAGGAGTGGATGACGCCGTCACCGGGGCGCAGCGAGATGCCGCCGCGGTTGCTGATGAAGGCGGGCAGCTCGCGGTGGGTCTTCACGTCCACGGGCTTGGGGTAGGCGGCGGTGTGGCAGAAGCTCTGCATCACCAGGTCGGCGCTGAAGCCCAGGCAGGCCAGGTCCTTCAGCTCGTCGCGCGTCATGGGGCCGGTGGTGTCCTGGCTGCCCACGCTGGTCATGCGCGGCTCGCAGTAGGTGCCCGGGCGCACGCCCTGGCCCTCGGGCAGCCCGCAGGCGCGGCCCACCATCTTCTGCGCCAAGGTGAAGCCGGCGGTGGTGGTGGCCGGTGCCTGCGGCAGGCGGAACACGGTGGAGGCCGGCAGGCCCAGGAATTCACGTGCCTTGGCCGTGAGCGAGCGGCCGATGATCAGGTTGATGCGTCCGCCGGCGCGCACCTCGTCGAACAGCACGTCGCTCTTGAGCTGGAACTGCGCCACGGTGGCGCCGTTCTTCACCAGCCGGCCGTCATAGGGCAGGATGTCGATCACGTCGCCCATCTCCAGGGCGCTGACGTCCACCTCGATGGGCAGGGCGCCGGAGTCTTCCTGCGTGTTGAAGAAGATGGGGGCGATCTTGCCGCCCAGGGTGACGCCGCCGAAGCGCTTGTTGGGCACGAAAGGGATGTCCTGGCCGGTGTGCCAGATCACGCTGTTGGTGGCGCTTTTGCGGCTGGAGCCAGTGCCCACCACGTCGCCCACATAGGCCACCAGGTGGCCGCGCTTCTTCATCTCTTCGATGAAGGCGATGGGCCCGCGCTTGCCGTCTTCCTCCGGGGTGATGCCAGGGCGGGCGTTCTTCAGCATCGCCAGGGCGTGCAGCGGGATGTCCGGGCGGCTCCAGGCGTCGGGGGCAGGGGAGAGGTCGTCGGTGTTGGTCTCGCCGCCCACCTTGAACACGCTCACGGTGA
>JBMLPD010000506.1:0-1618 GCA_049242285.1 Rubrivivax sp.
CTGGCCCTGGCCCTGGCCCTGGCCCTGGCCCTGGCCCTGGCCCTGGCCCTGGCCCCGGCCCCGGCTCAGGCTCAGGCTCCGGCTCCGGCCCGACACCGCGCCCGACCCCGGTGCGGCCGACCGAGCTGCACACCTTGCAAGTGGAGATGGAGTTCTGGTTTCCCACGCCGGAAGTGCGGCTGGAGCGGCTGGATGCCCAGGTGCGCCGCCACGCCCTGGGCGGGGCGGCGCGCCCGGCGCTGTCGGCGCACACGCTCAACGGCATGCTCAAGGGCTTCATCGACCTGGTGTTCGAGCACGAGGGCCGCTACTTCGTGGCCGACTACAAGTCCAACTGGCTGGGCCCGCAGGATGCGGACTACACCCCCACCCGCATGCAACAGGCCGTGCTGGACAAGCGCTACGACCTGCAGTACGTGCTCTACGTCTTCGCCCTGCACCGCCTGCTGCGCTCGCGCCTGGCGGACTACGACTACGAACGCCACGTGGGCGGCGCGGTGTACCTCTTCCTGCGCGGCCACGCCGCTCCCAGCCAGGGCCTGCACCTGGAGCGCCCGCCCTGGGCCCTGATCGAGGCGCTGGAGCAGATGTTCGGCGGCAACACCCCATGAGTCCGGTGAGCCCACCCCTGTCGGACGTGCTGCGCGCGTGGGTGGACGCGGGCTGGCTGCGCGCACTGGACGAGGCCTTCGCGGACTTCGTGGCAGCGCCTGCGGCCGGGCAGGCCCTGTTCGGCCCATCCGACCCATCCGGCCCATCCGACCGATCCGCTCCGCTCGTGCGCCTGGCGGCCGCCTGGGTGAGCCACCAGGCCGGCCGCGGCCAGACCGGCCTGGACCTGGCCGCCACGCTGGCCGATCCCGCCGGGGCCCTGGACCTGCCACCGCAGGACGGGCCCCTCCGCAGCCCGAACCACGCCCTCACGCAAGCGCAAGGGCCGGCGATCCCGCTGCCCGGCGACCTGCTGGCCGGCGTCACGCTCACCACCTGGGTGGCCGCCCTGCGGGCCCACCCCGCCGTGGGCGAGGGCCCCGGCAGCACGCCGCTGGTGCTGACACGGCAGCGCCTGCAGTTGCGGCGCCACTGGCAATGCGAGCAGTCCATCGAACAGGCCCTGGGTCAACGCTTGCAGCAGGCGCTGGCCGTGGACGACGCCGCGCTGCGCCGGGCGCTTGACGCCCTGTTCGCGCCTTCGGCGTCGCCCGCCGCCCACACGCCCGATGGGCAGAAGATCGCCTGCGCCCTGGCCGCCCGTCAGGCCTTCGCCATCGTCACCGGCGGCCCGGGCACGGGCAAGACCACCACCGTGGTCAAGCTGCTGGCCGTGCTGCAGCACCTGGCGCTGCAGGCCGACGCCCCCGCGCCCCGCCCCTTGCGCATCCGCCTGGCCGCGCCCACCGGCAAGGCGGCGGCGCGCCTGGCCGAGTCCATCGCCAAGGCCCGCGACGCTCTCGCGCTGGACGGCCTGCCCGGCGGCAGCGCCCTGCGCGCCGCCCTGCCCACCGAGGTGGAGACGCTGCACCGCCTGCTGGGGGTGAAGCCGGGCTCCCGGCACTTCCGTCATCACGCGCAGCAGCCGTTGCCGCTGGACGTCCTGGTCATCGACGAAGCGTCCATG
>JBMLPD010000507.1:0-4000 GCA_049242285.1 Rubrivivax sp.
GCCCACCTGGCGGTGCACTCGCTCAAGGACGTGCCCATGGAACTGCCGCCGGGCTTTGTGCTGGCGGCGGTGCTGGAGCGCGAAGACCCGCGCGATGCCTTTGTCTCCAACCGCTACGACGACCTCTCGGCCCTGCCGCCGAGTGCCTGCGTGGGAACGTCCAGCCTGCGCCGCGTGGTGCAACTGCTCAGCGAGCGTCCTGACCTGCGCATCGAGCCGCTGCGGGGCAATCTGGACACGCGGCTGCGCAAGCTGGACGATGGTGGTTTTGACGCCATCGTGCTGGCCGCCGCAGGTTTGAAGCGCCTGGGCCTGGCCAGCCGCATTCGCAGCACCTTCGAAGTGGACCGGATGATCCCGGCCGCCGGACAGGGGGCCCTGGGCATTGAGGTCCGTGAAGATGCCCGCGAGCTGCGGGAACTGCTGGCCCAGACCGTGCACCGGCCCACCTGGCTGGCGGCGCATGCCGAGCGGGCCGTCTCGCGCGCCCTGGGCGGCAGTTGCAGCATGCCGCTGGCCGCGCATGCCACCTGGGAAGGGGGCACCCTGCACCTGGAGGCTGCACTGGGACACGCCCTGCAGCCGACCCTGCCTCTGCTGCGCTTCACCGTGGAAGGCGCACCGGCTGATGAGGTCTCGGCGCGTCGCATGGGCGAGGAAGCTGCGCAGGGCCTGCGCCGGGCGGGCGCGTCCGGCTATCTCGGGACCGCCTGACCAGGTGTGAGCCGGCTGCGCGTGATCGTCACCCGGCCCCGCGCCCAGGCGGCGTCATGGGTTCGGGCCTTGCAGGCGCAAGGGTTCCAGGCGCAGTCGCTGCCCCTGATCGACATTGCGGCTGCGCCAGACGCCTGCGCCGTGGCGCAGGCCTGGCAACGCCTGCCGTCGGTGGACTTCGTGATGTTCGTCAGCGCGAACGCCGTGGACCGGTTCTTCGCGCTGAGGCCGTCCGGGGCCTTGTGGCCGGCCGGGCTGCAGGCCGGCAGCACGGGGGCGGGCACCACGGCCGCGCTGTGCCGGTGCGGCGTGCCGGCGCAGGCCATCGTGCAGCCGGCCCAGGGTGAGCCCAGCGAATCCGAGTCGCTGTGGCGCCAGCTGTCAGGCCGCGCCTGGGAAGACCGGCGCGTGCTGGTGGTGCGCGGCGAAGAAGGCCGCAATTGGCTGGCACAGCAGTTCGGGCAGGCCGGTGCGGCGGTGGAGTTCCTCGTGGCCTACCAGCGGCGCCCGCCGGTGCTTGATGAGGCCGGGTCCGCGCTCCTGGCCGCCGCCTTGGCCGACCCCGTGGGCCATGTCTGGTTGTTCAGCAGCTCCGAGGCGGTGGCGCACCTGTGCGGGCTGAGCCGGCATGCCGATTGGTCCGCCGGCCGCGCGGTGGCCACACATGCGCGCATTGCCGCGGCTGCACGCGCAGCGGGCTTTGCTCAAGTTCTGGAGGTGGCACCTCGGTTGGAGGCCGTGGCTGCCGCCTGTGCCCACCTAGAATCTTGCGGGTGTTGAACGACGCTTCCTCCCCTGCGCCACCGGCGTCGGTGTCCGCCGCCGTGGCGCCGGATCAGCCCACGGGCACGCCGGCCCCCTCGCCTGCGGCGCCCACCGGCGCCGTGACCGCAGCGTCCGGCGCTGCGGCGCCCGCCCAAGCCACGCGCGCGTCAGCGCCAACCCGGTGGATCCTTGCGGCGCTGGCGGCGTTGGCGGCTGCAGCCCTGGGGTTGGCCTGGAACACCCAGCAGCGGCTCAAGACCGCGGAGCAGGAGATCGTCAAGCGTCAGCAGGACGCGGGCACCCAGGCGGCCGAGGCGCGCCTCATGGCCCGGCAGGCCGAAGCCGCCGCGCGCGAGAACGCCGCCAAGGTGGCCCTGCTGGAGGCCCGCGTGGCCGAGACCTCGCTGCAGCGCAGCCAACTGGAAGAGTTGATCCAGTCCTTGTCCCGCTCGCGCGACGAGAACGTCTTGTCTGATGTGGAAGCTGCTTTGCGCCTGGCCTTGCAGCAGGCGGCCATCACCGGCAGTGCGGAGCCCTTGCTGTCAGCCCTGCGGCAGGCCGAAGAACGCCTGGCCCGCTACCCGCAGCCGCGCATGGAGCGCGTGCGCAGGGCGGTGCTGCAGGACCTGGACCGCGTCAAGGCGGCAGGCACGGTGGATGTCCAGAGCCTGGCCATCCGCATCGATGAATCCGTTCGTGCAGTGGATGACCTGCCTCTGCTGGCCGCCATCGACCGCCGCGGGGTGTCGCGCGAAGGGCTTGCCCGCGGGCCGGCGGCCTCTGCCCCGGCCGGCCCGGCCGGCGTTGGCGCTGCGTCCAGCCCCGGGCCGCAGTGGCTGGATGCCCGTGTCCGTTCCCTGCTCGGCCAGTTCTGGGAGGAAGTGCGCGGCCTGGTGCGCGTGACCCGGGTTGATGACCCGGAGGCCGCGCTGCTGGCGCCTGAGCAGGCTTTCTTCCTGCGCGAGAACCTCAAGCTGCGCCTGCTCAACGCCCGGCTGGCCCTGCTGAGCCGGCAGTTCGACACCGCGCAGGCCGATCTGCGCGAGGCGCAGGCCGTGCTGGACCGCTACTTCGACAAGGGGTCGCGTCGTGTGGATCTCGTGCGCGAGCAGTTGGGCCAGGTGGCACAGCAGGCGCGGCAGGTCTCGGTGCCCCGGCCCGATGCCACGCTCGCGGTGCTGGCCACGGCCGTGGCCGGCCGCTGACCGGGGCGCCCCCGCATGCGCGCAGTCGTCTGGGTCGTCCTGCTTTTCGTCGTGGCCGTGGTGGCGGCCACGACGCTGGGCACCAACGACGGCCTGGTGTCGGTGGCTTGGGGCGGCTGGCGGGCTGATCTGTCGCTGAACCTGTTCATCCTGCTGGTGCTGGGCGTGTGCTTTCTGATCATGGGTTCCACCCGTGCCATCGACAGCCTGCTGACCCTGCCCACCCGCGCGGCCGAATGGCGGGCGCTGCAGCGTGAGCGTGCGGCGCAGCGCGCCCTGCGCGAAGCCCATCTGGAGTTCGACGCGGCCCGCTATCTGCGTGCGCAGCGGGCGGCCGATCGCGTGCTGGGTTTCACGCGCGCCTGGCCCCCCATTCCCGAGGCCGACGAGCTCAGCCTCATGGCCCTGCTGATGTCCGCTGCCAGCTTGCACCGCCTGCAGGACAGACAAGGCCGCCAGGGCGCGCTCGAACAAGCGCTGCAACTGGCGGGGCGGGTCAAGGGCCGGCCTGGCGCCGAGGCGCCGCTGCTGCGTGCCGCCGAATGGGCCCTGGAAGACCGGGACGCCGCGGCCGCTCACCGATGGCTGGATGCGCTGCCGCCAGGCGTGGCGCGGCGCACCCATGCCTTGCGCCTGAAGCTTCAGGCTGCCCGCCTGACGGGCGAGCCCGCTGAGGCCCTGAAGACAGCCCGTCTGCTGGCCAAACACCAGGCGTTTCCCGGCACGTCAGCCGCAGGCCTGCTGCGAACCCTGTGCATGCAGGTGCTGGACGCAGCGCATGACGCGGAACAGCTGCGCCAGGCCTGGTGGGCGCTGGAACCCGCGGACCGGCGCGATGCCTTGCTCGTGGCCCATGCTTGCCGGCGCGCCGCCGCGTTGGGGGCTGCCGCCGATGGCCGCAACTGGGCCCGGCCCTTCTGGGATCGGCTGTCCGAGCTGTCCGAACAGGAGCGGTCAGCCTTGGCGCTGGCGCTGTGTGACAGCCTGGAGGGGGTGGGTTCCGATTGGTTGGCGCCCATGGAAAAGGCGCTGGCGCAGGGCCCGGCCGGTCCTGGCGACGCGGGCGTGTCGGCGGCCGCCGGCATGACCTTCGCCGCACGCGGGTTGTGGGGACCGGCGGCTGCGCCCCTGGAGCGCGCGGCCCGGGCGGTCCATCTGCCCGGACACGTGCGCCGCCGCGCCTGGCGCCTGCTGGCACAGGCCGCGCAGGGTGCGGGCGACGAACACCGCGCTGCAGACTGCGAGCGCGAGGCATCGCGCATCGACTGAATCGACCGGCCGCCGCGCCTTTCCCGCGGCTGATATACTGTGAGGCT
>JBMLPD010000508.1:0-3744 GCA_049242285.1 Rubrivivax sp.
CGCATGAGCCTGGCGCAGCAACTGCTGCTGCGTGCGCTGGTGGCGCGCTTCTGGCGCGAGCCCTACCGCGGCGGCACCCGCCACCGGCTCACCCGCTGGGGCACGGCGCTGCACGACCGCTTCCTGCTGCCCACCTTCGTGCGGCAGGATTTCGAGGACGTGATCGCGGAATTGCAGGCGGCCGGTTTCGCCTTCGATGCCGCGTGGTTCGCCCCGCACTTCGAGTTCCGCTTCCCGCTCATCGGCGAGGTGGCCACGCAGGGCCTGGGCCTGACACTGCGCACGGCGCTGGAGCCCTGGCACGTGATGGGCGAGGAGGGGGGCGCGGGCGGCACCGTGCGCTACGTGGATTCCTCGCTGGAGCGTCTGGAGCTCAAGGTCACCGGGCTGAACGACAACCGCCACGTGATCACGGTCAATGGCGTGGCCGCGCCGCTGCAGCCCACGGGGCGCACGGGCGAGTTCGTGTGCGGCGTGCGCTACCGTGCCTGGCAGCCGCCCTCGGCCCTGCACCCCACCATTGGCGTGCATGCCCCGCTCACGGTGGACATCGTGGACGCCTGGCTGCAGCGTTCCATCGGCGGCTGCCGCTACCACGTGGCCCACCCGGGAGGGCGCAACCACGACAGCTTCCCCGTCAACGCCTACGAAGCCGAAAGCCGCCGCCTGGCGCGCTTCTTCCAGTTCGGCCACACCCCCGGCCGCATGGAGCTGAAGCCCGCCCAACCCAGCCTGGAGTTCCCCTTCACCTTGGACCTGCGGCACACCAGTGCGTCCTTGATCGTCTAGCATCGTGTCTCCGGCGAGCGTGGGTTCACGTTCCAGGCCGCCACAGACCAGGAGGACAACATGAGACATCTCGACCGGATCACACAGGACCCCGCGGTGATGGGTGGGGCACCTTGCGTACGCGGCATGCGCGTGACGGTGGGGATGATCGTCGGCCAGTTGGGCGCTGGTCGATCGATCGAGGAGTTGCTGTCGGATTACCCCTACCTGGTTCGCGCGGACATTCTGCAGGCCTTGCAGCACGCAGCCTGGCTCGCTGAAGCGCGGGACATCGAACTCGCTGCTTGATGAAGTTCCTGGTCGACATGAACCTGTCGCCCCGTTGGGTGGAGGAGTTCCACGCAGCAGGGTGGACTTGTCGACACTGGAAGGACGAGGGGCCGCTCACAGCTTGCGACCGGGACATCATGTCCTTTGCTCGTGAGCATGGATTCATCGTGGTGACCCACGACCTGGACTTCTCAGCCATCCTGGCAGCCACACAGGCGCTGGGGCCCAGCGTGGTCCAGATCAGGGCAGACAACCTCGACCCTCGGGTCCTGGGCGCCCATGTCATTCGTGCAGTGTCTCAGCAGGCTGCTGCCTTGCAGGCGGGCGCGCTCTTGGCCGTGAGAGCAGACTCCAGCCGCGTTCGAATCCTGCCCCTGACTTCAGGCGTTGCAGGGCACACGCCATGACCGACGCGTGTCACGGCCGGGCATGAGCCCCTCCACGGTCCAGATGACGGGGGCGGCGCAACCCCAGGCCAAGGGGCTGATGGCGATCCTCCAGGGGCTTGCGCCGCCAGGCGCCTCCGCCTGGGACGAACTGCGCATGGCCGACGGAGCGCTGCGGGGCGCCTGGCAGCGCTTCATGACGGAGTTGTCCTTGCCGGCTCGCAGGCAGGGTGAGTACGAACAGCTGCCTTCCCTTTCTGGCCTTTCCGGCCGTCTTCACGGCGCTGTGATCGACTTCGACC
This sequence comes from Rubrivivax sp., assembly GCA_049242285.1. Classification (GTDB taxonomy): domain Bacteria; phylum Pseudomonadota; class Gammaproteobacteria; order Burkholderiales; family Burkholderiaceae_C; genus Rubrivivax. The sequence goes on from JBMLPD010000508.1 coordinate 1,748, forward strand.
ACCGCCTTCAGGCCATCGCCGCGCAGATCCGGCGCGATGGCGTGACGCACAACGTGTTCGGGCCGGAGGGCGCCGTGGCGCGGCCCTGGTCGCTGGAACTGCTGCCCTTGCTCATCGAGCCGGCCGACTGGGCGGGCATCGAGCGTGGCATCCGCCAGCGTGCGCAGTTGCTCGAAGCCGTGCTGGCGGACGTGTACGGCCCGCAGCGCCTGCTGCACGAGGGTTTGCTGCCGCCAGCGCTGGTGATGCGTCATCCGGGCTACGTGCGCGCCTTGCGCGGGGTGCCTCCCGCCGGGGGATTGCGCCTGCGCGTGGTGGCCTTCGACATCGCACGTGGCCCTGAAGGCCGCTGGTGGGTGGTGGCACAACGCACGCAGGGGCCTTCGGGCCTGGGCTACGTGCTGCACAACCGGCTGCTGGTGTCGCGCCAGTTCCCCGAGGCCTTCCGCGCGCTGCGCGTGCAGCACATCGCCTCCGGCTATCGCCGCCTGCTGGACGGCCTGGAGGAGGCCGCCCGACCGCTGGCCGAAGGCGGCGCTCCACGCATCGCCCTGCTCACCCCCGGCCCCTACAGCGAAACCTGGTTCGAGCAGGCCTACCTGGCGCGCTACCTGGGCCTGCCGCTGGTGGAAGGCGGAGACCTCACCGTGCGCGACGACCGCCTGTTCATGAAGACGGTGGAAGGCCTGGAGCCCGTGCACGGCCTGCTGCGCCGCCTGGACGATGACTGGTGCGACCCGCTGTCCCTGCGGCCTGACTCGACGCTGGGCGTGCCGGGCCTGCTGCAGGTGGCGCAATCCGGCCGCGTGGTGATGGCCAATGCGATCGGCAGTGCGTTTCTCGAGTCGCCCGCCCTCCAGGGCTTCCTGCCGGGCCTGGCGCAGACGCTGACCGGCCGGGCGCTGGAACTGCCCTCCCTGCCCACCTGGTGGTGCGGCGAGGTGGCCGCCTGGACTGATGTCCGCGAGCAGCTGGATGACAAGCTGCTGCGTTCCACCTTCCCCCGCGCCGGCCGCACCTCTCAGGTGCATGAGCCCAAGGCCGTGGATGTGGGCTTCGACCCCGATGCCTGGACGGTGCAGGGACGGCTGCGCTTCTCGCGCGCCCCGATCTGGGGCGCGGACGGCCTGGTCGTGCGCCCTGCCATGGTGCGGGTGTATGCCATCGCCGGGCCGGGCGGGCATTGGCAGGTGCTGCCCGGCGGCATGACACGTGTGGCCCAGGGCGAGGATGCCAGCGTGTCCATGCAGCGCGGCGGCACCAGCCTGGACACCTGGGTGATGACGGACGGCGAGGTGGACACCTTCTCCATGCTGCCGCGTCCCCTGCGCGTGCAGGACATCGCCGGCCGCAGCCGCCCAGTGAGCAGCCGCACGGCCGAGAACCTGTTCTGGCTGGGCCGCTACACCGAGCGGGCGGAGCATCTCGTGCGCCTGTCACGCCAGGTGCTGGCGCTCGCTGCGCAGGCGGCGAACCTGCCGCGCCCCTTGCTGGAGGCGGTATCCGCGCTGTCGGTGCGCCTGAGCCTGGCACCCTGGGGCGTGCCCACGCTGGCGCAGTCGGCGCCGCGTTTCGAGCGCGCCGTGCTGGCCGGGCTGGCCGATGCCTCGGCCGGCTTCAGCATCGCCTTCGATCTGCAGGCCATCGAGCGGGCCGCGCTGGCCGTGCGAGAACGCTTGCCGGCCGAGCAGTGGACGCTGGTGCGCACCATGAAGGAAGCGCTGGCCGAGGCCCTGACGCCCCCGAGTGCCCAGGCCGCCGTGCCCGCGCTGGACCGCCTGGCCCTGGAGCTCTCGGCGCTCACGGGCGCGCAGGCCGACCGCATGACACGCGATGCCGGCTGGCGCCTGCTGACCATCGGGCGCCTGTTGGAGCGCCTGCTGGGCTTGAGCGCCACGCTGGAGGCCTTTCTGGCCCAGGGCGTGCTGGCCAGCCCCGACGGGGTGGACGCCCTGCTGGACCTGTTCGACAGCACCATCACCTTCCGCGCCCGCCAC
>JBMLPD010000509.1:0-1724 GCA_049242285.1 Rubrivivax sp.
GGCCCTGGATGCTGCGCCCGGCGTACTCGATCTGGCCTTGCGCCACGGCTTGCGTACCGGTGATGGCCTTGAGGGTGGTGGTCTTGCCGGCCCCGTTGGCGCCGATCAGGCTGACGAGTTCGCCCGGAAAGACCTCGAAGCTCACGCCCTTGACGGCCTGGATGCCGCCGTAGGCCACCTTCAGGCCGCTGACTTTGAGAAGTGGTGTGGTCATGTGCTGGGCCTTGCCGTGTCAATGCGCCTGGTGGCCGGCGCCGAGGTAGGCCTCGATCACCTTGTCGTTGCGCTGCACCTCGGCGGGCGTGCCTTCGGCGATCTGCTTGCCGTAGTCCAGCACCGTCACGCGGTCACAAAGCCCCATCACCAGCTTCACGTCGTGCTCGATCAGCAAGATGGTGCGGCCGTCGCGGCGGATGCGGTCGATCAACTCGCGCAGCACCACCTTCTCGGTGGCATTCATGCCGGCGGCGGGCTCGTCCAGGGCGATCAGCTGAGGGTCGGTGGCCATGGCGCGCGCGATCTCCAGGCGGCGCTGGTCGCCATAGCTCAGCGTACGCGCCCGGAAGTCGGCGTACTTGCCGATGCCCACGTAGTCCAGCAGTTCACGCGCACGTTCGGCAATCTGTGCCTCCTCCCGGCGGAATCCAGGCGTGCGGAAGACCGCACCCAGCAAACCGGAGTGCGTGCGCACGTGCCGGCCCACCATCACGTTCTCCAGCGCCGTCATCTCGGCAAACAGGCGGATGTTCTGGAAGGTGCGCGCAATGCCTGCATGGGCCACCTGGTGCACGGCCTGCGGCCGGTAGCGCGTGCCGCCGAGCTCGAAGCTGCCCGCGTCAGGCGTGTACAGGCCCGTGATGACGTTGAAGAAGGTGGTCTTGCCCGCGCCATTGGGGCCGATCAGGCCATAGACCTGGCCGGGCTCGATGGTGATGCCCACGTCGCTGAGGGCCTGCAAGCCGCCGAAGCGCTTGGATACGCCAGAGACCTTGAGAACGGAAGTGCTCATGTTCACGCCCCACTTGCTCAAACCGCCGACACCGGCGAAGGCGCTGACTTGCCATGCTCGGGCGCAGGCCACAGGCCGCGCGGACGCAGCAGCATGATCGAGATCATCGCCAGGGCGATGAGCAACTGGCGCAGGATGGCGGCGTCCAGCCTGCCACCGGTGAGTTGTTGCAGCGGCCCGGCCACATAGCGCAGCACCTCGGGCAATGCCGCCAGCAGGATGGCTCCCAGGATCACGCCCGGAATGTGCCCCAGCCCGCCCAGCACCACCATGGCCACGATCATCACGCTCTCCATGAGGCTGAAGGATTCCGGCGAGACGAAGCCCTGGAAGGAGGCGAACATCGAGCCCGACACGCCGCCAAAGGTGGCCCCCATCGCGAACGCCAGCAGCTTCATGTTGCGGGTGTTGATGCCCATGGCCTTGGCAGCGATCTCGTCCTCGCGGATGGCCATCCAGGCCCGACCGATGCGCGAGGTTTCCAGCCGGTGGCAGATGATGACGCTGAACACCACGAGCGTCAGGAACAGGTAGTAGTACAGCGTGACCGAGGGGATGCGGAAATCGCCGATGGTGAGGGCCTTGCCGAAGTCCAGGCCGAAGAAGGTCATGGAATCGATGCGGTCCAGACCACGCGGGCCGTTGGTGATGTTGACCGGATGCTCCAGGTTGTTCATGAACACGCGGATGATCTCGCCGAAGCCCAGCGTCACGA
>JBMLPD010000510.1:0-6542 GCA_049242285.1 Rubrivivax sp.
CCCGAGCGGCGCGTCAAGGACTACCCGCACCAGTTCTCCGGCGGCATGCGCCAGCGCGTGATGATCGCCATCGCCCTGGCGTGCAAGCCCAAGCTGCTGATCGCTGACGAGCCCACCACGGCGCTGGACGTCACCATCCAGGCCCAGATCCTGGACCTGATGGCCGAACTGAAGTCCACCATGGGCATGGCCGTCATGCTGATCACCCACGCCATGGGCGTGGTGGCCGAGGTGGCGCAGCGCGTGGTGGTGATGTACGCCGGCAAGGTGGTGGAAGAGGCCACGGTGGAGGAGTTGTTCGCCAACCCCCGCCACCCCTACACCCAGGGCCTGATCCGCTCCATCCCCCGCATCGACCTGGCCGCCACGCACCACACCCGGCTGGAAGCCATCCCGGGCACCGTGCCCAAGCTGATCGAGCCGGCCGAAGGTTGCCGCTTCGCCGGCCGCTGCCGCCACGCCACGCCGGCCTGCAGCACGGCCACACCGCCGCTGCGTGAGGTGGCCCCGGGCCACAAGGTGGCCTGCATCCTGGAGGCCGCATGAACGCGCACGGCGCACCCCTTTTGCAGGTCAAGAACCTGGTCAAGCACTTCCCCATCAAGGGCGGCCTGCTTCAGCGTGAAGTGGGCCGTGTCCATGCGGTGGACGGCCTGAGCTTCGATCTCACCGCAGGCGAGACCCTGGGCGTGGTGGGCGAGTCCGGCTGCGGCAAGAGCACCATGGGCCGGTGCCTGCTGCGCCTGATCGAGCCCACGTCGGGCGAGGTCTGGTTCGAGGGCAGGAACGTCACTGCAATGGGCAAGAACGATCTGCGCGCCATGGCGCGCGACATGCAGATCATCTTCCAGGACCCCTACGCCTCGCTCAACCCGCGCATGACGGTGGCCGCCATCATCGGCGAGGCCCTGACCATCCACAAGTTGGCCCCCACCAAGGAGGCCTACCAGGCGCGCATCGTCGAACTGCTGGAGACCGTGGGCCTGAGCGCCGACCACATGCGGCGCTACCCGCACGAGTTCTCGGGCGGCCAGCGCCAGCGCATCGGCATTGCCCGCGCCCTGGCGGTGAGCCCCAAGCTGGTGGTGTGCGATGAGGCCGTGTCCGCCCTGGACGTCTCCATCCAGGCCCAGGTCATCAACCTGCTGGAAGACCTGCAGGCGCAGTTCGGCCTGACCTACATCTTCATCGCGCACGACCTGTCGGTGGTGGAGCACATCAGCGACCGCGTGGCGGTGATGTACCTGGGGCGCATCGTCGAGATCGCCCCTGCGCGGGAGCTGTACGTCACGCCGCGCCACCCCTACACCGAGGCCTTGCTGTCGGCCGTCCCCATTCCGGACCCGACCATCAAGCGCAAACGCATCATGCTGCAGGGCGATGTGCCCAGCCCCATCAACCCGCCCACGGGCTGCCACTTCCACACGCGTTGCCCCAAGGCGCAGCACCCGCGCTGCAGCACCGAAAAGCCCGAACTGAAGCAGGCGGCCGACGGCCACTGGGTGGCCTGCCACTTCCACAACTGAGCAGCCCCCTCCGGCCCCTGGGCGCCACCCTCATGGTGCCACCTCAGTCCACCTGTGGCACGGTGATCCAGCCCTTGCCCGCAGCCTGGACACGGATCGATCCATCGAACACCGCCTCCAGCGCACGGTGCAGCGATGGGTCGTCGCGCAGGCCCTGAGCCACCGCGCGCCCTTCCCGCAGCACCAGCAGGCGGTCGGCCTGCAGCGCCAGGTTCAGATCATGCAGCACGCTGACAACCACCTGATGGCGCGCCAGGGCGCGGCACAGGCGCACCAGCGCCACCTGATGAGGCGGGTCCAGATGCGCGGTGGGTTCGTCCAGCAACAGCACGGGGGCCTGCACCGCCAGGGCGCGGGCCAGCAGCACCCGCTGGCGCTCACCACCGCTCAACTCCGACAGGGGGCGATGCGCCCAATCCTCGCACTCGGTGGCGCGCATCGCGGCCTCCACGGCGGCTTCGTCCTGCGGCCGGGGGGCACCGACCAGGCCCAGATGCGGGATACGTCCGAGCATCACGACGTCCCGCGCGCTCAGGTCCGAGACCGACTCCGTGCTCTGCGCCATCCAGGCGATGCGCTGTCCACGTTCCCTCACGGGCCACTCGGCCAAGGTGCGGCCCTCCAGCCGAACGCCACCGCCGTCAGGGGGCAGCAAACCGGCCAGGGCGCGCAACAGGGTGGACTTGCCCGCACCGTTGGGACCGACCACCGCCGTCCACCCCGCCGTGAACTCAGCGTCCACGCCCCGCAGCACGCAGCGCAGGCCCAGCCTGACCTGCAACGCGCGGGCTTCGATCACGACCGGCCTCCCCTGCGCTGTAACAAGCGCAGCAGGTAGCCCCCGCCGATCACCGCCGTCAGCACACCGACTGGCAGTTCCTGGGGTGCTGCCACCGTGCGCGCCACCAGATCAGCCACCAGCAACAGCACACCGCCCGTGGCCGCACTGGCCACCAGCACCACGCCATGTGAAGCGGTCACGCTGCGGCGCACGATATGCGGCGCCACCAGCCCCACAAAGGCCACCAGCCCCGCCTGTGACACGGCCAAGCCCGTGGCCAGGGCCAGCAGGCCGACAAAGACCAGCCGCAGACGCCCCAGATCCAGGCCCAGGCTCAGGGCACCGTCATCGCCCAGGGCCAGGGCATCCAGCACCCTGGCGATGCGCCATGCCAGGGGCAGCGCCACCAGCAACCCCGCCGCCAGCCAGCCGACGCTGGCCCAGCCCAGGAAAGCCGTGCTGCCCAGCAGGAAACCCTGGCGGGCGCGCAAGGCCTCAGGAAAGGCCGAGGTCAGCAGGTCGCCCACCGCCATCAGCATCACCCCCACCACCACGCCGGCCAAAAGCAGGCGGGGCGTGTGGCGCGCCCCGCGGGCCAGCGACAGCGTGAGCGCCATCCCCAACAGCGCCCCGGCAAAAGCGGCCACGACGATGCCCACATCGGCCAACACATGCACATGACGGGACACCGCCGTGCCCACGCCGGAAGGGGCCTGGGCCGTCACCATCGAGGTGGCTGCCAGCACCGCCACCACCGCCACCGACGAGCCGGCAGCGGTGCCCAGCAGGTAAGGGTCTGCCAGCGGGTTGCGGAACAGGCCCTGGGCGATGGCGCCCGCCAGGCCCAGCAAGGCCCCCACCAGCCCGGCGCCCAGCGTGCGCGGCAGGCGGATCTCGAACAAGATGGTGCGCAACCCTTCATCAGCGGCCCATCCATGCGGCCAGGCAAACCCCTCGCTGCCCGCCGCGAGCCCCGCAGCCGTTGCCGTGACCCACAGCAAGGCCAGCACCCAGGCTCCCAGGCGGCGGTTGCGGCGCTCGAACTCCGGCACGGTGAGGCTCAGTTTCCGGGGGCGGCGACGCCGGGCGTGGGCGCAGCCGGCACCGTCGAGGTGGGCGTCGGCAACCCGGACAGACAGGCCGCCATCGCCCGCGCGGCCTCTCCCATGCGCGGCCCGGGGCGGATCAGCAGTTCGTAGGTGGCCTCGTCAAAGGCGCAGACCTGCCCACCGCGCAGCGCCGGCAAGCGGCCCCAGCCGGGCCGGCTGACCAACTGCACGGCATTGCGTCGCGCGGCAAGGATCACCTCCGGCTGCGCCTGGACCACGAACTCCGGGCTGAGACGCGGAAAGGCGCCCAGGGTGGCCGGCGCAATGTTGCGCAGATGCAGGCGCTGCAGTGTCTGCCCGACGAAGGAGGCCTCGCCTGCGGCATACGGGGCGGTGTCCACTTCGAAGTAAACCCGCCGACCGCGCAGCGCCGGGGGCACCTGCGCCGCCGCCGCCGCGATGTCAGCCTCCACGGCCTGCCAGGCGCTGCGCGCCGCCTGCTCAGCGCCGAACAACTGCCCCATCCGCTGCAAGGTGGCGCGCACCTGTTCATGTCGGTCGGAGTCGAACCGAAGCACCTTCAGTCCCAGCGACTCCAGACGCGCCAGGGCGCGGGTGGACGATGCCGCCAGCACGACGTCGGGACGCAGTGCCACGATGCGCTCGACCACCGCGTCGTCCAGACCGCCCAGCTTGGGCAGCGCCGCCACGCGCGCCGGCCAGTTGGAGTAGCGATCAGTGCCGACAAGCCTGTCGCAGGCCCCCACTGCGCAGACCGATTCGGTCAGGCTGGGCAGCAAGGTGACCACCCGCTGGGGCGGTGCGTCGAAACGATGCACCACGCCACGGTCGTCACGCACAGTGGTCGGCTGGGCGAAGAGGGCACCACATGCCCCCCACAGCGCCAGGCCCAGGGCCCGACGCCCAAGGAGTGCTGCAAGGTCAGAAGGACCCGGCATGCCGCAGCACCAGCCAGGCCTGCCGGCCCAGCCCCTGGTAGTCGCGCACGGGCTGCAAGTCGCGGTCGGTGGCGTTGAGCAGCTTGGTCTGCAGCGTCCAGTGCCGGTTCAGCCGCCACTGCGCGGACAGGTCCAGGGTGGTTTCAGCCGCCAGCATCACGCCCCCATCTGGACGGGCCCCCAGATGCAGCAGGTGGGCGCCCCAGGTCCAGTGGCCCTGGCGCCAGTCGGCGCTCCAGTGCGACTGATGCGCCGCGCGCCGGTTCAGCCGCTGGCCGGTGGAATCGTCCTTGGCATCGACAAACTCCAGGCGGGTCTTGAGCCCGAGCGCGCCGACCTGATGCCGGGCCGCGAGCGAGGCACCCTGCAGCGTGGCCCGGGCGATGTTGCGGGCGCAGCCATAGGCATAGGCCGGGTTCGCCGGGCACAGCGCGGCGTCGGCCTCGTAGCCGATCAGATCGCCCACGCGATTGCGGTAGACCGTCAGCGCGGCAAACGAGGCCCCGCCGCGCCAGTCCAGGCCGACCTCCGTGCTGCGCCCGCGCTCCGGGCGCAGCACGGCCACGCCGTAGCCCGGGTAGTACAGGTCGTTGAAGCTGGGCACGCGGAACGTGGTGCCGGCCAGCGCGCGCAGCCGCCAGCCACCCGTCAGTGCGCGCGTAAGGCCGGCGCGCCCGGTGGTGACCGGGCCCACGTCCGATGGGTCGTCGCGGCGCAAGTCGGCCTGCCAGGACCAACGGCCCTGTCGACCGGCCAGCGCCAGCACCGCGGCCGTGCTCCGGCGCTGCGGGTCAAGGGCGAAGCCGCTGACCCGGGCCGACTCGTCCAGGCGCTCCAGCGCCACGGTGGCGTCCAGCCCCGTGCCCAGCCGTTGGCTCACCTGCAGCGACTGCTGCTGGCGCACCGTCTTGAAGCGGTCGATGACCTGCCCGCCCGTGCGCAGGTCATCCACGCTGTGTGAGGCGCGCGCCGCAGCGCTGAGGCCGGGGCGGATCGCACCTTGCCAATCGAGGGCGGCCACGTCGGTGCCCAGGCGGTTGCGGAAGTCGCCGCTGTTGTCGGGGGCGTAGGCGGGTGGCAGGTATTCGCTGCTGTCGTACTGGGCGTCCAGGCGCGAGCGCATCAGCACCAAGCCGATGCGGTGGCCGGGCGCGAGCGCGATCCCCACGCGGGCCTGGGCGCTGTCCAGCGCATAGCCATCGGCGTCGGGGTGGTGGTTGCCAAAGCGGTCGTTCGGGCGAACGGCGGAGACACCCCGGCTGCGCTCATGCCCGGCCGAGACCGTCAGGTCCCACGGGCCGGTGCGGCCGCCCACGGTGAGCGAAGCTTCCCGGCTGCCGTAGCCGCCCGCCACCACCGCAGCCTCCAGGCCGGGCCGCTGCGGCCCTTGCCGCGTGAAAACCTGCACCACGCCGCCCACCGCATCTGCGCCATACAGGCTGGAGCCCGGGCCGCGCAGCACCTCGATGCGCTCCACCTGCGCCAGGCTCAGGCCGTCGAGCTGCGCAAAGCCCAGCGTGGCCGAGCCGATGCGCACGCCGTCCACCAGAACAATGGTGTTGACCGCCGCCGCGCCGCGCAGCAGCGCACCCGTGCTCTGGCCGGGCCCGCCGTTGCGCGACAACTGCACGCCCGCCTCGCGCCGCAGCAGGTCGGCCAGTGAATCTGCGGTCGAAGCCTCGATGTCGGCGCGCTCGATCACCACCACATCGGCGGCCAGCAGGTCCTGCGTCATCGGCAGCCGGGTGCCGGTGACGACCAGGCGGGCGTCCAGCCGGCCGGCCCCGGGCGCCCCAGCGCTCACGGGCTGTGCACTCGCGAACCCGCAGGCCGCAACACCCAGCACCGTCAGAACGGCCAGGCGAATGGTCTGCAAGCGGCTCGGGGGCCGCGCGCGCACCTCGGACAGGACAGCCCAAGAGACAGAAGAAGGCGAAGAATCAAGCGACGAAGACCGCACCCGCCGGCGGCGGCGCAGGCCCGAAGACAGGGCCACCGACAAGACAGGAGAAGAGAAACAGACAGGGGAAGACACAGACATTGCGAAACACTCCAGCCGCACACCCCGTGCGGCCCAGGTGGACACCTGGCCGAAATCGCCAAAGCTGGTCGTGCCGGCGTGCCTGCGGCCGCGGCACCGGCCGCGCAACGCCTCCCACGCCAGACACCGCCCTCCGCGACGTCAGCCACCCGTGCATCAGGCCGGTATCCGGGCTCGCGAGTGCCG
>JBMLPD010000511.1:0-2397 GCA_049242285.1 Rubrivivax sp.
GGCCAGAAGGTGCTGCGCTACGCCTTCATCGCGGGCGAGACGGGCTTCGACCCCGCGCGCATCGTCGACCTGTACTCGCGCATCGTCACCACCCACATCTTCGAGGCGCTCTACACCTACGACCACCTGGCCCGGCCCGCCCGGATCAAGCCGCTGATCGCTGACGGCATGCCCGAGCATTCGGCCGACTTCCGCACCTGGACCGTGAAGCTGAAGAAGGGCATCTACTTCGCCGACGACCCGGCCTTCGGCGGCAAGCAGCGCGAGGTCACGGCGCAGGACTTCGTCTACGCCCTCAAGCGCTTTGCCGACCCCGCCAACAAGAGCCCGGTGGTGGCCGGCGTGCTGGACCAGAAGTACATCGGCCTGGCGGCGCTGCGCGACAAGGCGCTCAAGGAGAAGAAGCCCTTCGACTACGACACCGAGATCGAGGGCCTGCGCGCGCTGGACCGCTACACCATCCAGTACAAGCTGGAAGAGCCGCGCCCGCGCTTCCTCGACACCCTGGCCGCGAGTGACCTGTTCGGCGCCGTGGCGCGCGAGGTGGTGGAGAAGTACGGTGATGCCATCCCCGCCCACCCGGTGGGCACCGGCCCGTTCAAGCTCACGCAGTGGCGGCGCAGTTCGCTCATCGTGCTGGAGCGCAACCCCGCCTACCGTGAGGTGCTCTACGACGCCGAGCCGGCGCCCGATGATGCCGAGGGGCAGGCCCTGCTGGCCAAGTTCAAGGGCCGCAAGCTGCCCATGATCGACCGCGTGGAGGTCTCCATCATCGAGGAATCGCAGCCGCGCTGGCTGTCCTTCCTGAACGAGCAGATCGACTATGTGATTGTGCCGCTGGAGTTCGCCAACCAGGCGGTGCCCAACGGCAGACTGGCGCCCAACCTGTCACGTCGGGGCATACAGCTTTACCGATCGGTCAACGCCGATTCGGCCTTCACCTACTTCAACATGGAAGACCCGGTGGTGGGCGGCTACACGCCCGAGCGCATTGCGCTGCGCCGGGCCATCGCGCTGGCCATGGACGTGGAGCGCGAGATCCGCGTCATCCGCCGCGGCCAGGCCGTGCCGGCCCAGTCCATCGTGGTGCCGCACACCACGGGCTACGACGCCAAGTTCAAGAGCGAGAACGGCGACTTCGACCCCGCCCGCGCCAAGGCCCTGCTGGACCTGCACGGCTACGTGGACAGGAACGGTGACGGCTGGCGCGACCAGCCCGACGGCCAACCCCTCACGCTGGAGGTGGCCACGCAACCCGACCAGCTCAGCCGCCAGTTCGACGAGCTGTGGAAGAAGAACATGGAGCGCATAGGCATCCGGGTGCAGTTCTTCCCCGGCCAGTGGCCCGAGCAGCTCAAGGCCGCGCGCGCGGGCAAGCTGATGTTGTGGACGCTGGCGTCGTCCGCCGCGGGTTCGGACGGGCAGGGCGCCCTGGCCCGCCTGTACGGCCCGCAGGCTGGCAGCCAGAACCTGGCCCGCTTCAAGAACGCGGAGTTCGACAGGATCTACGAGCGCATGCAGGTCATCGCCGATGGCCCCGAGCGCGACGAGCTGTTCCGCCAGGCCAAGCTGATCTCCGTGGCCCAGATGCCCTACAAGACCACGGTGCACCGCATCCAGAACGACCTGGTGCAGCCCTGGGTCATCGGCTACCGCCGCCCGGTGTTCTGGTACGAGTGGTGGCAGCACGTGGACATCGATCTGGCCAAGGCGCCGGTGGTGCGCAAGTGAGCGGCGGGCACGCGGCCCTGGCCCGGCCCCTGTGCGCATGAAGCGCCGCCGCCTCCTGCAAGGCGCCGCGGCCTCGGCGCTGGCGGCCGAGGCGGGCTTCGCCGCGGGGTCCTCCTCGCCTTCGCCTTCGCCTTCGCCTTCGCCATCCGGTACGGCACCGGCCCCCCGCAAGACCCTGCGCATCGCCTTCCCGGCGCCGGAGTCGAGCTTCGACCCCACGCAGACCAACAGCGACCTGTACTCCTCCACCGTCATTGCGCAGATCCTGGAGGCGCCGCTGGCCTACGACTACCTGGCGCGCCCCGTGCGACTGGTCCCTCAGACGGCCGCGGCCATGCCCGAGGTTTCAGCCGATGGCCGCACGATCACCGTGCGCCTGCAGCCCGGCATCTTCTTCGCCGACGACCCGGCCTTCAAGGGGCAGCGCCGCGAACTGGTGGCGCAGGACTACGTCTACGCCATCAAGCGCTTCTACGACCCGCAGTACAACTCCAGCGACCTCTATCTGTTCGAGACCGCCAAGCTGCTGGGGCTGGCCGCCGTGCGCGAGCGGGCGCTCAAGACGCGCCAGCCCTTCGACTACGACACCGAAGTGGAAGGCCTGAAGGCGCTGGACCGCTACACCTTCCGCCTGGTGCTGGGCGAGCCCAACCCGCGCTTCGTCTA
>JBMLPD010000512.1:0-1663 GCA_049242285.1 Rubrivivax sp.
TTGTCGGGCTCGCGCTGGTCCCAGGGGTACATGAAGATGCCGCCGCGGCTGAGGATGCGGTGCACGTCGGCCACCATGCTGGCGATCCAGCGCATGTTGAAGTCCTTGCCGCGCGGGCCTTCCCGGCCGGCCAGGCATTCGTCGATGTAGCGGCGCACGGGCGGGGCCCAGTGGCGCATGTTGCTCATGTTGATGGCGAACTCCTTGGTGTCCGCCGGGATCTGCACGTTGTCCTGCGTGAGCACGAAGGAGCCTTGCTCGCGGTCCAGCGTGAACATGGCCACGCCATCGCCCACGGTCAGCACCAGCGTGGTCTGCGGGCCGTAGACGCAGTAGCCCGCGGCCACCTGCTGCCTGCCGGGTTGCAGGAAGTCCTCTTCACTGATGCCGCGCGCGTGGCCCACCTTCTTGAGCACCGAGAAGATGGTGCCGATGCTGACGTTGACGTCGATGTTGGAGGAGCCGTCCAGCGGGTCGAACAGCAGCAGGTACTCGCCTTGCGGGTAGCGGTTGGGCACGAGGTGGATGGAGTCCATCTCCTCGCTGGCCATGGCCGCCAGATGGCCGCCCCACTCGTTGGCCTCGATCAGCACCTCGTTGCTGATGACGTCGAGCTTCTTCTGCACCTCGCCCTGCACGTTCTCGCTGCCGGCGCTGCCCAGGACGTCGCCGAGCGCGCCCTTGTTGACCGAGATCGCGATGCGCTTGCAGGCACGGGCCACCACTTCGATCAACAGCCGAAGCTGCGCCGGTATGTGCCCGTGCTGGCGCTCTTGTTCGACGAGGTACTGGGTCAGGCTGATGCGTTTGGCCATGGCGTGCGTACTTCCGGGGTGTGTGAGGACTTCGGGTCGTCAACCCGCGGCCAGCGATCGCGTGACGATCTCGCGCGTGTCGGCGCTCAGTTCGGCCTTGCCGGCCACACGGGCGATGGCCTCGCGCGCGGCGCTGCGGTAGGGCTGGGGCAGGGCCGTCCAGCGGTCCAGGGCTCGCGCAAAGCGGGCAGCGAGCTGCGGGTTGAAGGCGTCGATCTCCATCACCTTGTCGGCCCAGAGCACGTAGCCCGCGGCGTCGGCGCGGTGGAAGGCGGCTGGGTTGGTGTGCCAGGCGAACAGCAGGGCGCGGGCGCGGTTGGGGTTGCGCAGCGAGAAGTCCGGGTGCTGCAGCAACTGCCGCACGCGCGAGAACACGCGCCCCTGGCGCTCGGGCGCACGGGCCTGGATCATGAACCACTTGTCGATGACCAGCGGATCGTTGGCGAAGAGGCTGTGCATGCGCTCCAGAGCAGGCGTGGCCAGCTCGGCATGAGCGCCCACCAGGGCTTGCAGGGCGCCCAGGCGGTCGGTCATGTTGGAGGCGTCCTTGAAGCGCTGGTAGGCGCGGCCGGGCCACACGGCATCACCCGTGCGCACGGCCTCGCGCACGCGCATGGCCAGGGCCAGGTTGGCCAGGGCGCGGCGGCCGCTTTGTCCACTGGTCGGTGCATAGCCTTCACGCACCTGGTGGTCTTCCCAGGCCCCCTCCCAGTCCCGCGACAGCTCTTGTGCCAGCTGGTCGAGCAGGTCCTCCCGCACCGCGTTCACGCGCTCCGGGTCGGCCTGGTCGATCTGTTCGAACAGCTCGCGCTCGCTGGGCACGTTGAGCACCAGCTCCTTGAAGGCGG
>JBMLPD010000513.1:0-1415 GCA_049242285.1 Rubrivivax sp.
CGGCGCGCACGGCCATGTTCGACCAGATGGCGCAGACCCACATCGACTACATGCTGAGCAAGATCCCCATGGGCCGCTTCCTGGGCCTGGACGAGGCCGCCGCCATGGTGGCCTGGCTGTCCAGCGAGGATTGCTCGTTCTCCACCGGCGCGGTGTTCGACCTCACGGGCGGACGGTCCACGTACTGATGACGCCCTAAGGCGCAGGCGGGCCCGTCCCCGGGGACGGCTCAGCCGCGCACTTCGTACACGCCCAGCTTGCGGTGCAGGGGTGACTCGTCGGCCAGGAAGAGGAAGGCTGGCGCGGTGGCGCAGGCGTTGGTCAGCGTCACGCCGGTGTAGCCCGGCACGCAGGCGGTGTCGGCCGTGCCCAGCTTGAAGCGGGCGCCGTCCTCGGTGTCCAGGTGGGCGCTGCCCTCGATGGTGTGGAACACCACTGCGGGTGAGCGGGCGGGCAGGCGCAGCACCTGCCCGGGGCGCAGCATCAGGGCGTAGAAGCCCAGAATGTTCTCTGCCGGGGCGCCGGTCTCGGGGTTCACGTATTCGATCTGCACTGCCTGCACGTCAGGCCGGTCCGCGCCCAAGCTGACCAGGGCGGCGCGGGCGTCGGCCCAGGGGTAGCGCAGCATGGGGTAGGCGCGGCTGCTGCGGCTGAACACGGGGCTGGGCACCACACCGCCGCGGGCATAGGCGCGGTCGCCCCGGCCGGGCTGCACGGCCTGCCGGTCGCCGCCCACCACGTAGGAGGTCTCGGTGTAGTACGCCAGTGGCAGGTCCAGCACGTCCAGCCAGATCACCGGCTCAGTGCCGTCGTGGCCGTGTTCGTGCCACAGACCCGTGGGGGTGAGGATGAGGTCGCCCCGGCTCATGGGGCACTTCTCGCCGTCCACCGTGGTCCAGGCGCCTTCGCCTTCCACCACCATGCGCACGGCATTGGGCGTGTGCCGGTGCGACGGTGCCCATTCGCCCGGCATCAGCAACTGCATGCCCAGGTACATGGCGGCGCTGGCCTGCATCTTCTCCAGCCCGTGGCCGGGGTTGGCCAGCACCAGCACGCGACGCTCGGCCTTCGCGATGGGCGTGAGCTCGCCCGCACGCATCAGCAGCGGGCGCACCGCCTGGTAGGTCCAGGCCGTGGCCTGCGTGCGGCGCGCCGGCACACCTGGCGGCAGCATGGCGCGCAGGCTGGGCCACAGCGGCACCAGGTGCTGTGCGGTCAGCTCGTCGCGGTAGTCCTGAGGCAGGTCTTCAAGGCGGCCCAGTGCTTCCATCTCCCGTCCTTCCGTTTTCTGGGTCCATGCTCAGGCCTGATCCAGGCAGTTGCCCACGTTCCAGCCGTACAGCCAGTCCAGGGCATCGTGGAAGCGCTCCTGGCTGCGGCCCTTCCACAGCGAGTTGCGCACCAGGCGCTCCACG
>JBMLPD010000514.1:0-18037 GCA_049242285.1 Rubrivivax sp.
CTAGATGGACCGCTCGCGCCCGAGCCAGAAGCGCTGGCGGACCTGGTTGCGCTGCAGCTTGCCCGTGCCGGTTTCGGGCAACTCGGTCTCGAAGACGATCTCGCGCGGGCACTTGAACCGGGCCAGATGCGCAAGCGCATGTGCCATCAGCTCGGCCGCCAGCGCGGGGCCGGGCATCTGGCCCGGTGCAGGCACGATCACCGCCACCACCTTCTCGCCCCACTCGTCGTCGGGCGCACCCACCGTACAGGCCTCGCCCACGGCCGGGTGGCGCATCAGCACCTCGTCCACTTCGCGGGGGTAGATGTTCACACCGCCGGAAATGATGCATTCGGCGGCGCGGCCGGTGAGGAAGAGAAAGCCCTCCTCGTCGACATAGCCCATGTCACCCAGGGTGAAGCGGTCGTCCTTGTAGGCGGCGGCGGTCTTGACGGGGTCACCGAAGTACTCGAAGCGACCGGTCTGTGGCGCCTGGAAGTAGATGCGTCCCACCTGGCCGGGCGGCACATCGCGGCCCGCTTCGTCCACGATGCGGTGACCGAGCGCCGGGTCCATGCGGCCCACCGTTCCCGGCTTGAGCAGCCACTGGTGCGAATCGACATGAATGCCATGTCCGCCCTCCGTGGCGGCGTAGTACTCGGTGAGCACCGGCCCCAGCCAATCGATCATCGCCCGCTTGGTGGACACGGCGCAGGGGGCGGCGCCGTGCACCAGGAACCGCAGGGAGGACAGGTCGTGGCGGCTTCTTACCGCCGGTTCCAGCGCCAGCAGGCGCTGGAACATGGTGGGCACCATGTGCGCATGGGTCACGCGGTGCTGCTCGATCAGGGCCAGCGCCTGATGGGAATCCCACTTCTCCATCATCACGATGGGCACACCCGAGGCCAGGGGCCACCGGATGTCGAACAGCAAGGGCGCGGAGTGGTAGGCCGGGCCGCAGCACAGGGCGACGTCGCCGGGTTGGTAGTCGGCGAAGCTGCCGGCGTATTGCGGCTCGATGACCTCCGGCTCCCGCCGGAACACACCCTTGGGCCGGCCCGTGGTGCCCGAGGTGTAGAGCATGAGCGTGCCGGCCGCCTGCGCGGCCAGATCGGCAGCAGGCTGGGCCTGCAGGGCGTCGGCGTAAGAGGTCGCTCCCTGCCCGTCGATGACCAGCCGCTCCACATGGGCTGGGGCCACCGCGGGCGCGTCCAGGTTCTGTTCCACGATCAGGAGCCGTGCTCTGCAATCCTGCACGATGTACTGCACCTCCTGCGGGTGCAGGTGGGTGTTGATGGGCGTCAGACGCAAGCCACTGCGCATGGCCGCGAGCAAGACCTCCACGAACTCCGCGCGGTTGCCGCACAGCAGCGCCAGCGCATCTCCAGGCACAAAACCCCTGGCCTTCAGGACATGGGCCAGCCGGTTGGCGTTGTCATGCAGTTCAGAGAAGCTGCGCCAGCCCCGGGCCGTCAAGAGGGCCGGCCGGTCGGGCATCAGCCGGGCAAACAGTCCTGACTGCATCCAGGTCCTGGCGTGCTCGCGCAGGGCCTCGGCATGGACGCGAAGATCCACCTGACCCGCATCGAACAGGGGCAGGCGCGGATCGGGATCGGCCATGGGATTCATCGGGCAGCAGGCAAGACGCAACAGGCAAAGGCAAAGGCAAAGGCAAAGGCAACAGGCAACATGCAAGGGCAACAAGAACGGTCAACCCACCAGCCCGCGAGGGCCTGGCTGCAGATCTCTGATCACACGCGACCTCTTATTGACGGTTTTTATATTAAGGATGAGCACTTGTCCAGAGGGTTTGCCCGGTGGGCCGGGAACGGTTGCTTATTGACGATCAGGCAAATAGCTATTGACAAGCAGGAACGGCCTCATTAGCCTTATTGACGCTTTATACAAGAAAGGCGCTGAAGCCTCGGCGCGCCCACTGAGGTACCCGTCCTCAAGAACCATCCACGGAGACAGCCATGCAAAAAGCAGCCCGCCATTCACCCGCGCCTCTGCGCCCCACCCTCGTCGCTGCCGCAGCGGCGGCTCTGTTGAGCCCGCTGATGGCCCTGGCACAGCAGCAGCCTGCGCCGTCCACGGCCAGCAACACCGCCGAAGCTCCGGTCCTGGAAAGCGTGACCATCACGGCTCGCAAGCGCGCAGAGGCCGCACAGTCGGTGCCCATCGCCATCACGGCCTTCAATGCGGACAGCCTGGAGCGGGCCAAGATCACGGGCGCGGCCGACCTGCAGTTCTCGATCCCCAACGCCGTGCTCACCGGCAATGACCGCTTCACCATCCGGGGCATCGGCAACAACTCGTTGGGTGGAGACAACGGCGTGGGCCTGGCCATCAATGGCGCCTCCATCGCCGTCTATCCCCAGAACGAGCTTTACGACATGGAGCGCATCGAGGTGCTGCGCGGGCCGCAGGGCACCTTGTTCGGGCGCAACACCACCGGCGGCGCCCTGGCGCTTTTTACCAAGCGGCCCACCGCCAAACAGGAAGGCAGCCTCTCTGTGGAGGTGGGCAACTACAACCAGCGCCGCATCGGCGGCATGCTGAACATTCCCTTGAGCGACAACCTGCGTCAGCGCTTTGCCGGCTACACCCTCAAGCGTGACGGCTTCACCAAGAACGAGTTCACTGGCAACGGCATCGACGGCCGTGACCAGTACAGCGTGCGCAGTTCCACGCGCCTGTTCCTGGGGGACAAGACCGAGATCAACCTGGTGCTGTCGGCCTATGATGAAGACAGTTCGCGGACGCGCGAAAGCAAGCGGATGTGCAAGGCCATTCCCGTGCTGGGCTGCAGCCCGAACGAACTCGCGTTCGACTCGCCGAACTACAACTCGACACTGTTCAGTTCGCTGGCCGGGCCGTTGACCGGGTTGGGCTTTGTCCCTGCAGGCAGCAACATCTACGCCGGCGCCCCCAACCCCACCGACCTGCGGGCGGTGGCGGCGGACTTCGACGCCACCTTCCGGCTCAAGCAGGAATCCGCCACCCTGGAGGTCAGCCGCGACATGGACTGGGCCTCACTCACCTACGTCGGTGGCTTGTCGCGCTCAAGCTCGGAGCAGAACACCGACTGGGACAACTCGGCACTGCCCTTCCGCTTCAGCAGACCGATCACCTACAACATGTCCCGCACCATGACGGTCACCACGGACAAGCTGCTGACCACCGACAGCTTCACCTCGCGCGAGAAGACCTCCACCCACGAACTGCGTGTGGCCTCCAAGGGCCAGGGACCCTTCTCGTACACCACGGGCCTGTTCCACCTGGAAAGCGAAGGCGGCGGCGGCTTCTTCATCTGGCACCCCTACTTCGAACTGATCCAGAAGATCCAGAACCGGCCGGCCGAGACCTGGTTCGTCAACACCGAGACACAGAAGTCCACCACCAAGGCCAGCGCCTGGTTCGGCGAAGGGCAGTGGCGTCTGTCCGACCAGCTGCGCGCCACCCTGGGCGCACGCTGGACCCAGGAGGAAAAGACCACCTTGTCGCGCTCCATCGTGCTGACCAACACCGTGCCCTTCACGGAAAAGCCCCTGCTGGACTGGAGCTGGTGGACGGGGCGCAGTTCCATCGACTATGCCCCGCGCAAGGACCTGCTCTTCTACGGCAGCGTGGCCACCGGCTACAAGGGCGGCGGCTTCAATGTGGGCAACAACATCAAGCCCACCTTCGAACCTGAGACCGTCACCGCCTACGAGGCCGGCATGAAGAGCGAGATGCTCAACGGCAAGCTCAGGGCCAACGTGTCAGCGTTCTACAACGACTACAAGAACATGCAGCTGGCCCAGCGGATCTCGGCGTCGGCCGTCACCGCCAATGCCGACGCCAGGACCTCGGGCGTGGAAGCGGAACTGCTGTATGCGCCCAGCCGCGCCTGGTTGTTCGATGCGAACGTCTCGCTGCTGCGCACGAAGATCGACAGCTTCCTCACCGAGGACGCCGCCAACCCTGGGCAGAGTCTCACGACCAAGACCCCGACCGTGCAGGTGAACCTGGCGGGCAAGAAGCTGCCCCACTCGCCCGAAGCCAAGATCAAGTTCGGTGCCCAGTACACCACCGGCTTGCTGAACACCGGTTGGACGGCCACCACCCGGATCGATCATGTCTGGCAGGACAAGTACTTCGCACGGGAGTTCAACACGCCCACCGACCTGATCAAGTCCTGGAGCGTGACCAACCTGCAACTGCGTCTGGCCAACCCCAAGGGCACGGTACAGATCAAGGGCTACATCAAGAACCTCAGCGACGCCGACAACATCACCAACATCATCATCGAGGACGCCCTGGTGGGCAACTACCGCAACGTGCGCTTGCTGGACCCCCGGACCTACGGCGTCCAGGTCGAGTACAGGTTCTGACGGGCCCACCCCGCCGGTGAACTTCGACCTGAGCGAAGAGCAGCGTCTTCTGCAGGACAGCGCTGCGCGCTACGTGCAGCAGCGCTGCGGATTCGAGCAATGGCAGCGCTGGCGCCGAGAGGGCCGCCAGCCGGGCTTGGAACTCTGGCCCGCCCTGGCGGAGATGGGTTGGCTGGCGCTGCCCTTCGCCGCGTCCGACGGCGGGCTGGACGGCGGGCCGGTGCACACCATGGTCCTGATGGAGGCCCTGGGGCGCGGCCTGGTGGCAGAGCCCTACCTGCAGACCGTGGTCATGGGCGGGGCGGTGCTCAAGCGCAGTCCCGGGCTCGCCTGCCGCTCAACCCGACTGGCCGCCGTGCAGGACGGCCGCTCGCGCATCGCCCTGGCCTGCGATGAAGCAGCCGCCCGCTATGACCGCTCCCGGGTGGCCACCGTCGCCGAGCCCGCTGGCGACGGCTGGCGCCTGCACGGAGACAAGTCCGTGGTGATCGGTGGCCATGACGCGCACGCGTTCATCGTGTCCGCCCGCACCCCCGCAGGTGTGGCCCTGTTCTGGGTGGACGGCGACGCGCCCGGGCTGACACGCCAGCCCTATGCGCTCGTGGATGGCGGACTGGGGGCGGACCTGACGCTCAGCGGGGTGGTACTGGACGACTCTGCGCGCCTGAGCGCGCCCGATGGCGGACTGGATCTGCTGGAGGAGGCCAGCGCCGCCGGACTGGCGGCCATGGGCGCGGAGGCTGTGGGGCTGGTCGACCTGCTGCTGCAGCAGACCATCGCCTACACCAGCCAGCGGCGGCAGTTCGGCCAGCCCGTGGCACGGTTCCAGGCCCTTCGCCACCGCATGGTGGACATGTTCATGCAGGCCGAGCAACTGCGCTCCATCGTGGTGCGGGCCACCATCGGGCTGGCCGAGGGCGACGACGACCTGCCGCGGGCACTGTCCGCCCTGAAGGTGCAGGTCGGCAAGGTCGGCCGCTTCGTCGGCCAGCAAGCCGTGCAGCTGCATGGTGGCATGGGCATGACCGACGAAATCGTGATCGGCCACGCCTTCAAGCGCCTGCTGGCGCTGGATGCCCAACTCGGCAACGTGGACCATCACCTGCAGCGCTTTGCAGCACTGAGCGCGTGACGGCTGCCGAAGGGACACCCCACGCGCTGGTGCTGAGCGCGCAGCAAGGCGCGGTGGCCGTGCTGCGGCTGAACCGCCCGCCCGTCAATGCCCTGTCGCCCGATCTGGCGCGGGCCTTGGCCGAGGCCCTGGAGCAGGCCCTGGCCGATCCCGGGGTGCAGGGCGTGGTGCTTGCAGCGCAGGGCCGCGGCTTCAGCGCTGGCGCCGACCTCCGTGCCTTTGGCCAACCCGGCGTCGACCCTCATGAGCTGATCCGGTGCCTGGAGGCCGGTCGAAAGCCGGTGGTGGCCGCCCTGCACGGGCAGGTGCTGGGCGGCGGCCTGGAGCTGGCGCTGGGCTGCCAGGCCCGGGTTGCGCAGGTCGATGCGCGGCTGGGGCTGCCGGAGATCACGCTGGGCCTCATTCCTGGCGCCGGTGGCACCCAGCGTCTGCCGCGGTTGATCGGTGCAGACGCTGCCAGGGCCTTGATGCTCAGCGGGCAGCCGGTGAGCGCCGAACAGGCTCAGGCGGCAGGGCTGGTGGACGCCGTGACCTCGGGTGACCCGGTGACACAGGCTTGCGCGCTGGCGCTGCAGATCGTTGCCGGCACCTGGCAGCGCCCCGCGCCGCAAGGCCCCGTCTGGCAGCTGCCAGCCGCCCTGCGTCGCCCGCCCGAGCCGGCAGCCCGCGCCATCGAGGCCTGCGTCGCTGCGTCAGCCGAGCTGGACCTGGCGCAGGGCCTGGCGCTGGAGTCCCGGTGGTTCGCACAGTGTCTGGCGTCGCCGGCATCGGCCGCCCTGCGGCATGCCTTCAAGGCCGAACGTCGGGCCCGACAAGTCCCCGGTGTGCCCAGCGATCTCGCATCACGGTCCGTGCGGCGCGCCACCGTGGTGGGTGCGGGCACCATGGGCAGCGGCATCGCCATCTGCCTGGCTGACGCAGGCATCGAGGTGGATCTGGTCGAACCCGATGCGGCCGCCAGAAACCGTGCCCTGCGCTTCATCCAGACCCATCAGGCGCAGGCCCACGCCAAGGGGCGCATCAGCGCCCAGGAGGCAGACCTGCGCACGCAGCGCGTGCGCGGGCAGGCCAGCCTGGACTGTGCCGACAAGGCGGACCTGGTGGTGGAGGCCGTCTTCGAGAACATGGCACTCAAGCTCGAGGTTTTCGCGCGCCTGGATGCGCTGTGCCGCCCTGGCTGCCTGCTGGCTACCAACACCTCGTCACTCAACGTCGACCGCATCGCTGCGGCCACGCAACGCCCCCAGGACGTGCTGGGCCTGCACTTCTTCAGCCCGGCGCCCGCCATGCGCCTGCTGGAGTTGGTGCGGGGCGCCCACACTTCCGCCCAGGCCCTGGCCGACGGCATGGCCCTTGCGCGGCGCATGGGCAAGGTGGCGGTGGTCGCGCGCGTGGGGCCGGGCTTCATCGGCAACCGCATGGTGGGGCCCTACGGCCGACAGGCCGAACGCCTGCTGCTGGAGGGCGCGACCCCGCAGCAGGTGGACCGGGCCCTGGTAGCCTTCGGCTTTCCCATGGGCCCTCATGCGGTGGGTGATCTGGTGGGCCTGGACGTCGGGGTGCGCGCCGCTGCGCAGGCGCCGCCAGGCGCCGACCCGCGCGACGGGGCCCTTGCGCGTCGCCTGGTGGCCGAAGGTCGCCTGGGTCAAAAGAGTGGTTCCGGCCTCTACCGCTACGAGCCGGGCTCACGCCAACCGGTACCTGACCCTGTGGTGCAGGACCTGATCCGCGAAGAAGCGCGACAGCTCGGCCTGCCCCAGCGGCCCATAGCTGACGACGAGATCGTGCAGCGCTGCCTGCTGGCCCTGATCAACGAAGGCGCCGCCCTGCTGGGCGAGGGCATCGCCTTGCGCGCCAGCGACATCGACACCGTCTGGCTCCATGGTTATGGGTTTCCGCGCTGGAAGGGCGGCCCCATGCACCAGGCCGATCGATGTGGGCTGCCCCAAGTGGTGGAGCAGCTGGCAACGTGGGCGCTGCGCTGCCCGGAAGACGCAGCCCTGTGGCGCGCGGCGCCGCTGCTGCAGCAACTGGCCGCCGAGGGCCGCTGCTTTGCCGAACTGGACGCCGGCTTGCCCCGGCCGGCCTGATGGACGAAGCCAGCGCCGGGCCGGCGCCCCCTCAGGGACGGGCCGACTCGGCACGGCGCTGCAGGCGCAGGCGCAGGCTTTCGTGCCGCGCTGCCGTCAGGCCGTAGCGCAGGCACACCATCAGAGCCACGACCAGCACCACGCTGGGCACCAGGGCATAGAGCACCCGCATGGACGACAGCGCGGCCTCGCTGGTCTCTCCCGCCGCCCGGTAGCCCACCCAGGACAGGGCGTTGAGCGACAGCCCTTGACCCACGGCCTGACCCAGGTTGGTGACCACGCCAGAGACGGCAAACAGCAAGCCCACGCGCGACTTGCGCGTGATGGCGGTGTCCACGTCAGCCGCGTCGGCCAGCATGGCTGCGGGCAGCAGGTCCAGGGCGCCGAAGCAAAAGCCCTTGAGGATGAACATGGCCGTGAACATCGCCACATCCCCCGGGCCGAGGAAATAGATGCCGAGGTTGGTGGCGATGGCGATCAACATGCCCGCACACAGCGCGTGGTGCTTGCTGGTGCGCTTGGAGAACCAGCGCCAGGCCGGCACGCCCACGAAGGCGCTGATGAAGTAGTAGACATAGATCAGGCCCAGGTTCTTCACGCCGATCACGTCACGCGCATAGAACACCGTGAGCGTCTGGCGGAAGGTCTCGGCGCTGAAACCGATGAACAGCACCAGCAGGATGCAGCGCAGCGGGCCGTTGCGGCGCAGCGCCCGCCACAGGCCTTTCCAGTCGATGGGCTGGCGCGGGGGCAGCGGGCGGGCCGGCGGCTCGGGTGTGAGCCACAGGTTCACCGCCACGGTCAGCGGCAGCACGATCACCATCATCAGGCTCAGCGAGGACAGCACGTCCGAGGACTCGGCCCCAGCCTGCGCCAGCACCAGTGCCGGCACCAGCGTGGAGACGATGAGGCCACCCGTGGAGAAGAACTGCCGAACGGATGAGATGTGCGTGCGCTCGTGGTAGTGCGGCGACAACTCCGCCCCCCACGCCCGGTGGGTCACCTGCACCAGCGAAAAGCCCGCGTACATCACGGCCAGCCAGCCCAGGAAGTACATCAGGCTCACCCCCTTGGGCGGGTTGAACAACTGCACCATGCCCAGGATCACCACCGCGGCGCCCACCACCAGGAAGGGTTTGCGCCGGCCGAAGCGGCTGCGCATGCGGTCGCTGGCCACGCCGATGAAGGGGTCCACGCCCACGTCCACGATCCGCGCCAGCATCATCGCCGTGCCGATGGCCGCCAGGGACAGCCCCATCTCGCCCGCGTAAAAGGGCGCGAGATAGATGGTCAGCGGCAACCCGATGGTGGACAAGGGCAGCGCCACAAGGCCGAAGGCCCAGATGGCGGCTCGCGACAGCGCAGGTTGGGGGGTCTGGTTCATGGCCGGCGTCGGGTGGACTGTCGCTACGAAGCTGCAGTGACTCCTCTTATTGAAGCATTCGTCAATAAAAGAGGCGCTAGGTGTTTGCACCGAAAGCGTGCCCTACAGGTCCACAGGGCCGGCCCCGGGGCCGGCCTCGCACACGAACACCTGCGCCTGCTGCCCTTGTGGCGAGCGGTAATGCTGCTGCACCGCCTGCTGCACGGCCGCCACACGCTCCAGTGGCATCAGGGCCACCACACAGCCCCCAAAGCCACCACCCGTCATGCGGCAGCCGCCGGTGCCCGCGAGCGCCTGCTCGATGATGGCCACCAGGCGGTCCACCGCCGGCACGGTGATCTCGAAGTCATCGCGCATGGAAGCGTGGGAGGCCGCCATCAGAGCCGCCATGGCGGCCAGGTCACCGCGCGCCAGGGCCTGGGCCGCGCTGAGCGTGCGTTCGTTCTCGGTCACGACGTGACGCGCGCGGCGCAGGATGGAGGCCTGCAGAGGGCTGTCGGCCAGTTGCGCGGGCGTGAGATCTCTCAGCGCCGGCACACCGAAGTGGCGCGCCGCTTGCTCACAGGCGCGCCGACGCTCGTTGTAGTGGCTGTCGACCAGGCCGCGCTCGACCATCGAGTGCGCGATCAACACCGCCGCGCCCGCCGGCAGCGGAACGGCACGGGTGACCAGGCTGCGGCAGTCGATGAGCAGCGCATGTCCGGCCGCCCCGCGGGCCGATACCAACTGGTCCATGATGCCGCACTGACAGCCCACGAAATGGTTCTCGGCACGCTGTGCCATCAACGCCAGCTCCGTGGCATCCACCTCCTGCAAGGCCCCGGCGGCACGAAAGGCCACGCCCACCGCCACGGCCAGTGACGCCGAGGAGGACAGCCCGGCCCCTTGGGGCACGTTGCCCGTGATCGCCAGGTCCAGGCCTGGCAGGGCGGGGTCGGCGAGCAGCAACTGCGCCACCATGCCGCGCACATAGGCGCTCCAGGGCTGGTCGGGCCTGCGGGTGATGGGCGCATCCAGATCGAACCCGTCGCGGGCCGAGCCGCCATCCAGGGCCAGGACCCGCACGTGTCGGTCGCTGCGTCGGCGCAGCGCGATGACGGTGACGCGGTCCAAGGCGCAGGGCAGCACGAAGCCGTCGTTGTAGTCCGTGTGTTCGCCCATCAGGTTCACGCGCCCGGGTGCCTGCACGAAAGCCTGTGCCGGGGTGCCGAAGGCGCTGAGGAAGGCCGCATCGGCCTTGGCGCGCAACAAGGTCAGGCTCATGGATGCTCCGGCAGGGCAGCCCGGTCGCGCCCGGGCGAGACGTCGCGCAGGGCAGCGGCGGCCTGCTCCGGGCTCAGGTCACGCTGCGCCTCGGCCAGCATCTCGTAGCCGACCATGAACTTGCGGATCTGGGCGGAGCGCAGCAGCGGGGGGTAGAAGTGCGCGTGCAGTAGCCAGGGCTGCGCATCCCGACCGTCGAAGGGGGCGCCATGCCAGCCCATGGAATACGGGAAGCTGCAGCCGAAGAGCATGTCGTAGCGGGCGGTGAGCTCACCCAGCACGGCAGCGAGGTCCTCGCGCTGAGGCGCCGTCAGATCGGGCAGACGGGCCACGGCCTGGCGCGGCAAGAGCAGGGTCTCGAAAGGCCAGGCGGCCCACCACGGCACCACGGCCAGCCAGTGGGCATTGCTGCACACGATGCGCACCTGCGCGTCCATTTCCCGAGCTGCGTAGTCCAGCAGCAGCGGCCTGCCATGCCGGGCCCACCAGGCGCGCTGGGCCCGGTCTTCGGCGGCAGGCTCGTCTGGCACCCGGTCAGTGGCCCAGATCTGACCGTGCGGGTGCGGGTTGGAGCAGCCCATCATCGCGCCCTTGTTCTCGAACACCTGCACCCAGGGCCAAGCCCGCCCCAGTTCCTCGGCCTGGGCACACCAGGTGTCCACCACGGCACGGCGCTCCAGGGGTGACAACTCGGGCAGGCTCCGTCCGTGGTCATGCGAGAAGCACAGCACCCGGCTGACGCCCCGGGCGGGCGCAGCGCGCAGCAGCGGGTCGCCCTGGTCGTCGGGCGCGGGCGACTCGGGCAGCAGGGCGGGGAAGTCGTTGTCGAAGACGTGCGGACCGCGGTAGTCGGGGTTCTGGCGGCCCTGCGCGCGGACGTTGCGCGGGCAGAGCGGGCACTGCGGGTCGTGAGGCCGCCGGACTGGCGTGTCGGGGGTGTCCTGCTGGCCCTGCCAGGGGCGCTGCGTGCGCTGCGGCGACACCAGCACCCAGCGGTCGGTCAGCGGGTTGTGGCGCCGGTGGGGGTGGCGTGTGGGGTCGAAAGCCAGGCTCATGTGCCGCGACGCCGAACCAGGGCCACGCCGTGGGCGGGGACCACCTCGTGGCCCACCAGCCAATCCGCCTGCGGCACTTCCAGGCGGTGCGGTTGGTCGTTGTAATTGAACGCGAACAACCAGTCGCCCCGGCGGCGCAGGCGAAGGCCCTCGGGCAGCCGCACCGTCGCCAGCCCGGCATCAGCGGCGGCCTGTTCCAGCACCCTGCGCTGCAGCGCGGGGCTGAACCAGCCCGCCTGGTAACGGGTGCGCCCCTGGCGCACCAGGGCCGGCCCGCCGTCGGCATAGCGGGCCAGCACCTGCACCTGCGGGCCGATTTCCAGCGTCTCGCGCCAGCGCATGGAGCCATGGCGTTCCCGTCCCAGCAGCACAGCATCCTGAATGCCGGGTCGCAGCGACTCGACCCGCGGCACCCGCAAGTCGATCAGCGGCCTCAAGGGCCCTGGTGGAAGACCCGCAGGAATGGACACCGCCTCTCCCTTGGAGCCGGCACGCGGGTAGAGCACCACCTGCGCCGCGCTCGCCTGCAACTGGGTGCACAAGGCCTGGCTGACCAGCGGCACCGCGGGCAGGACCACGAGCGCGTAGCGCCCCAGGTCGGCAGTGGGCGGCACGATGTCGATGTCCAGCCCCAGCGACCTCAGGGCCGAATAGGCCTCGTAGGCGAGTTGCAGGCCGTTGTAGTCACCGCCCTGAGGCTGCACGTCCAGCAACCAAAGGCCGGGATAGTCGAACACCAGCGCCACGGCAGCACCGCTGTGGGACGGTGGTGGCATGGGCGGCAAGCGGCGCAGCTCTGCGGCGACCTGCGCCGCCTCGGCACCGCCGGCATCCAGGCGGCGATCGGGCGTTTGCAGGCCGGCGTGCATCTGCTCCTGGGCAAACGGCGCCTGGCGCCAACGGAAATAGCTCACCACCTCGGCACCGTGCGCAAACGCCTCCCAGGTCCACACCCTGACCATGCCCGGGGCCGGAGCGGGGTTCCAGGTCGCCCAGTTCACCGGGCCCGGTTGCTGCTCCATGACCCAGAACGGCTGGCGCGACATGCCCCGGTACAGGTCGTGGTGAAAGGCCGTGAAGTCGGGGTGGCCCGTGCGCAGCCAGCGCCGCTTGTCCTGGGCGTCAAACCAGAACATCTCCAGGGCGCCAATGGGGTAGCTGTCCCAGCTCGCCACGTCCAGATCGGCCGCCACGGCGTGGTGATCGAAGCCGGTGAACAGTTGCATGAAGTTGTGGACCAGCACACGTCCCGGCGACAGCTCGCGCAGGATCTCGCACTGGGCGCGATTGAAGCGAAGCACCTCGTCAGACGCAAAGCGCTGGTAGTCCAGCCGGTGCGCCGGATGGGCTTCAGTCACCGTGGCCGCAGGGGAGTCGACCTCGTCGAAGCTCGCGTATTCCTGGCTCCAGAACACCGTGCCCCAGGCCTGGTTGAGGGCGGCGACATCACCGTAGCGCCGCCGCAACCACGCGCGAAAGCGCTGCACGGCTTGCGGCGAGTGGCTCACCACGGTGTCATGGCAGCCGTACTCGTTGTCGGTCTGCCAGGCCACCACCGCAGGGTGGCGGCCGTAGCGTTCCGCGTACGCCCGCGTGATGCGCCGGGCCTGCTCCAGATAGGCGTCGCTGGAGAAGTCGTAATGCCGGCGCGAGCCGAAACGTCGCGGCCGACCGTCAGCGCCCACCGCCAGCATCTGCGGGTCCCGATCCACCAGCCACTTGGGCGGTGTGGCCGTGGGCGTGCACATCACGATCTGCAACCCGGCATCGGCCAGCACCTGCACGGCACGGTCCAGCCAGCCCCAGTCGAACACCCCTGGCCGCGGCTCCACACGCGACCAGCAGAACTCGCCGATACGCACCTGCCGGATGCCCAGCTCGACCATCTGCCGGGCATCTTCAGCCCACCAGGCCTCGGGCCACTGTTCCGGGTAGTAGCACACCCCCAGGCGCACGCCGTTCATGGACGGTCCTCCAGGAAGGCCGACACAAGGCCGGCCACACGCGCGGGCTGCTCCAGCAGCAGCCAGTGCCCGCCCTCGGGCACGCGCTCCAGTTGCAAGCGGGGCACCCAGCGCTCCAGCCCCTGCAGGCAAGCCACGGGAAAAGAGCCGTCACGCTCGCCCCAGATCACGAGGGTGGGGGCCTCGATGTGGCCGTCAGCCTGTCCCAGACTGGGCACTGCCGGCACCCCGGCGGGCGCCAGGGCCTGGTCGATGTCCAGCGCCCGGTACCAGTTCAGCGCGGCCTCCAGGGCCCCGGGTTGCGACCAGGCCTGCACACAGTGCTGACGCTCCCGCTCGTCCCGCCCCGCCTCCGCGGCCGGCTCTGTGCGCGAACGCACAGCCCAAAGACGGGCATAGGTGTCCTGCGCAAGCCAGGCGGCGGCTGCGCTTGCCGTCAGGCCGCGGACGTAGCCGGAGGCTTCGCGCTGGGCGGGGTCGTCGCGCAGCTGCTGCGCCAGCCGGCAAGGATGCGGCGCGTTCAGCACCACGAGCCGGGACACCAGCGACGGGTGCCGTGCCGCCACGGCCCACGCCAGCATCCCGCCCCAGTCGTGCCCCACGACTGCGCAGCGCCCCCCCAGCCCGAGGATCAGGGCCTGCACATCCTCGACCAGCCGGTCCACGTGGTAGTCCTGCACCAGCGGCGGCTTGTCAGACAGGTTGATGCCGCGCAGGTCCGGCGCCAGGACCTGGTGGCGCTGAGCAAGGGCGGCCATGAGGGGCTCCCACAAGCGCCAGTGGTCGGGAAAGCCGTGCAGCAGCAAGACGGGCTCACCCGCGCTGACACCCGGCCGCTGCGGCGTGACCGCCGCATGCAGGCGCACGCCCGCTGCCTGCACCATCTGCAGGGTGAACATCGCAGTGGACTCGTGGCCGCTGGCACCCACCTTCATATTGACGAATACTACAATAAGGTGTCCCGATTCCCTGGAGCCCGCGCCCCGTGAGCGATTCGTTTCACCGCCTGGACGGCGCCGGCCAGACCATGGTGTGGATGGCCCTGGCGGGCACGATGCCCCGCCTGCTGTATTGGGGCGAGGCCTTGCCCGACACCACCGATCTGGGCGCACTGGCGCAAGCCTGCGAGCCCGCGCTCCCCCACGGCGGCCTGGATGTGGCGGAAGTGGTGTCGTGGCTGCCCGAGCCTGGCCGCGGTTTCACGGACGCGCCCGGCCTGGCCTTGCGGCGGGGGGATCGCCACCTCTACACGCAGTTCCTGTTGCAGGCGGTCGTGCCCATGCCCTGCGGGTGGCGCTTTGAGCTGGAGGATGCGGACTGCGGGTTGGGGCTGGAACTGTCGGTGCAGCTGTGCCCGTGCACGGGGGTGGTCAGCGCCGCCGTGACGCTGGAGAACCGGGGCACGGACGCGCTGTCGGTGGATGCGTTGGCGGCGATCACAGTGCCGGCGCCGGCCCGGTTGCAGGAGCGCCAGAGCCTGGGGGGCCGCTGGGCTGACGAGTTCCGCGTCTCGCGCGAGCCCCTGGGCAGCGCGGCCTGGGTACAGGAGTCGCGCGTGGGGCGGACCTCCCACCACGCCTTTCCCGGCGTGACGCTGATGACGCCCGGCGCCGATGCAAGTACGGGCGAGGCCTGGAGCGTGCAGCTCGCCTGGTCGGGCAACCACCGCCTGCTGATCCAGCGTTGCCGGCTGGGGGGCACGCAAGTCCAGGCGCAAGAGTTGCTGCTGCCCGGCGAACAAACCTTGCAACCGGCGCAGCGCCACACCACCCCGACGGCCCACCTGGCGCGCACCAGCCTGGGCCTGCGCGACCTCAGCCTGCGGTGGCACCGCTTCGTGCGCCGCAACGTGGTGACCCGCCTGCAGTCCCCGCGCCCCGTGCAGTTCAACACCTGGGAGGCCACCTACTTCAACCACGACGAGGCGCGACTGGCCGCGCTGGCCCGTGCCGCGGCCCACCTCGGGATCGAACGCTTCGTGCTCGACGACGGCTGGTTCGTCGGCCGCACCAGCGACAGCGCCGGCCTGGGAGACTGGTACCCGTGTCCACGGCGCTACCCGCAGGGCCTTGCGCCCTTGGCCCAGCTTTGTCAGCGCCTGGGGATGAGCTTCGGACTTTGGGTGGAGCCCGAAGGCCTCAGCCCCGACAGTGACCTGTTCAGGCAGCACCCCGGCTGGGCCCTGGCGGTGCCCGGAAGAGCACAGCCCCTGGGGCGCCATCAACTGGTGCTGAACCTGGGGCTGCCCCAGGTGCGCCAACACCTGATGCAGCGCCTGAGTGAGTTGCTGGAGAGTGCGCCGATCAGCTTTCTCAAGTGGGACATGAACCGCGACATGACCCATGCGGCGGGTTCTGACGGGCGGGCCGGCGCCCGGGCCCACGTGCAAGGGCTGTACGAACTGCTGGACATGCTGCGCGAGCGCTTTCCTGCCCTGGAGATCGAGAGCTGCGCATCGGGCGGCGGGCGTGCGGATCTGGCCATCCTGCGGCGCACGCACCGGGTCTGGACCTCGGACTGCAACGACCCCGTCGAGCGCCAGCGCATTCAGCGCGGTTTTCTGAGCTTTCTGCCGCCTGAGTTGATGGGTGCGCACGTGGGCGACGCCCGCAGCCACACCACCGGCAGGGTGTGCGGCATGGGCCTGCGCACGCTCTCGGCGATGTTCGGACACTTCGGGGTGGAAGCTGACTTGCTGGCCATGACCGAGGCTGGGCGGGTTGAACTTCAGGCGGCGATCGCGTTTCACAAGTCCGAGCGCGTCTGGCTGCATGAGGCACAGACCACCCCCATCGACCACCCGGACCCGGCCGTCTCGGCGGTATGGGCCTTGTCGGCGGACGGCGCGCGCGGGCTGCTCAGCGTGGCCGCGGTGGACCGCATGGCCACCGCCATCCCCGCGAGCCTGCGCCTGCCCGGCCTGCAACCCGAGGCGCTCTACGAACTCGCGCTGCAAGCGCCTTGGTGGCCGCCTGAGCAGGTGGGCAAGCGCGCAGGCGTTCTGCACCGACCGGACGGTGCCCTGACCCTGCCCGGACGCGCCTGGGCCACGACCGGCCTGTCCCTGCCCCTGCTGCAGCCCGGCACCGGAGCCATGTGGCGACTCAAGAGGTGCGCCTGAAGGCGTCGACCGCTTCGGTCTTCGGCGCCAAGCCAGCACACCGGAGCGCTCTGGCACTCAGCAGGGCAGGCGCGCACGACGCATCGGCAGCATGCTGACGGACCGCCAGGATCAAACACCGGAAGGCAGAGCAGGACGGTTCAAGTCTTGCGCATCTCCCACCTCCATGCATGTTCAATGATGGTTGCAAGCTCCGCATACCGAGGCGTCCAGCCAAGCTGCATGCGGGCCAGCGTCGAATCAGCAACCAAGCGGGCTGGATCACCTTCTCGGCGGGGTGCATCCACCACCGGAATCTTGCGCCCTGTGACCAGCTCTGCTGTATCGATGACTTCTTTCACCGAAAAGCCATTCCCGTTTCCAAGGTTGAAACGCTGGCTCGGCCTGCCAGTCATCAACGCTTGCAAAGCCAGCCAGTGGGCGTCACACAGGTCGGCTACGTGCACGTAGTCCCGAATGCAGGTGCCATCCGGTGTGTCGTAGTCGCGTCCAAAGACACTGATGTGGGGCCGTCGCCTGGAGGCTGCCTGCAGCACCAGCGGAATCAGATGAGTCTCGGGCTCGTGGCGCTCGCCCAATACACCCTCCGGGTCGGCACCAGCGGCATTGAAATAGCGCAGGCAGACTGACTTGAGCCCGTAAGCCGCATCGTAGTCAGCAAGAACCTGCTCAACGATGAGCTTGGTCCGCCCGTACGGATTGATCGGTCTTTGCGGGTGGCGCTCGTCGATGGGCGTGTACTTCGGCTCTCCAAACGTGGCCGCGGTGGATGAGAAGATGAAATTCAGAACGCCATGCGAGCGCATGGCCTCGAGCAAGGTGAGCGTGTTGACGACGTTGTTGAAGTAGTACCGGGCCGGTTGCCGTACCGATTCGCCGACCTGAATGAAGGAGGCGAAATGCATCACTGCATCAAAGCCCCGGCCAAGCAATCGGTTCAGGAGTCCTTCGTCGGCAGCAGAGCCCTGGACGAAATCGCCATTCAACACGGCATCGTTGTGACCGCTGGAGAGATCGTCCAACGTGGTGACCCGGCAGCCGAGTTGACCAAGCCGCTTGACCATGTGCGAGCCGATGTAGCCAGCTCCGCCAACGACAAGCACTCGCAGGCTTTCTTTACTTGGCAAGGTCATTCGCGCAGTGAACCGCCCTGGGTATCGCGGAGGCTGGTTGGGTCAGGTGGTCAGCTCTCCGAGGCAGGCTGCCCGGAGAGTTGCTGGCAGTAGTGTGCCTCGGCTTCAGCCGGCGGGATGCAGCCCATTCCTTCCACCAGCCGATGATGGTTGAACCAGGACACCCCGTTCAGCGTGGTGATCTCCACGGCCTCGCGCGTCTTCCACGTGCCACGCTTGCAGATCCACTCGGCTTTGACGAAATCAAGGACCAATGGGGCTGGGGCGGCCACACCACGCACGACATCGAACGCTGCGCGTTCGGCGCGCGCGCCGTCACACTGATCTGCAACTGGTGGAGTTGGTGCGTGCGGCCGGCTCATGCCAAGACTCGGCTGGAGGCGGTCACGAGTCGACCGGTGCTGCTGGCAGCAGTGGGGCGCATGACGCAGCACTCGCGCACCACGAAGCTGGTGTTGGCCTCACGCATGAGGCCGCAGAGCGAATCAACCTGAAAACGGCAGTTGGATGCATGTGCCAGCGCTGCTGTTGGGGCGCCAG